>NZ_JBFBAV010000015.1:0-175180 GCF_040689505.1 Streptomyces sp. NPDC051211
GTGCTTCTGCGGGTCCGTCTCGCCGGCCGGCGCCCGAAACCCGCTGCCGACGGAACGATCCCGCTGACCTGGCTGATCGCGCAGTGGCCTGAAGGGGAAGCGGAGCCGGTGAAGTACTGGGTCTCGAACCTGCCCGCCAACATCCCGGCGAAGGACCTGGTCAGGCTGGCGAAGTCACGCTGGCGGATCGAACACGACTACCGCGAACTGAAAACGGCACTGGGCCTGGACCACTTCGAGGGACGGTCCTTCACCGGCTGGCACCGACACGTCACCCTCGTCACCGCCGCCCACCTGTTCCTCACCGAACAGCGGAGCAGCCCAAAAGCCCCTGCCAGGGCCTGACCCTCTACCAGGCCCTGGACCTCCTCCAACACCTACTCGCCACCTGGACCGGCACCTGCCCCACCTCCCGGTCCTCTGCGTCCCGACCGACTAGGACTTGCCCGGGCGATCATGGGAGGTCGGACGCTGCCGTGTTTCGCCCTGGTGTTCCATGATTGCCGCCCACCGGCTGCAACCGGGCGAGGCCGGTAAGGTCATTGCCCCGATGGCCCCGAGGAGGCCAGTTGAGACACGGGGGTCATGACACATGCCTACGCCTGAGGACATCTGGGAGGCCGCTGATCTGCCTACGCGTCGGCTCGCCGGGGTGGCTCTGAATCCGTCCTCGCCGGAAGATGTCCTGCTGCGGCTGCTCGCCGACGGTCCGCTGGCCGTACGAATGGTGCTGTGCCGGGACCGGATCCTGCCCGACGCTGTTGTAGACGCCGTGCTCAAGCACCCTGACACCCGCACCCGCAGCTTCTTCGCCCGCAACCCCCATGTCGATCCAGCACAACGGGCACAACTGGTGGACGACCCGGAATGGTTCGTCCGTGCCCACCTTGCCGAGGCTCCCCGCCTGCCTGCCGGGCGTGCGCCCAGGCCGCTACCTGACAAAACTGTCGTGCATATGATCAGTACGTACGACGGCGAGCTGCTGCACGGCACCTTCTACCGGCAGATCTCCACCGGGCTGCGTAGGTCCATGCCCACCCATCCGGTTGCGAAGGTCCGCTGTTGGGGGGTCGGAGAGTGGGGTCTGCTGCCCGCCGGCACACGGGCCGCGCTGCTGGCTGACGCCGACGAGGACGTCAGGGAGCGAGCGCAAAGGCAGGCGCGATACCAGGATTCGGCGTGGGTGGAGCGCGAACTGCCTGACCGGTCGTGCCACGCACGCTGGGACATTCTGATGTACCGGGCCCTCAGCAGAGCTGTCGTGGACACCGTCCTCACCGCTCCGGTGGCCGAGCGAGAGCGGGAGGCGATCGCCGGCAACCCCAGCCTGCACTCCGACGTGGTGGTTCTCCTGTCCACCGATCCGGACCCCGCGGTGCGCGAGGCGATTGCCCACCGCGCGGACCTCGGACCTGCCGAGCGCCGCGCGCTCGCAGCGGACCCCGACCCGAGGGTGCGCGAGAGGATTGCCCGCCGCGCGGACCTCGGACCTGCCGAGCGCCGCGCGCTCGCCGCGGACCCCGACCCGAAGGTCCGGCTGGCTCTATCCGTGCACCCCGAGCTGAGCGAGGAGGAACGGGCCGAGATCGACTACGAGATCCCCACGGACGAATGCTTCTACCTCGAGGCCGAGCCCTCCGTGCCCCGAGACCCCCAGGACGTCCGCCGAGACGCGAGCTCCGCCCACCCGCTGCTGCGCCGGAAGGCGGCCACGGACCGCTCTCTGCCGCCCGACCTCGTAGCGCGCCTGGCCGTCGACGACGATCTCGGCGTACGCGTCCTGCTGGCCCAGCACCATCCGGACGCCCCGGCTTCACTACTGCTGCGCAGCTTCCTGGAGTACAACGGCCACGAGCGTGCGCACCTCACCACCCGGCCGAACTTCCCTACCACCGGCCTGTCCGCCTTCGCCGACCACGACGACCCCGAGGTCCGCGCCTTGGCCGCCCGCGACCCCCAGGCCGCGCCGGCAACCGTAGAACGGCTCACCCGGGACCCGGACCCTGCCGTGCGAGCCGCGCTGGCACGCCACCCGAATCTTCCGCAGCCCCGGCTGACGGAACTCCTCGACGACGAGGAGCTGGCCCACGCGGCCGCGGCGAACCCGGCATTGGATTCCGAGGTGGTTCACCGGCTGGTGGCGATGCGGGGACAGCGGGAGTGACCGCTGCGGCGGAGCCGGGGCTGCGGACGCCTACAGCAACGCCCACCGGCAACCTGGACGGTCGTCCGCACCGTTTGCCGAGGCGTCCCGTTGCCCCTGCCCGTTGTCTCTCCCTCCGGACAGTGGCCGGAGTGGCTGACGCAGTGGCGATCGAAATCGGGTCGACCGCCTCCGCGTGCCGAATTAGGCTCGCCCCCCATGAGCACCCTGCAGACGATCCACGACGTGCCCGTCCTGATGTGCCCCGCCGAAGGCGAGCCCATCGGCGGCGAAGCCGACGCCCTGGACCTCATCGGAAACGCCGGCTACCAGGGTGCCCAATGGGTCGTCATCCCCGCCGAACGGCTCGACGAGACCTTCTTCCGGCTCCGCACCCGCGTCGCCGGCGACATCATCCAGAAGTTCGTCCAATACCGCATGGGGATCGTCGTCCTCGGCGACATCTCCCGCCACACCAGCGCCAGTTCCGCCCTGCAGGACTTCGTCCGTGAGTGCAACCGCGGGCGCCAGACCTGGTTCCTCGCCGACACGGAGGAACTGCAGGAACGACTGAAGGGCTAGGCCCCGGCCCCGGCACCCGGACCGGCCCGCCGCGTTCCCTGTTGCCGGGTGCGGCCCGGCGCTGCCCTAAGGGGTGTCCTGTCGATCAGGCCGGGCTCGCGGCACCTGGCACCGCCAGACGCCGCTCCCTGATCCGGCCTGATCGACAAGACACCCCTTAGCCGGTTCCGCCCCGCCGGGAGCGGAGCGCGGCCAGTGCCCGTTCGGTGATTTCCTCAGGGGTGCCGGCGACGTCCACGGGCACGCCCTGCTCGTCCGGCTCCAGCGGTTCCAGGGTGGCGAACTGCGAGTCCAGCAGGGCGGCCGGCATGAAGTGGCCGGTGCGGGCCGTCATCCGCCGTTCGATCAGGGCGCGTTCGCCGGTGAGGTGGACGAAGACGACGGCGGGGGCGGCCGAGCGGAGCCGGTCGCGGTAGGTCCGCTTCAGCGCCGAGCAGGACACCACCCCGCCGAGCTCCCCGCACCCGCCGGCCCACGCGCCGACGGCGTCCAGCCATGGCCCCCGGTCGGCGTCCTCCAGCGGGATGCCCGAGGACATCTTCGCGATGTTCGCCGGGGGGTGGAAGGCGTCTCCCTCGGCATAGGGGACGCCGAGCGCGGCGGCGAGCAGCAGGCCGACCGTCGTCTTGCCGGTGCCCGCGACGCCCATCACCACCAGGACCGGCTCAGCACTCATGCCGTCACCCAACCCCATCGGAGTGCACCCGTTCAAGCCTCCCCGCTCTGCGTACGTGTTACGTTGAGCGTATTGCATACGCAGAAGGGGAATTCGCATGGTGGACCACTCCGTCATCCGGCGCCTCACCGGCGCCTCCGGCATCGCGGCCGGCGCCCTCGCAGCCGTCAGCGTGCCGCTCTACTTCCTGTACGCCGGCCCGCCGCCCGCCGGGAACGTCCTGACCCGGATCCTGCTCAACCTGCTCACCTGCGGCGCCCTGCTGGTCTTCCTGGCGGGCCTGCGCCAGCTGATCCGTGCCGCAGGAGCCGGCTACGAGTGGCTCGGCGGCCTCGTCTTCGGGGCGGGGACGGCGTACGTGGTCGTCACCCTCGTCGCCGCCTCCCTGGAAGCCGGTGTGGTCCTCGAACACCCCGAGGGCCTGCTCGACCCCACCGTCGACGGACCGATCGCCCACGCGAACATGCTCCTGCACGGCTCCGTGGCGCGGCTGCTGACCGCCATCACGCTCACGGCCGCCGGATACGCGATCCGGCGGAGCGGGGTCCTGCCGCGCTGGACGGCCCGCGCCGCCTACGCCGTCGCCGCGGTCAACCTGGCCTTCGTCCCCTCCCTGTTCTTCGGGACGGACGCGGCCCGCTTCTACAGCGCGGTCGGCTGGGGCAACACCGCCCTGACGGCCGCCCTGGTCGTCTACTGGGCGCTGGCCGTCGGGGTGGTGGCCCTGCGCCGCCCGCAGCCGGCCGGCTGAACCGGAACCGGACGCGGATCCTCAGGACGGGTCCGGCGCGTTGCGCGGGACCGTCTGCTGGACCGCCCAGCGGTTGCCGTCCGGGTCGGCGAAGTAGACGAACGAACCCCACGGCTGGTCGTCGATCCCGCTCACCTCGATGCCCCTGGCGGTCAGATCCGCGTGCGCCGCCTCGATGTCCGCCACCACGACCTGCATGTTGTCCAGCGATCCCGGTGCCATCCGGGTGAGGCCCTTGCCGAGGGCGATCGAGCAGGCCGACCCGGGCGGGGTGAGCTGCACGAAGCGGATCTCGTCGCTCACCCGGTGGTCGTGGTCGGCGTGGAAACCCACCTGTTCGTAGAAGGCCTTGGCCCGGTCGACGTCGGTGACGGGAACGGCGACCAGCTCCAGCTTGATGTCCATCATCTGCTCCTCACGCTGCTCCAGGGCATCCGGCGGCATGCCAGCATCATGCGCCCGACGGCAGCGAGCCGCCCGCTCCGGCCGGATCGAACTGCGTCCGGTACAGCTCCTCGTACCGCCCGCCGGCCGCCAGCAGCTCCGCGTGCGTGCCCCGCTCCACGATCCGCCCGTCCTCCACCACCAGGATCTGGTCGGCCGCCTGTACGGTCGACAGCCGGTGCGCGATCACCACCGCGGTCCGGCCCGCCAGGGCTTCGCCCAGCGCCTCCTGCACCGCCGCCTCGGAGGTGGAGTCGAGGTGGGCGGTCGCCTCGTCCAGGATGACGACCCGCTGCCGGGCCAGCAGCAGCCGGGCGATGGTCAGCCGCTGCCGTTCCCCGCCGGACAGCCGGTACCCGCGCTCGCCCACCACGGTGTCCAGGCCGTCCGGGAGGGAGGCCACCAGCCCGTCCAGCCGGGCCCGGCGAAGGGCCTCCCAGACGTCCTCCTCCGCCGCGTCCGGCCGGGCCAGCAGCAGGTTCGCCCGTACCGACTCGTGGAAGAGGTGCCCGTCCTGGGTCACCATGCCGAGCGTCTCCCGGATCGAGTCGGCGCTGAGGTCCCGTACGTCGATCCCGTTCAGCCGGACCGCCCCGGCGTCCGCGTCGTACAGCCGGGGCAGCAGCTGGGCGATGGTGGACTTGCCGGCGCCGGAGGACCCGACCAGGGCGATCATCTGCCCGGGTTCGGCGCGGAACGACACCTGGTGCAGGACCGGGGTGCCCCCGCGGGAGTCCAGCGTCGCCACCTCCTCCAGGGAGGCCAGCGACACCTTGTCGGCCGAGGGGTAGCCGAAGGACACTCCGTCGAACTCCACCGACACCGGCCCCTCCGGCACCCGGCGGGCGTCCGGCCGCTCCGCGATCAGCGGCTTCAGGTCGAGGATCTCGAATACCCGCTCGAAGCTGACCAGCGCGCTCATCACCTCCACCCGCGCCCCCGCCAGCGCGGTCAGCGGGGCGTACAGCCGGGTCAGCAGCAGGGACAGGGCGACCACCGAGCCGGCGTCCAGGCTGCCGCGCAGTGCGTAGTACCCGCCCAGCCCGTACACCAGGGCCAGCGCCAGCGCCGACACCAGGGTGAGCGCGGTGATGAACACCGACTGGGCCATGGCCGTACGGATCCCGATGTCCCGCACCCGGGCGGCCCGGGCGGCGAACTCCGCCGACTCGTCAGCCGGCCGTCCGAACAGCTTGACCAGGGTCGCGCCGGGCGCCGAGAACCGTTCCGTCATCTGCGTGCCCATCGCCGCGTTCAGCTGCGCGGCCTCCCGCTGCATCCGTGCCATCCGGGTGCCCATCCGGCGGGCCGGCAGCACGAACACCGGCAGCAGCACCAGCGCCAGCAGCGTGATCTGCCAGGAGATGCTCAGCATCACGGTCAAGGTCAGCAGCAGGGTCACCGAGTTGGCGACCACCCCGGACAGGGTGTTGCTGAACGCCCGCTGGGCGCCGATGACGTCGTTGTTGAGCCGGCTGACCAGAGCGCCCGTCCGGGTGCGGGTGAAGAAGGCCACCGGCATCCGCTGCACATGGTCGAACACCGCCGTCCGCAGGTCCAGGATCAGACCCTCGCCGAGCGTGGCCGACAGCTTCCGGGTGAGCAGCCCCAGCCCCGCCTCGGCCACCGCGATCACCGCGATCAGCAGCGCCAGCCGGGAGACCTGACCAGTGCTGCCGCCGTCGACGATGGCGTCCACGACCCGGGCGGCGAGCACCGGAGTGGCCACCGCCAGCAGCGCGGTGACCACGCTCAGCAGCAGGAACAACAGCAGGCCGCGCCGGTGGGGGCGGGCGAAGGAGGCGACCCGGCGCAGCACCGCGCGGGAGAACGGCCGGCGGTCGGACTGCGCGTTGATGGCGCTGTGCAGCGAGGTCCAGGCGGTGACTTCCATATCCATGCCCCGACGCTAGAACCTCGACCAAGCTTGAGGTCAAGGAAACGACCGAAGGGCCCCGAAGGAGCTGCCCGGAGGGGCCGCCGAAAGGAGCCGCGGGCAGGAGCCGCCGGGAGGCGCCGAAGAAGCGGGCGCCGATGCCAACTCCCGTACCCGCCAGGGATTCTCGTCCCCTGTCGGCGGCCGGTGGCATCATCGGCACATGACGCAGGAACCCGAATCCTCCCGATCCGGTCCGCGCACCACCGACACCGTCACCCGCCGCTTCGAGCAGTGGGCCCGGGACACCCCCGACGCCCCGGCCGTCGTCTCCGGCCGGCAGACTCTGGGCTACGGGGAACTCGACGAGCGGGCCAACCGGTTGGCCCGCCACCTGCTCGCCGCCGGGCTGCCGCCGGGAGCCACCGCCGCGGTGGCCGTCCCCGATCCGGCCGACACCCTCGTCGCCGTCCTCGCCGTGCTCAAGGCGGGCGGAGCCTACGCCCTCCTCGACCCCGAAGACCGGCTGGCCGCCCTCCGACAACTCGGCACGATACGGCCGTACGTCCTCCTCACCCTCGCCCGGTACCGGCCCCGGCTGGACTCGGGCAGCAGCAGCCACCGGGTGATCGGCCTCGACGCAGAGGCCGCCGGCATCGCCGCCCACGACGCCGGAGCGCCCCGGACCGCCCCGGGCGACACCGCCGCCGTCCTGTTCACCGGGGGAACGGAACCCCGGCCCGTCCGGACCGGCCACGCCCGGCTGCTCGCCGCTCACGACGCCTGGGCGGAAACCGCCCGGTTCGGCCCCGACGACCGCCACCTGATCACCGCCCGCCCCGATGTCCCCGCCTTCGCGGCCGGCTGGACCCGGGCCCTGTGCTCCGGCGGTGCCCTGATCGCCGCCGGAGCCGCCGGAGCCGCCGGAACCGGGGCCGCGGCCGGCGGGGCGGCGGCCGGCGGGGCCGCCGGTGCGGAGCGGGCGGCGAGCGCCGGCCTCCGCCGGCTGATCGACGCCGAGGCGGTCTCCGTACTCCACACCGATCCGGCCGCACTCGCCGGCCTCCTCGCCCCGCTCGGCGACGGGCCCGCCGCGCCCGCGGAGCTGAACGCCCTCCGCCTGATCACCGTCACCGGCGACCGCCTCTATGCGGGCGACCAGGCCGTACTGCACGGCCGGCTGCGGCCGGGCGTGCGGCTCCTCAACGTGTACGGCACCGCCGAGACCGCCGGCACCGGCACCTGGTTCGAACTGCCGCAGCTGTCCCGCCCCCTCGACGACCCGGACCGCCGGACCCTCCTCGGCATCCCCTTCCCCGGCTGCCGGGTCGACCTCCGCGACGGCGAGATCCTCCTCACCCCGCCCGACGGCGGGGATGCCGTCCCCACCGGCGACCTGGGCCTGCTCCGCGCCGACGGCCTGCTGGAGTTCGCCGGCCGGGCCCGGGACCGGATCACCGCAGGCCGCCGCACGGTGGACCCGTACCGGATCGAATCCGCCATCCGGCAGCATCCGGCCGTCGGCGGTGCCCTCGTCCGCAGCGTGTCCGACGGCCCGCTGCAGCAACGCCTCGTCGCGTACCTCGCCCCGGCCGCCCGCCCGGCCGCAGCGATCCCGGCCCCCCGCCTGCCGGACGCCGCCACCCTGCGGGCCCACCTCAGCGGCAGCCTGCCCGCCGAGGAGATCCCCGTGACGGTGGTCCGGCTGCCCGCCCTGCCGCGCAACCGGGCCGGCCAGGAGGACCGTACGGCCCTTCCGCTGCCCCCGAAACCCGCCGCCGTACGGAGCGGCAGCGGCAAGTACGGTGCCCTGCGCGGGGACGGCGCCCCGGCCGCCATGCCGGCCGGCTGCGCCACGGTCCTGCTGGCCGTCCTCGCCTTCTTCCTCACCGATGCCATCTGGCCGGGCTCCACCGAACTGGCCGGCGTCCCCGGCCCCTGGGCCGCGCTCTTCTTCGTCCTCCACCTCTTCGAATGCCTGGCTTTCGCGGCCGGCGTGGTCTTCCTCTTCGCCGGCCGCGACCGCATGCTGCGCACCGGCCGCCCCCGGGCCCTCGCCACGGCCGCCCACCTGGCCGTCGTCTACCTGCTGGTCGCCTGGTGGCCCCAGGACAACTTCTACCGGCTGGCGGCCAAGACGGACTGGCCCCGGCAGGCCGCCCTCGTCTACACCTTCAACATCCCGCTGATGCTCGCGGCGGCCATCGTCGCCCTCTACCTGACCCGCAAACCCGCCGACCGCCAATAGGGCGTCCAGGGCGTCCAGGGCGTGCAGTGCGTCCGGAGCCGCCCGGCCGAGCGGCGCGGCCGAGCCACCAGGCCGGCCCGCTCGGCCGAGTCACCCGCCCGCCCGACCCGCCCGCCCCGCCCGCCCGGTCCGCCCAGCCCGGTCCGCCCGGCCGGCCCGCTCAGCCGAGCCGCTTCCGGCAGCTCGCGACGAGCTCGCGGTTCGCGAACCCGTCCACCCGCACCGCCTCGGCCGCGCTCGCGTCGTCCACCGTGACGTCGACCTGGCCGTCGGCGACGTCCACTGACTCCCGCGGCCGTTCGTCGAGGTAGACGTCCACCCGGTCCACGTTGGCCGTCTTCAGCTTGAGCCGCAGGGAGCCGTCGGTACGCGAGGCGTCCGTGATCGTGAGGGTGCGCGGGGGCCGGGTCCGCAGCAGTTCGCCCGCCCGGGCCAGCAGGTCGACGTTGTCCTCCAGCAGGTCCCGGCGGGTCATCCGGTGGCGTACGTCGGCGAGGACGCCCAGGTCCTCCACGGGCGTTCCCGACAGAGCACCGACGCGGAGCGTGCGGCGGATCGAGACGCGCATGCCCGCTCCCTTGGGCAGCTCGGCATAGGGCACGCCGGCCTCCCCCTCCAGGAGGGCGCTGAGCAGGCCGTGGGTCCAGACGTTGGCGCCGCCGGCCCCGGTGTTGTCGTCGGTCCCGAGGACCGTCCCGATCCGGTGGTCCTGGAAGCCCGCGGCGAAGATGTCGGTGGCCGAGTAGCAGCGTGCGTTGGTGATGAGGACGACGGGGCCGAAGTAGGTCTGGCCGATGCTGTTGGCGCCGTCCTCGGGCGTGATGGGGAAGGCGTTGGAGAAGGTCGCGCCGATCTCGACGGCCTGTTCCATCGAGGGCACCCAGGTACCGAGGTCGATCTCCGGGTTGTGCTCGTGCTTGCGGCAGATGCGCAGGTTGAGCGGGGTGTTGAGGAACTGCACCGGCTCGGGGGTGATCCGGCGCGGGGTCAGTACCTGGAGCGCGAACTCGGCCGCGTGGATGTGGCCGCCGCCGTTGTCGCGCACGTCCACGATCAGCCCGTTCTGGGGCAGGGCGCTGATCAGCCGGATGAACTCGGCGACGAACCTCCCGGGATCCGGGACGGCGAAGGTGAAGATGCGGATGTGGCCGAAGGTGCCGGAGGGAGTACGGACCTCGCGCGCCCGGAAGACCGTCGGCATCGAGGTGGGGACCTCCCCTGCGGAGACGGGGATCTCTTCCCCTGCCGCGGCGGCCCGCTCCTGCTCGACGACACGCGGGGCGAACAGCTTCACCTTGGCCCGCCCGGTCTCGTCCGCGTCGAGGTCCAGGCCCTGGCTCAGGGCGGCTTCGCTGACGACGTCCGCGTCGACCAGTGGCGGCAGGCTCTCGTCGACCTGCCAGTTCACCCGCAGCTCCTGCCGGTTGCCGTCGGCGTCCAGGTAGCTGACGGCCACCCACTCCTCGAACGGCGGCAGGTGCATCCGCAGCGGACGGACCGTGAGGGACTGCACGCCGCGGCTGCGCCGGGCGGCCGCGTTGCTGCCGGCGAAGCGGGCGGCGTGCAGGTCGACGGCCGTGGCGATGGGGGTGCCGCTCCAGTGCGTGACCTCCGCACCGGGCCGGAACCTGGGGTCGTCGACCGGGAACTGCTCGGCGACGTGGGTCACCAGGAAGTGCGGGCCCCGCTCGTCGGCGTACTCCTCGATCAGGAACGGGAGGAACGCGATCCGGCCCGCGAAGGGGGCGGGAAGCAGGTAGTTGGTGTGCAGGTCCCGGACCGAGTGGAAGATCTCCGACAGTTCGGCGTGGAACAGCCATTCCTCGGGCATGGTGTCCGCGGTCTGCCGCTCCAGCCGCCGGCGCAGGACGCGCAGGCGCTGCACCGGATTCACGGCGTGCATGGCCGTCTTGAGCGGCAGGTGGACGTAGTTCTGCTCGAACAGGACCAGCGCCTGGTCGACGAGGAGCCGGCGTTCGTCCAGGGTCAGGGTGCCGGCTTCGTGCAGGTCGTTCGGCATGGTGCCTCCTAGGCGTTGCAGCTCGGTCTGCGCCGTTGGTCACGCTTCACCACGGGATGCAATCGCACGGCGGTGCACGGAGCGCACAGGCTCGCGGAACCCCCGGTGGCGCGCCGCGCGCCAATGCGCCCCCGCACGCCCCGTGCGCCCCTGTGGAGCTCGCGGCGCCACCTGCCTAGGCGCTGTCCGCAGGGTGGAACATCTCGCCGAGGCGCCGTGCCTCCTCCCGGACCAGGGACTCCGCCGCGTCCACCGCCGCCACCGAATGCGCGCCCAGCAGCACCCCCAGGAACGGGGCCGGATCGAAGGCGGCGGTCGGGATGGCCGGGAGGAAGACCGCGTCGAAGGCGGTGCAGGACCGGGACAGGTGCTGCAGGAACTCGGTCAGCGCCGGCCCGGGGAGGCGGGCCCCGAGCTCCACCCGGTCCACCATCCGTACGACGTGCCGGCCGCCGCGCACCTCGTCCAGCCGGGCCGCCACCATGAAGGCGATCGACGGGCCGGTCAGCCGCAGGTTGGTCTCGGTCGGCGCCGGCCGGCCCCGCGCGTCCAGCACGAAGTCCACGTCGAACCAGCCCCGGTACCCGGAGTCCGCCAGTTCCGCCCCCACCGCCCGCCCGAACCCGAGCAGCGGGCCCTCGGCGGCCCCGGGCACCACCCCGGGGCCCACCGTCGCCCCCGCGTACCCGGTGCCGGCCACCTCCATCACCGCGGCGCCCGCCTCCCACACCCGGCCGGACCCGTCCACGAACCCGTCGTACGTCAGGTCCCGCACCGCCCCGGCTCCGGCACCTCCCCCCACGTACTCCTCGACCAGCAGCGGCCCGCGCGGCAGCCGACGCAGCACCGCCCGCGCCCCGCCCGCCTCCCGGACCTCCCGGGCCGTCACCACCGTGGTCCCGGAGCCGCCCACCCCGTGCTCCGACTTCAGCACCGTGGTCCGCCCGGCCCGCGCCCGGTCCGCCAGCAGCCGCGCCGCCGCCCGCCGGGTCCCGGCGTACGCCTGGTCGGGCACCACGATCCCGGGGTGCCGGCCGGTCCCGGCCAGGCGGCGGAACAGCCGGTGCGAGGCCGCCTTGGACTCGTAGCGCAGCGCGTCCGCCGGCAGTGGCCGCCCGGACAGCCGGCCGAACGCCTCGGTCTGCCCCCACGGTATGAGCGGCAGCCCGAGCGCGTGCAGCCGCCCGGCCAGCGACGGGCGGGCCAGCACGGCCGCCGACAGCCCCGGCCCGCTGCCGGCCACCCCGTCGTACAGCTCCACCGGCTCCCACCCCAACTGCCGGGTGAGCAGCTCCAGCCAGCCCGCCGGGGCCGGCCGGGGCAGCACCAGGGCGGCCGGCTGCGGGCTGTAGAAGGCGGCCAGCGAGGCGTAGTGGTGCGCCGGGCCCTGCAACCGGTCCAGTGAGGCGTCGCGGAACTGCGCGTTGAACTCGGCGACATTGCCCAGGTGCACGGCCGGCCGGCCGCCGGTCCATGCCGCCACCCACGGGGCCGGCGGGGGCAACTCCACCGAAAACCGGACCAGTCCCTCCGGCGCCGGCTGCCCTGTGCGGACGGCGCCCATGGCCCGGTAGAAGCCCGCCGCTTGCGGGTCCGCATCGATCACCAGCCGCGGACTGCCCAGCTCCCGGGCCCGCCGCACGGCGTTCCGGTACAGCTCCCGCCCCACCCCGCGCCCCATGGCGTCCGGTTCCACGAACAGCAGCCCGAGCACGGCCCCGTCCGGCCCGTCCTCCAGCGAGGCCACACCCAGCACCGTCCCGTCCGCGTCCTCCGCGACCGCGACCCGCCGGTGTGCGATGTCCTCGGGGCGGATCCGCAGGTCCGCGGCGCAGGCGGCCAGGAACGCGGCGTCGTAACCCCAGTGCGCCTTGGAACGCAGCACCAGCTCGGTCAGTGCGGCGGCCTCCGCCGTCCGCGCCGCCCGGATCCGCAGCATGCACCCTCCCCGGCCGTCGGCTTTCCGCCATCCGTGCGATAGATTCAGCTTCCCATCGACACCCGCCCATCCACATCCGGAGACAGGCTTCTCAATGAGCGACATCATCAACGGACTTGGCCGCACCTCTGCCTACGGTGCCCTCGGCCTGGTGCTGCTGATCCTCGGCATCGTCCTGGTGGACGTGCTGACGCCCGGGAAGCTCGGCCGGCAGATCTGGGAAGACCGCAACCGGAATGCGGCAATCATGCTGAGTTCGGCCCTGCTCGGGATCGGCGGCATCGTCTTCACCTCCATCTGGACCACCTACGACGACTTCGGCAAGGGCCTGGCCGCCACGGCCTCCTTCGGCGTCCTCGGCCTGGTGCTGATGGCCGTGGCCTTCCTCGTCGTGGACCTGGTGACGCCGGGCAAGCTCGGCGCCATAGTGGTCGACCCGCACCCGCACCCGGCGGTCTGGGTGACTGCCTCCTGCAACCTCGCGGTCGCCGCGATCGTCTCGGCCTCCATCGCCTGACGCCGCCACCGCACCGCGACACACCCCCGGATCCGCAGCGCGGACCCGGGGGTTTCGTTCGTGCCGGCCCGGGTGTCCTACCCAGGTAGGGGGTGGCGGAGCCGGCCGCGGCAAGGGGGCTGCGCCGGCCGGCACAAGGGCAATGGCGTGTCGGCCAGTTGTCCTAATTTGGGCTCGGTCGTGAGGAGTATGCGGATCGAACCTCCGGAATGATTCGCTCTGCGGTCGGATGCAACAGGGTGAGGCGCGTACCCAACTCCAAGGAAAGGACGGGCTCTTCGTGCGCCTCAAACGCCTCGGAACCCTGCTGGCCGCAGCCGGTCTCGCCGTGACGGCCGTTCCGCTGCTGTCCGCGACCCAGGCCGCCGCGGACCCGGCGGACGCATACCTCCCGCACCGGCCCGCCTGGCACCGCTGCAGCCCGGACCAGCCGGCCGCCTTCGAGTGCGCGACCCTCAAGGTCCCGCTCGACTACCGCCGCCCGCACGGTCGCACCATCGACCTTGCCGTGTCCCGGATGAAGAGCCAGAACCCGGCCGAGCGGCGCGGGGTGCTGCTGCTCAATCCGGGCGGACCGGGCGGGGCGGGACTCGACCTGCCCCTCGAGGTGCACGGGGCGATGCCCAAGGAGGTGCGCGACCGGTACGACCTCATCGGCTTCGACCCGCGCGGGGTGGGCGCCAGCAGCCCGATCGGCTGCGGGATGACCGAGGCCGAGCAGAACATCCACCGGCCGTACCGGCCGGAGACGTTCCGGTCCGACGCGGCGTGGGCGCGGACGGTCGCGGACAAGTGCCGCAAGAGCGCCGGTTCGGTGCTGCCGTACATCACCACCCGCAACACCGCGCGGGACATGGACGCGATCCGTGCGGCGCTCGGCGAGCGGAAGATCTCCTACCTGGGCTACTCCTACGGCACCTACCTCGGCGCGGTCTACACGCAGATGTTCCCGCACCGGACCGACCGGTTCGTGCTGGACAGCGGTGTGGACCCGCAGCGGATCTGGCGCGGCATGATCCAGGTGTGGGCCACGGAGGCCGAGCCCGCCTTCGCCCGGTGGACCCGGTGGACGGCCGAGCGCGACGGGGAGTACCACCTCGGCGCCACCCCGCAGGCCGTGTCCAAGACCTTCTGGGACCTGGTGGCCCGCGCCGACCGGGAGCCGATCGACTACGAGGGGATGAAGCTCACCGGCGACGACATCCGGGCCGGCCGCGGCATCTTCTTCTACCCGTCGCAGGCCGCTCCGGTGATTGCCGCGCTGAAGGCCGCCGCCGAGGGGAAGCCGGCCGGTCTGCGACTGCCGGACCTGATGCGGCGGATGACCGCCCCCGAGCGGCCCTCCGACAACGGGACGGCCGTCTTCTGGTCCGTGGTGTGCGGAGACACCGACAGCTGGCCGCGCGATCCGGGCCGGTACCGGAAGGAGGCGGCCCGGGACAAGGCCGCCTACCCGCTGTACGGGGACTTCGCCTCCAACATCAAGCCCTGCGCCTTCTGGCAGCGGCCGCTGGAGGCGGAGACGCCGATGAAGACCGCGGCCCCGGTGCTCACCGTGCAGAACGAGTGGGACTCGCAGACCCCGCTGACCAGCGGCCAGGGCCTGCACCGCGCGCTCAAGGGTTCGCGGATGGTGCTGGCGGCCGGCGGTGAGGGCCACGGCGTCTACCTCGCCGACCCTGCCTCCTGTGTGAACGCCCCTGTGAACACCTACCTGGTCACCGGCCGGCTGCCCGCGAAGGACGTGACCTGCCGGACCGCGCCGGGCGGTGCGGACCGGCGCGAGCCGCTCGTCCGGCCCGAGCCGCAACGCTTCCCGATGGCCGGATCCAACCGGTTCTGACCGTAAGACCCCCGGACGGCGAGGCGCGGCGCCCTAGCGGAGGAGCGCCTCGCTGACCAGCCGTATGCCGCGGGCCAGCCGTCCCAGCTGCTCCAGCTCCACCGCGTACATCCGGATCGAGTTCTCGATCACGGACTCGGCCACACCGAGCGCGGGCAGCTCCTGGCGGCTGGTGTGCAGGGCCACGCGGACCGCGCGGATCTCGTGCTGCACCTGGAGCTGGGCGTGGCGGGCGAGCAGCATGGGGTGGCGGGTGAGCGTGGAGTACCCGGCGTAGCGGGCCGGCAGCAGGTCCCGCAGCCAGCGGGCGGCCGTGCGCTCCCAGTCGTGCGTTCCGGGGGCCTTGACCTGACAGGGCCAGTCGGGGCTGAGGGAGGTGCGTACCATCTGGGCGGTCGTGGGCATTCTCGTCGCTTCCGAAGGGGTGTCGAACGGTGATCGAGAGGGGGTGGCGGCCTCGGCCCAGGGGTTGACCGAGGCCGCCGGGTGCGCCGTGCGGGATGTGAGGGCCCGTCCGACGCGGGGTCCGGCCGACGTGAGGAGGAGGAACGCCGGCCTGGGTGGTTCGCGTGGCCTGAAGTAAACATATATACCGTCGAGTAGGCAAGGGTATGAAAAATTTCATGCCGCACCAGGGCTGAAAATCCCCAGGTCGGAGAGGGGAGGAGCCGGACGAAGCCGCCCTACAGGAAGAAACCGTGCTGCTCGGCGACCTGCTCGTAGCCTTCGAGCCGCGCCTGCGTCCGCTCCGGGTCCGCGTCCGCCATCGCCTGGAGCACGGCCGCGGACAGGATGCCCGGCGCCGCGTACGAGTCGAAGACCAGCCGGGCCCCGGTCCCCGCGGTCAGGGCCACGTCCGCCTCCTCCACCAGCGGCCCCAGCGTGAGGTCGGTGATCAGCGCGACCCGCAGCCCGGCGCTGCGCGCCGCCTGCAGCGCCGAGAGGGTCTCCTTGGCGTGCCGCGGCATGGCGAAGGCCAGCACCCAGGTCCCGCCTGCCGCCCGGGACTGCATCAGCGCGTCGTAGGCGACGCTGCCGCCCTCGGTGATCAGCCGGACATCGGGGTGGATGCGGCGGGCGGCATAGGCGAAGTAGTGGGCCAGCGAGACCGAGATCCGCAGGCCGAGCACGGTCAACGGCACCGACCGGGCCAGCTCCCGCCCGAGGTCGAGCACCTGGTCGGTGTCCGCGAGCAGCCGCCGGACGTTCTCCAGGTTCGCGATCTCGGCGTCCACGGCCGCCTGGAGCTCGTTGCGGCGGATCTCCCTGCTGCTCTCCGGCGACCCGGCCACCGCGCTCAGCGCGATCGGCTGGAGCATGTCCCGCAGCGCCGGGTAGCCGCTGAAACCGAGGGCGGTGGCGAACCGCGTCACGGACGGCTGGCTCACCCCGACCCGCTCGGCGAGTTCCGTGATCGACAGGAAGGCGGCCTCGGTCAGGTGGTCGATGAGGTACTGCGCGATGCGGCGCTGGCCGGGGGAGAGGCGGTGCCCGTTGAACAGGGCGCGCACCCGGTCCGCCGGGGCACGCTCGTGCTCCGGCGCCTGGCCGCTGGATTTGATCGCGGCGGCCTGCGCCCGTGCCCGCTGCCCCGATGGCACCTCGTGCCTCCTTCTCCCGCCGCTCCCGTCCAACATAGCTCACGCCCGGCCCTTGACGATCTTTATGCGCTTTTACGCGCCCTCACGCGTTCAGGCGCGCACGGCCGACTCCTTCCGGGCCACCGCCACGATGAGCTCCCGCAGTCCCTCGACGTACAACCGCAGGTTCTTGTACGCGATGTCGGTGTCCGGGTAGCGGCCGGCGAACTGCAGCCCCTCGTGCAGCCGGGTGGTCCACGCGCACACCTGGTCGCCGTACGACACCCGGATCAGCCCGTACGCATTCAGGTCCTGCCACCGCTCCGAGCCCACGACCGCGCGCGTGTCGACGAAGGAGACGATCGAGTACAGATCGGGAGAAGTGGGCCGGAAGTCCGAGCCCAGCAGCCGGAGCACACGGGCGATGGGCATCCGGGCCAGCGCCCGGTTCTCCCGCAGGGCGGCCCGGACCATCCCCAGCGCGCCGTCGAAATCCGCTGCCTGCGCCACCGGAATCTCGATCGGCGCACCGCCCACGTACCAGCCCACCGAGTCCGACCACTGGGACTTCGCCCGGGTGTGCAGCGGTACGACGGTGCGGTACACCTCGTGCCCGCCGATCTCGCGGAGCACGAGGGCGCTGGCCGCGAGGATCCCGACCAGGCTTCCGCCGTACGGGCGGCAGTACGCCTCGAACGCCGCCGCGTCCGCGTCGTCCACGAGCATCTCGTGCATGAGCTTCTGCTGGGGCAGCGGCCCTCCGGCCTCGAGACCGAGGTCGACGGGGAAGCCGGGCAGCTTCCCGTCGCACCGGCCGATGAACTCCCGCCAGCGGGCGACGATCGCGTGCGTCGCGTCGATCCGGTCGGCGTCGGTGCGCTCGCTCGCGCAGAAGTCGACGTAGCTGGCGGCCGGTGGCGCATCCACGGTGCGGCCCTCCAGGCCCGCCTCGTACAGCTCGTGCACCTCGGCGGCGATGCGGTAGATCGAGTAGGCGTCGGCGTTGCTGTGGTCGAACGCCATGTAGATGCTCGTGCCGTCCTCCCTGACCACCGCGGTGTAGATGTAGTTCGGCCAGGTGAGGGCGTTGGCCGCGCCGTCGAATCGGTCCTGCAGGTAGCGGGTCAGCGTCGCCGCGTCGGAGAAGCTGCCGACGTCCTGGCGGTGCAGCACGACGTCGTCGGCGTCCAGGGTGAAGCGCCGCATCTCGTCGCCGACCCAGCGGAAGCCGCTGCGGAGCGTCTCGTGCCGGAGGGTCCAGGCCCGCAGCGCCTCGTGGAGGACGTCGAGATCGACCTGCCCGGGCATGTCGAAGGCCGTGCCGATCCAGGTCGGTACGAACAGGCCGTCCTCGTGCACCGACCGCGCCGTGCGGACGTGGGACTCCTGGACGTACGCGGGCGGGCGGGAATCCTCCGACAGGCCGGTCGCCGCCGCGACGGTCGTCGGATGCAGCGTCCATTCCACAAGACGTCCGGGCCGGATCTCGCAACGCTGGATGTCGGTCATTCGCACGGGGCTCTCCGTTCGCCTGCCCTCGGAAGTCAGGGCGCACCCGGGCCAACGATCCGGATGATCCGAAAGAAACGCCTCAGCCGCGGTCGCCGGGCGGGACCGGCCCCGCCTCGTACGCGAAGATCACCGCCTGGGTCCGCTCTTCGTGATCCCGACGCGTAGTCTCCAGGCCGCGGCAGAACAGGGACAGCGGGACGCGGACAGCGGGACGCGGGACGGCGGGGGCTCGAGCGGTGGGAACGGCAGCAACACTGGAGAAACTCATACCCGTGGTCCTGGCCTTCGGTGGGGGAGTGCTCCTCGCCCGGCGCAAAGTGGTGCCCGCCGACACCTCCAAGGCCTTCGCCGACTACGCCTTCCTGTTCGCCGTCCCCTGCTACCTGTTCGGCAACATCTACGCGAGCGACCTCGGCGCCCTGTTCCAGTGGCGGGCGATCCTCGGCTACGCGGCCGCCGCCGGACTCGCGGTCCTGGCGGTGGGCCTGGTCGCACGGCTCTACGGCGGCCGCGGACCGCGCGGGGCGGCCCTGCGGATCATGGCCTCCGTGCAGGTCAACACCGCGTACTTCGCCGTACCGGTGTTCATCACGGTGTTCGGGACCGCGGCACCGGTGTTCCCGGTCCTGCTGTTCCAGGTCTGCGTACTCTCCATGATCGTCATCACGGTGATGGAGCTGGGCCGTACGGCCGGCCCGGCCGGCCGCCACCCGCTCCGCGCCGTCGGCGCCTCCCTCGCCACCCCCCTGGTCCTCGCCTGCAACGCGGGCATCCTGCTCAACCTGCTGTCCGTCCCGGTGCCGGACGTGCTCCTCGACGGCTTCGCCTTCGTCGGCGACAGCGCCTCCCCGGTCGCGCTGTTCGCCCTCGGCCTCCACCTGGGCGGCCTCGGGCTGAACCTGCGCGGCACCACGGCCGAGGAAGCCGCGATCATCGCCTTCAAATGCCTGGCCTTCCCCCTGCTCACCTGGGCGGTCTGCGGGGCGGTGTTCGGGGTGACCGGCGACTGGCTGGCCTACCTGGTCCTGATCGCGGCCATGCCCACCCCGCAGAACCTGTTCATCTTCGCCCAGCGCTACGACATCGACGTCGACCTGTCCGCCGCCCTGGTCATCAAGACGTCGGTGGCCGCCCTGCTCCTGCTGCCGCTCTGGCTCCAGTGGGCGGCCCTCGTCCGGCAGTGATCGACCGGACGCGGGCCAGCCCCAGGATCCGGCGCTATGCCGGCCGTTCGGCCGGGACCGGTGGGAGGGCCGGCCAGCGGGTCAGCATCCGGGTGCGCAGGGCGGCGCAGAGGCGGGCCGTCGCCGCCAGGGCGGTGTCGTCGGCGGTCAGCCGGGCCACCACGCCCAGCCGGTGCACCAGGCGCTGCCGGGCCGTCGCGGTGCCCCAGGTCCAGTCCCGGGACGTCATCCGGGCCAGGTGGTCGGGGCCCTCCCGGCGGGCCCGCTGCACCAGGGCGTCCCCGCGGATCAGCCAGCCCGCACAGGCGTCCGCGAGTCCCCCGCCCACCTCGCCGCCGGTCTCCGCCCGCCACACCTCCCGGTACGCCTCCTCCGCCCGGTCGAGCAGCGGCTCGGCCGCCGCCGTCACGCACCAGCAGGTGGGAAAGCCGATGCGCAGGTAGGCGAGCTCGACCAGCCCGCTGCCCAGCGAGGCCTGTTCGAAGTCGACGAACCTGATCCCGTCCCCGGTGTGCAGGTCGTTGCCGGGGCACGGGTCCCCGTGCAGCAGCGCATGACCCGGTGCCTCCGCGAGCCGCTGCACCAGACCGGCCAGCTCCTCCCGCACCCCGGCCGGCCGGGGCACCCCCAGCCGGTCCGCCAGCGCCAGGAAGGCCTCCACGTCCTGCCCGCCCGGCCCCGTCCAGCGCGGCAGCAGCCCGGCGTCCTCGGCCCGCCCCGCCGCATGCAGCCGGGCGAGCGCCGCCGCGTACCCGACGAGCCACTCCGGGCCCGGCGGCCGGTGCTCCAAGTGCTCCAGTACGAGCACCCGCGCCCCGGGGTCCACGGCCAGCAGCTGCGGCACCACACCCGCCGCGCGCCGCCCGGACAGCCGCAGCGCGGTCACCTCACGCTCGAACCGCGCCCCGGCATCGGCCCCGCCGACGCTCTGCTTCACCACCACCGGGCCCGCGGCCAGTTCCATCCGCCACACCCGCGACCGCGGACTGCTCCCCAGCCGCCGTGCCCGCCCCGGTTCCCCCAACTGCTCCCGCAGCACGTCCCCGAACGGCACCCGCGCGGCCCTCACCGGATCACCTCGATCTCGGGCATCCGCGCCACGCCCTCCCGCTCCAGCCCGTCCAGGACCTCGCGAGCCACCCGCCGTACGAGCGCCCACCCGGCATCACCGGCCAGCGCCGCCGGCTCCCAGCGCCGGCTGCTGCCGGGGCCGCTCATCCCGTTGAGGGTGGCGTCGATCGTCCGGCATCCGGCCAGTGCCTTCGCAGGGAGCGGGCCGACGGCCCAGAACGCGTCGTCGAAGTTCAGCGCGAGCTCGTCCGTCGGGACGGCGTACCGCCGCAGCCACGCCGTCTGCGCCTCGGCGTCCGCGGCCAGCGCGGTCAGGGCTTCGATCAGCTGTTGGAGACGCAGAGAAGCTGCCCGATTGGTCATGTCCCTGATCCTGGCACGGCGCCGGCCCGCTCCACCGGGAATTACGTCCCGGCCCAGCGGTCGTTGACCTCGGCATGGAGCTGATGCCGACCGTTGCCGCGCCGGGAGTCGGAGAACGGGCCGATGCCGTGGCGGAGGCCGCCTGCCACCTGCACGACGTGGCCGGGCCGGGCCGGTGGAGCCAGGCGGCGGCCGAGGACGCCGCCGAGGCCATCGAGACCACCGCCCACGCCCTGGCCGGAACCCACCCCGGCGCCCCGCTGATCCTCGCCCCCGTCCACACCGCCCTGGCCGAACTCCGCCGGCACCTCGCGCTGCCGCCCGCGGACCCGCTCACCGCCACCGGCCTGCCGTTGGTCCCCCGGACCCTCGGGAACCCGCGCCGCACCCGCCGGGCCCACTCCGGGCCCGCCACCAGGCCATCCGCATCGACCCCTGCCCCTGCGCCCGCGTCGGACCCTGCCCCGGAGCCCGCGTCGGCCCCTGTGCCGGCCCCCGCGCCGGTGCCCGCACCCGCCGCGGCCGGCACCCGGGAGGCACCCGTCCGATCGAGCCCCTGACCCCGACGCCCAGAAGAGATCGCACAGTTGTCACAAAGCCATTGCACAGAGCCGATTCGGGTTTAGGGTCGGAGATGCAGACGGTCCCCGTGCAGAGAGGCTGTGCGGCGGATCCGTGCCATTTTCCTGGAGGACGACCGCTCCATGTCTGAAGCTTCCGCTGCTGCCCTGACCGCCCCCACCCAGCTCGAAGACGTCAAGGGCTGGTTCTGGGCAGTCGACCAGCTGCTGTTCGACTGGTTCCTGAAGAGGCAGAACGACGACCCGGGGCAGGGCGGCGACCTGCTGGAACTGGGTGCGTACATGGGCAAGAGCGCCATCTTCCTGGGCAGCTACCTCAAGAAGGACGAGGAGTTCACCGTCTGTGACCTCTTCGACTCGCCCGCTCCGGACGAGTCGAACACGGAGGAGATGCAGAAGTCCTACTCCACCCTCACCCGGCGGGCCTTCGAGGCGAACTACCTCGCCTTCCACGACGAGCTGCCGACCGTGATCATGGCCCCGACCTCCGTGGTCGCCGCCAAGGTCCGCGGGGCGAGCTGCCGCTTCATCCACATCGACGCCTCCCACCTCTACGAGCACGTGAACGGGGACATCGCCGCCTCCCGCGTCGTCGGCGCCCCCGACGCGGTCGTCGTCTTCGACGACTACCGTGCCGAGCACTGCCCGGGCGTCGGCGCGGCGGTCTGGGGCGCGGTCGCCGAGGACGGCCTGCAGGTCATCTGTGTGACCGGCACCAAGCTGTACGCGACCTGGGGCGACGCGGAGCCGCTCCGCAAGGAGCTGCTGGCCTGGCTGGAGACCCGCAAGGACCTCTGGCACGGCGTGGAAGAGGTGGCCGGCGCCCCGCTGATCCGCATCGGCGGCGAGCGCGCCATCGCCCCCGCCCTTCCGCAGTCCCGCTACAAGGCCCCCGAGCCGGCCCCGGCGCCCGCCCCGGCCCCCGTTCCGGCGGCCGCCAAGCCGGCCCCCGCCCCGGTGCGCCGCCCGCAGTCGAAGGTCAAGAAGCTGGCCAAGGACCTGCTGCCGCCGATCGTCACCCGCGCCATCGTGGCCCAGCGCCGCCGCTGACCGGACGCCTCGGCGAACGAGCACACGGAGGGCCGGCCCGGGCGGGCCGGCCCTCCGCCGTTTCACGCCAACGGATTGGCCAGCGTGGTCCACTGATCACCCGTCACCCCGACGCTCAGCCGCATCAGCGTCAGAGCCTTGGTCGGCAACGGGGCGGTCAGCAGCGCCCGGGTGTCG
The DNA here is from genome assembly GCF_040689505.1 of Streptomyces sp. NPDC051211. Taxonomy (NCBI): domain Bacteria; kingdom Bacillati; phylum Actinomycetota; class Actinomycetes; order Kitasatosporales; family Streptomycetaceae; genus Streptomyces; species Streptomyces sp. NPDC051211. The sequence continues at coordinate 22,558 of NZ_JBFBAV010000015.1, forward strand.
GGGGTGTCCGGCAGGGAGCCGGAGGCGGCGGCGAGTGCCTCGCCGAAGGCCGCCGCCGAACCCGTCGTCGCCCCCAGCGCCCCGGCCAGCAGGGATCCGAACAGCTTCCGCCGCAGGGTGGTCTCGTCGTCCGTGACCAGCCGGCCGGCCACCGGCGGGACCGGCAGCCCGTGCCGGGCCAGCCGGGCCGGGCTGATCCGTACGTCGGCCAGATCGCGGTACACCAGCCGCAGCGGCTCGCCCGACGCGGACAGCACGACGAGGAGGTTCTGGCCGTGCGCCTCCAACGCCACCCCCAGCTCCAGCACCCGCAGGCACACCGACAGCGCCAGCCGGGCGAACCGGTCCGTCCAGCCGGGGGAGCAGGGCAGGCCGGTCGATGCCAACGCCCCCACCGGGACAACCCGTTCGCCCGCGTCCGCATCGGCGTACACCTCGGGAGCCTCGCGCAGCACCGCCGCCAGATCCGGGGTGAGCGCCGTGGCCGCGCCCAGGGTCCGGGTGAAGTGCAGCTGCCCGTCCAGCCGTTCGGACAGCGTCTGCGCGAACGCCGACACCGCCGCCGCCGTCTCCACCGAGTACACCGAGATGTCCCGGACGGAGGAGGTCAGCCTGCTGCTCAGCGCGGTCTTGACGTGCGGGGCGGGACCGGGGCCGCCGCCGGGCCAGGCCCCGTCCGCCGGGGCGAGCGTCCGCAGTGACATCAGGGGGTGGGCGGCGATGCCCGGCGGCCCGTCGGGGGGCGACTTCAGGACGTGCCCGGCCTGCCACGGATGCACCGGGATCAGCACCCGGTCCCCGTCCCGCAGCGCGGCCGGCCAGGCGCCGGTCACCAGGCACCCGTCCGCCGGCACGGCCGCCAGGCCGAGCTCGACCACCCCGCCGTGCTCGGGCGCGTAGGCCAGCTGCTCGGCCGCCGAGAACCCCGGCCGGGAACGGCAGTTGGGGTGGTAGGGGTGCCCGTCGACCACCCGCTGCTCCCATTCCCATCCGGCGACCTGCGCGACCTGCGCGACCGGCCCGGCAGACCCGGCAGGCCCGGCCGGAGCGCTTCCGCCCGCCCGGGCGGCCCGGCTCTCGGCCGATGCCCGGGACAGCGCCAACGAGGCCGTGCTGTGGTCGAGTTCCTCGGCGAAACCCGTCCCGTGCGGCAGCCCCAGCGCCCGGATCAGGGCGCCGGCCTGCCGGAACTCCCGCCCGTCCAGCTCCACCCGGGTCACATACGCCGCCGTCGCGTACGGATCGGCCCGCGGCCCCCGCAGCCGGGAACCCCCCGCCAGCTCCAGCGTGAGCCCGGCCGCCCCGGTCTCCCGCCGCACCACCCACGGCAGCGGGTCGACGGCCAGCCCGCGCCACAGCCGGGTCAGCACCGCGGCCCGCGCCCCGGGCAGGGCCGCCCGGAACCCCGGGACCAGATCCGGGCGTACGGCGCCCAGCTCGCCGGCGATCGCATCCTCGGCCGGCGAGGCCGACACGTACCGGTCATCCATGTGTGTACCCGCTTCCGCTTCCTTGGCTCTCACCCCGGATACTAGGAATCCGTGAACCACATCTCCGACGCCGCCGATGCGTACGCCTCCGCTCCGCTCCTGAACTGCCTGCTCCAAGAGGCGGCCGAACGCGTGGACGGCGGCATCCACCGGCTGCGCGGCAGCGGGCGGTTGCTCCGGGTGGCCGGCGGGCGCCGTCCCGTCCGGCCCGAGCTGCGCACCGCCGCCGGATGGCGGCCGCTCGGCCACGCCGAGCTGGTCAAACTCACCGCCGATGAGCTTCGCCGCAGCACCGGTGTGCCCAACGACGAACTGCCCGCGGAAATGGCCGACAGCCGCGAGGTGGTGGCCGCCCTGCTGGCCGCCCGGAACGGCGCCCGCCCGCCCGAGGACCCGTACCTGCGCTCCGAGCAGTCCCTGGTGATGGGGCACCCCTGCCACCCGGCACCCAAGACCCGCGGCGGCGGCCCGGCCCGGACCTGGCTGCCGTACGCGCCCGAGGCCTACGCGAGCTTCCCGCTGGAGTTCCTGGCGGTCCGCGCGGACCAAGCCGTCGAGGAGGGCGGCGAGCGGGCCGCCGGCATGGTCGAGTCGCTGGCCGGCCTGCTGGACGGCCCGGCCGCCCCGCCCGGCTACCGGCTGCTGCCCGCCCACCCCTGGCAGCTCGACCTGGTCGCGGACACCCCGGCCGTGCGGGACGCCCTCGAGGACGGCCGGCTGCTCCGGCTGGGCCGGACCCGGCGCCCGGTGTGGCCCACCGCCTCGGTCCGGACCGTGTACGTGCCGGGCCGGGACGGAACCGCCGACCTGTTCGCCAAGTTCAGCCTCGACGTACGGATCACGAACGACGTACGGCGGCTGTGGCGGCACGACCTGCTGGCCCTGCGGGACACCGACGCCGCGGTCGAGGCCGCGTTCGACGCCCGGGCGGAGAACGGGAACCGCGCCGGGGCGGCCGCCTGGCTGAGCGACCGCGGCTACCGGACCGCCGCCTTCGCCTTCGAGGAGCTGGCCGTCCTCGTCCGCGACGGGCTGGACGCCCACCTGCTGCCCGGCGCGACCCCGCTGCTGGCCGCCTCCCTCGCCGAGGGCTTCACCGGCGGCCCGCTGGACCGGCTCGCCGACCCCGTCGCCTGGTGGGTGGCGTACCTGCGCCAGGTGGTGCCGCCGGTGCTCGACCTGTTCGCCCGCGACGGCATCGTCCTGGAAGCGCACCTCCAGAACACCCTGATCGCCCTCGACCGGGCCGGCCTCCCGGCCCAGACGCTCTTCCGCGACGCCGAGGGCGTCAAACGGCTGCCCGCGGTGAGCCGCGCGGCCGGCTGGCAGCGGCTGGTCTACTGCCTGCTCGTCAACCATGTGACCGAAATCGCATATGCAATCGGTGAACGACACCCGGGCGCGTCCGGATCACTGTGGCCCGCCGTCCGGCGCGAACTCCTCCGGTTCGACACCGCGCACGGCCTCCCCGAGATCAGGGAGCTGCTCGCCGCCCCTGACCTGCCCGGCAAGGCCAATCTGCTGCTCCGCTGGACCGGCGCGGACGGGGCGTCCGCCCGGTACCTGTCCCTTCCCAACCCTCTGGCGGTCATGAATTAGTTGACTGAATTTCATCAAAGCTGGACGATCGAAATCCGGTTTAACGTGTCCGTCATACCCGTTTACTTAAACGTGCATTGACAAGAATGAAGGGCCATTAATAGGCTCCGCGGGAGTCATCAAAAACCGGGGGAGACATGAAGCACGAGGTCCACTTCATCAGATAGCGGTCCAGTCGAACGGCCTTCCCGCGCGCACTCGTATCCAGAGGCGTGCCGCCGGACTGCGCCCATGCCGCTCCATCCTCAGCGCCGGGACCTGCGGTCCCGGATCTTCGCCACGCCTGCCGCGCTCCGGCACGCTCCGGCGCATTTCCGCGTGCTCTGCGGGCACAGCCGCGCACGCATTTCTCTGTCATATGCATCAGAGAGGAATCCATCATGTCCACAGCAGTCCGAGCGCCGCGGAATATCGCGGATCTGCTCCTGCTCGCGGCCGAGCAGCACCCCGCGTCCGGCATCCGCTACCCGTCCGGCAGCGCCGCCGGCCGGGCCGGCCGCCTCCACCCCTACGCCGAGCTCGTCGACGAGGCCGGCCGGGTGCTGGCCGGGCTGCGCCGGCACGGCCTCGCCCCCCAGGACAAGGTCGTCCTCCTGCTGGACCGGCCCCAGGAGTTCCTGGCCGCCTTCTGGGCCTGCCAGCTCGGCGGATTCGTCCCCGTCCCGATGGCCGCCCCGTCCGGCGACCCCGACCGCTGGGCCGCCCAGCTCGCCCACGTCCACACCCTGCTGGACCGGCCGCTGCTGGTCACCACCGGCAAGCTCGCCGCCGAACTCCCGCGCACCGACGGCCTCGCCGTCGCCCAGCTGGAAGAGCTGTACGACACCACCCCCGACTTCACGGCGCCGCACCCGGCCGCCCCCGAGGACCTCGCCGTCCTCGTCCTCACCTCCGGCTCCACCGGCAGCTCCAAAGCGGTCCGGCTCACCCACGCCAACCTGCTCGCCTCGATGCCCGCCAAGAACGGCCACCACCGCCTGACCTCCGCCGACACCTCCCTGAACTGGGTCTCCTTCGACCACGTCGCCGCCCTCCTGGAATGCCACCTGTTACCCCTGTCGGTGGGCGCGAGCCAGGTCCACGTGGAGGCCGCCACGGTCCTCGCCGCCCCGCTCGAATTCCTGCGGCTGATCTCCGCCCACCGGGTCACCATGACCTTCACCCCCAACTTCCTGCTGGGGCTGCTGAACCCGCTGGCCGGGCGGCTCGCCGAGGAGGGCGGAGAGCCCGTCGACCTGTCCCGGCTGCGCCACATCATCAGCGGCGGCGAAGCCGTGGTCCGCACCACCGGCGAGACCTTCCTGCGCACCTTCGCCCCGTACGGCCTCTCCGCCGACGCCCTCTGGCCCGCCTTCGGCATGACCGAGACCTGCGCCGGCAGCATCTACTCCCGCGAGTTCCCGGCCGCCGACCGGAACCAGGAGTTCGCCAACCTCGGCGTCCCCGTCGAGGGCCTGCGCATCCGCATCGCCGGCCCCCGGGACACCGAACTCGGACCGGGCGAAACCGGGGAACTCCAGCTCACCGGCCCCATGATCACCGACGGCTACCACAACAACGAGCAGGCCACCCGGGACGCCTTCACCGCGGACGGCTGGTTCCGCAGCGGAGACCTCGGCCGCATCGACGACGGCCGCCTCACCCTCGTCGGCCGCAGCAAGGACAGCATCATCGTCAACGGGGTCAACTACCACAGCCACGACATCGAAGCCGTGCTCGCCGAACTCGACGGCGTCGGCCGCTCCTACGTCGCCGCCTTCCCCACCCGCGCCCCCGGCAGCGACACCGAACAACTCGTCGTCGCCTTCCACCCGGAGACCGAAGAAGGCGACGAACTCGCCCTCTACCGGGTGCTGTCCGCCGTCCGCTCCGGCGTCGTCGCGCACTGGGGCTTCCGCCCCGCCCTGATCCTGCCGCTGCCCCAGGACGCCTTCCCCAAGACCAGCCTCGGCAAGATCCAGCGCAGCCTGATGCGCCGCCGCCTGGAAACCGGCGCCTACGCCGGAGTCACCGAGGCCGTCGCCGACCTCGTCCTGCGCCGCCTGGGCGGCTACCACGCCCCCGAGGGCGACACCGAACGCACCCTCGCCGCCATCTACGCCGAACTCTTCGACACCGACCCCGACCGGATCAGCGCCACCGCCAACTTCTTCGACCTCGGCGGCACCTCGCTCGACATCCTGCGGCTGCGCAGCATGGTCGCCCACCGGCTCGGCGCCCACGACCTGCAGATCATCACCGTGCTGACCTCGCCCACCGTCCGCGACCTCGCCGCCCGCATCGGCGAAGCCGGCGCGGCGGCAGGCGAAGCAGGCGACACCGTCCGCCCGTACGACCCCATCGTCACCATGCAGGCCACCGGCGAGAAGACCCCGCTGTTCTGCGTCCACCCCGGCGTCGGCGAGGTCCTCGTCTTCGTCAACCTCGCCAAGTACTTCGTCGGCGACCGCCCCTTCCACGCCCTGCGGGCCCGCGGCTTCAACCCCGGCGAGAAGCCCTTCGACAGCTTCGCGGAGATGGTCGACACCTACGTCGCGGCCATCCGCGCCAAACAGCCGCACGGCCCCTACGCCGTCGCCGGCTACTCCTACGGCGGCGCCGTCGCCTTCGAGATCGCCAAGGTGCTGGAGGCGGCCGGCGAGCGCGTCGACTTCGTCGGCAGCTTCAACCTCCCGCCCCACATCAAGTACCGCATGGACGAACTCGACTTCGTCGAGACCGCCGCCAACCTCGCCTTCTTCCTCGCGCTCATCGACAAGAAGCAGTCCCTGGACCTCCCCGGACAGCTCCGCCGGCTGCCGCGCGCCGAACAGCTCGCCCGCTTCGTCGAACTCGCCCCGCCCGGCTGGCTCGCCGAACTCGACCTGGACCTCGCCAAGTTCACCGCCTGGGCCGAACTCGCCGACCGCCTCACCGACCTCGGCCGCAGCTACACACCCACCGGATCGGTCCGCTCGCTGTCCGTCTTCTACGCCGTCCCGCTGCGCGGCACCAAGGAGGACTGGCTGAACAACGAGCTGCGCCGCTGGGACGAACACGCCACCGGCACCAACCACTACATCGACGTACCGGGCGAGCACTACACCCTGATGGGCCCCCAGCACGTCGCGACCTTCCAGTCCATCCTGCGCCGCGAACTCGACCGCGCCCTCGGCGACGGCCCCACCCACTGAGGAGAAGCCCGTGCAAGGCAAGAAGATCCTGATCACCGGAGGCACCGGCCAGGTGGCGGGCCCCGTCGCGAAGAGCCTCGCCCAGCACAACGAGGTGTGGGCGCTCGGCCGGTTCGGCACCCCCGGCGCCGCCGAGGACCTCACCCGGCACGGCATCACCACCTTCCGCTGGGACATGTCCGACCCCGGTGACGACGCCCTGGACGGCCTGCCCGCCGACTTCACCCACGTTTTCCACTCCGCCGTCCAGCGCGGCGAGGACGGCGACTTCAACGCCGCCGTCGAGGCCAACACCGTCGCCGCCGGCCGGCTGATGACCCACTGCCGCACCGCCGAGGCCTTCCTGTACGTGTCCACCGGCGCCCTCTACGCCCGGCAGACCCTCGACCACGCCTACCGGGAGGACGACCCCGTCGACGGGGTCGCCGACTGGCTTCCCGTCTACCCCGTCGTCAAGATCGCCACCGAGGGCACGGTCCGCGCGTACGCCCGCACCCTGGGCCTGCCCACCCTCATCGCCCGGCTCAACATCGCCTACGGGCCCGGCGGCTACGGCGGCGTACCGATGATCTACTTCAAGCGGATGCTAGCCGGCGAACCCATCCCGGTCCCGCTGGAGGGACAGAACTGGTCCTCCCTGCTCTACACCGACGACCTGGTCGCGCAGGTACCGCGGCTGTGGGAGGCCGCCGACGTCCCGGCCACCCTCACCAACTGGGGCGGCGACGAATCCGTCGGCATGACCGACGTACTGCGCTACCTCGAGGAACTCACCGGCGTCGAGGCCAAGCTGAAGCCCAGCGCGGTCACCCGGGAGACCTACCGGTTCGATCCCGCCCTGCGCCGCAAGCTGACCGGCCCGTGCACGGTCGGCTGGCGCGAGGGCCTCCGCCGCACCGTCGAGTCCCTGTATCCCGAGTACGCCGGCAGCCGAGGAGCAGCCCACCGATGAGCCCGTTACGGCCCCGGACCAACCTCGACCTGATCCACGCCGCCTACCAGGCCTTCCACCAGCGAGACATCGAGGCCCTGCTGGCCACCATGGCCGAGGACATCGAGTGGATCCACCCCGACGGCATGCACCCCTACGGCCTCGGCGGCACCAAGCACGGCCACGCGGGCGTCAAGGAGTTCCTCGCCCACGTCCCCACCGTCCTCGGCGGGATGCGCCTGCAGCCCCTGGAGTTCCTCCAGGCCGGCGACCGGATCGTGGTCTTCGGCACCCGGGACGTCACCAACCTGGCCGGCCGCACCCGACGGCTCCAGTTCGTCCACTCCTGGACCCTGCGCGACGGCAAGGCCGTCCGCATGGAGGACATCTTCGACACCGTCCTCTTCCAGCGGCTGATCGAGGACGGCGGTACGTCGTGACCTACGCCTATCTGGGGCCCGAAGGCACCTTCACCCAGGCCGCACTGCACCGCATCTCCCGGCCGTCCGCCGGCACCGCCCACCGGGCCTACGCCACCGTGCCCGCCGCCATCGCCGCCGTCCGGCAGGGCAGGGCCGCGGCCGCCGTGGTCCCGCTGGAGAACTCCGTCAAAGGAGTGGTCCCGGACACCATGGACCAACTGGCCGACGCCGGCCTGCACATCAACACCGAGGTCGAGGTGCCGGTCACCTTCGCGCTGATGGCCCCGGCCGGCACCGCCCTCGGCGAGATCACCCAGGTGCACAGCCACCCGCACGCCCTGGCCCAGTGCCGCCGCTGGCTGGCCGGCCGGCTGCCGGACGCCGAAACCGTCCCGGCCGACTCCACGGCCGCCGCCGCCCGCACGGTCGCCGACGGCGGGCCCGGCGGCCGGGCCGCGATCGCCGCACCCATCGCCGCCGGCCTGTACGGGCTGCGGACGCTCGCCGAGGGCATCGGCGAGCACCCCGGCGCCGTCACCCGGTTCGTGTCGGTGTCCCAGCCCTGGTTCCCGCCCGCCCGGACCCGCAAGGACAAGACCTCGCTGGTGGTCTCCCTCGCCGACAACCGGCCCGCCCGGCTCGTCGAGGTGCTGAGCGCGTTCGCCCGCCGCGACATCGAGCTCAGCCGGATCCACTCCTGGCCCACCGGCGACCGGCTGGACAGCTACCGCTACTTCATCGACCTCGACGGCCACATCGAGAACCCGGCGGTACGGGAAGCCGTCGCCGGGCTCGCCGGCCTGGGGGCCAGAACCCGGTTCCTGGGCAGCTACCCCCGACTCGGCACGGCCGCCTGACACCGGACCGGGACCGCCCGGCCCCGGCCCACCGCCCACCCTCTCCACCACCCGGGAGACACCCGCATGCCTGCCTTGCTCCACCTGGACGCAAGCCCTCGCCCCGACGGCGCGTCCCGCCGCGTCAGCGCCGAATTCGCCACCGCCTGGCGCGCCGCACACCCGGACGGCACCTACACCCACCGGGACCTGGCCGGCGACCCGGTGCCCCACATCGACGCCGCCCAGATCGCCGTCATGGACCGGCTGGAAACCGCCGGCACCCGCGACCTCGGCGCCGCGAGCGCCGCCGCCCGCAGCCCTCAGGAGACCGCCAGCTGGGCCCTCACCTGGGAACTCGTCGAAGAGGTGCTGGCCGCCGACGTCATCGTGGCCGGCGTTCCCATGCACAACTTCTCGGTGCCCTCCGCCTTCAAGGCCTGGTTCGACCGGATCCTGATCCCGCCGCTGGTCGTCGACCTGGAGACCGGCACCGGACCGCTGGCCGGCAAGCAGGTGGTCATCGCCACCGCCCGGGGCGGCGCCTACGGCCCCGGCACGCCCCGCCGGTCCTACGACTTCCAGGAGCCCTATCTGCGGGCCGCCCTGGGCATGGTCGCGCTCGCCGACGACCTCACCTTCCTGCACACCGAGCTGACGAAGTCGGCACACGTGCCCCGGCTGGCCGGCTTCCGGCCCCAGGCCCGGGCCTCGCTGGAGCAGGCGCTGGAGGACGCCCGCCGACAGGCCCGACGGGTCACCGTCTGACCGACACCACCATCACCGTCCACGGGGGAAAGAGAAACGCCGTGATCACTCGCAGAACCGCGCTCCGCGCCGGGATCGCCTCGGCCAGCGTGCTCGGCACCGCCGGCCTGCTGCTGCCCGCCGTCAATGCCGCCGCCAACGAGGGCGACACCGGCGGCGGAGCCGCCGAACCCGACCTCGACCCGGCGGCCATACCCAAGTTCGCCCAGCGCATGCCGCTCCCGCCGGTGCTCTCGCCGTACCTGGTCACCGCGACCACCAGCTACTACAGCATGACCATGAAGGAAGCCGCCAAGGAGATCCTGCCCGGCCGCAGCACCACCGTCCGCACCTTCAACGGCAGCTTCCCCGGCCCGGTCGTCAAGGCCGAGACCGGACGCCGGGTCGTGGTCCGGCAGACCAACACCCTGGCCCACCCGACCTCGGTCCACCTGCACGGCGCCCACGTCCCGCCGGACAGCGACGGCTCCCCGATGGACCTCATCGCCGCCAACGGCGGCACCAAGACCTACACGTACCCCAACACCCAGCCGCACGCGAACCTGTGGTTCCACGACCACGCCCACCACCTGGAGTCGGAGAACGTCTTCCGCGGGCTGACCGCCACCTACCTCCTCACCGACGACACCGAACGGCGGCTGAACCTGCCCTCCGGCACTTACGACGTACCCGTCCAGCTCCGGGACGCGCGGTTCGCGGAAAGCGGCGCGCTGGTCTACGAGATGCACGACATCTTCAACCGGAACGTCGTCCTCGCCAACGGCAAGCCCTGGCCGTACTTCGAGGTCGCGGCCCGCAAGTACCGCTTCCGGATCGTCAACGCGGCCAACATGCGGTTCTTCGAACTCCGGCTGGCCGACGGCTCCGAGATCATCCAGATCGGCTCCGACGGCGGCCTGCTCCCGGCCCCGCACCGGACCGCATCGGTGCCCGTCTCCCCGGGCGAACGCGCCGACATCGTCATCGACTTCTCCCGCTACCCGGTCGGCAGCACCATCGAACTGAAGAACGTGTCGACCGCCGCCCCCGGCCCGGTGGAACTCATCGGCCGCGTCCTGCAGTTCCGGGTCACCCGGTCGGCCGCCGACAGCAGCGTCGTCCCGGCCGTCCTGCGGACCCTGCCGGCGCTGCCCGCCGTCACCGGGCAGCGCAGCATCGAACTGCGGATGGACGAGACCGGCAGCCCGAACGACCTGGCCTACCTCGACGGCAAGGTCTACGACATGAACCGGATCGACCAGGAGATCGCCTACGGGGCGAGCGAGATCTGGACGGTCACCAACGCCAACCAGCTCGCCCCGCACAACTTCCACATGCACCTGGTGCAGTTCAGAGTGCTGGAACGGAACGGCCGGCCGGTGACCTCGGGCCCGGAGAGCGGACTCAAGGACACCGTCAGCCTGCTGCCGGGGGAGACGGTGAAACTACAGGCCACCTTCACCGGCTACCGCGGCACCTACGTCTACCACTGCCACATCTTCGACCACGGGGCGATGGGCATGATGGCGAACATGCGGATCTCCTAGGCCCGCGCGCCGAGGCGCGCGCCCGGGCTCCTAGGGGCGCGCCTCGGCCTCCGCCTCCGCGTCGTAGCGGTCCCGCGACCGGCCGATGTACTCGCGGTGCCGCTCCGACCAGCTGATGAGCGAACTCACCTCGGCGGAAAGGGTCTGCCCGACCGGGGTGAGCGCGTAGTCCACCCGGGGCGGGGTGCTGGGCGTGACGGTCCGGATGACCAGGCCGTCCCGCTCCAGGCTGCGCAGGGTCAGCGTCAGCATGCGCTGCGAGATGCCGTCGATGGACCGTCGCAGCTCCGAATAGCGGCGCGAGCCGCCACCCAGGATCGCCATGATCAGCACGCTCCATTTGTCGCCCACCCGGTCCAGCACATCGCGCAGCTGGCAGGTGACCGCACCCGCTCCCACCTGGTCGGGAACATCCATGTGCGTTGCGCTCTTTGAAGTGCCGTCTTCTCCCATGCGGCAAGGATCACCCAGAATTCGAGTGAGAACAAGAAGTAACCAGCGCACCGGAAGTGCGCACATCCGAGGAGAATCGTGGCCGTCGATCTGACCGCACTGCCGCCGCGGAAGGGGCCCCGTCCCGCGACGACCGGCAGGGAAATTCCGCACGACCAGCTGGAGGATTTCTCCCCGCCGGAGATCCGCGCCGAGCTCATCGCCCGCGCCGAGGCCCTGCCCGGCGTGTACACGAGTGCCAGCCTGGTGTCCGAGCCGTCCTCGCTGGCGCTGCGCCTGCACCAGGCCAACCGGCCCTTCGAGGCCTTCCTGCACCCGTCCGTGGACGAGTTCGGGCACATCCACCGGTCCGGTTTCCTGCACCTGACCGTGCCCAGGGAGGTCCTCGGGCCCCTGGCGGAGCTCGGCTGGGTGGAACCCCACCCGATCGTCCGGCGGCCCGAGTTCCCCGACACCATCGTGATGCTGTACGCGCCCCGGGACGCCGCGGAACTCGAAGTGGCGGCGGCGGTCCTGCAGGCCTCCTACGAACAGGCCGCCGGCTGAATTCCCTTTCCGCGCCGTTTCCCTTCCGTTTCCCTTTCTCATTTCCCACCACGAAAGCGAGAAGCCGCACATGCGCGCAGTGACCATCGATTCCTTCGGCGCGACCCCGGCCCTGACCGAGACCGCCAAGCCGGCCCCCGGCCCCGGCGAGATCCTCGTCCGCGTGCACGCCTCCTCCTTCAACGGCTTCGACGGCGCCGTCGTCTTCGGGGTGTTCAAGGACATGCTGGAGCACAAGTTTCCGATCACCCTGGGCCAGGACTTCGCGGGCACCGTCGAGGAGGTCGGCGAGGGCGTGGACCGCGCCGTCGGCGACCGCGTCTTCGGTGTCGTACGCAAGCCGGTCATCTCCGACGGCGCCTTCGCCGACTACCTGGTCGTCGCCGAGGGCTACGGCATCACCGCCGCCCCGGCGGGCCTGGACCTGGACCAGGCCGGCGCCCTGGGCCTGGCCGGCTCCGCCGCCGTCGGTGTCGTCGAGGCCATCGCCCCGGCGGCCGGTGACACCGTGCTGGTGTCCGGCGCCACCGGCGGTGTCGGCGCGTACGTCGTCCAGCTGGCCGCCGCCAGCGGCGCACGGGTCATCGCCACCGCCAAGCCGGGCGCCGAGACCGAGTTCGTGACCGGCCTGGGCGCCGCGCACGCCGTGGACCACACCGGGGACCTGGACGCGCAGGTCCGGGAGATCGCCCCGGAGGGCGTCGCGGCCGCCGTCCATCTCGCCGGCGACCCGGCGCAGCTGGCCGGGCTGGTCGCGGCCGGCGGCCGGCTCGCCTCCACCCTGGGCTTCGGCCCGGAGCAGGCCGAGGGCCTGCCGCTGACCGTCACCTCCGTACTGGCCAACCCGGACACCGCCACCCTGGACGGCCTCGCCGCCGCCGTCGTGGCCGGCACCGTCAAGGTGCCGCTCGGCGCCACCTACGGCCTGGACTCCGTGGCCGAGGCTTTCGGGGCGTTCGGCGCCGGAACCATCGGCAAGATCGGCATCAGCGTCGCCTGACCACCGGGCGGGGGCCCGGCCGACCACCGGGCCCCCGCAACCACGCCGCGCCGTTCCGCATCCCTTCCTGACCCGGGAGACCGAAACCTCCATGGCAGCGACCACGCCGCAGCCCGCGCAGCCCACGCCTGCCACCCCGCCGCCGGCCTTCCAGGCCATGTTCGAGGTGGTCACCAACTTCTGGCTCGCCCGCGCCGTCCACGCCGCGACCGAGCTGGGCATCCCCGACCTGCTCGCCGACGGCCCCCGCAGCACCGCCGAACTGGCCGCGTCCACCGGCACCGACCCGCGCGCACTGCACCGGCTGCTGCGGGCCCTCACCGCCACCGGCCTGTTCCGCACCGACGGGCAGGGCCGTCACCACACCACCGCACTCGGCGAGACCCTGCGCACCGATGTGCCCGGCTCGCTGGGCTCGTTCGTCCTGATGGAACTCGGCGAGGCCCACCACGGGGCCTGGGGCCGGCTGCTGCACTCGGTGAGGTCGGGGGAACCCGCATTCGAGGAAGCCAACGGCCGGAAGATCTGGGAGTTCTTCGAGCAGACCCCGGTCATGGCCGGCCACCTGGGCCGGGCGATGACCGGTCTCACCGCGATGGTCGCCGACGCCGTGCTGGCGGCCTACGACTTCGGCCCCTACCGCAGGATCGTGGACGTCGGCGGCGGCGAGGGCGGCTTCCTCGGCGCGATCCTCACCGCGCACCCCGAGGCCACCGGCATCGTCCTCGACCTGCCCCAGGCCGTGGAGAACGGGCGCCGCCGGATCGCGGAGGCCGGACTCGCCGACCGCTGCGAGCTGACCGGCGGGGACTTCTTCGAGAAGGTCCCCGAAGGCGGCGACCTCTACACGATGAAGTGGGTGCTGCACGACTGGGACGACGCGTCCTGCGTCCGGATCCTGCGGTCCTGCCGGCGGGCCATGCCCGAGCACGCCCGCCTGCTCATCGTGGACACCGTCCTCCCCGACGACGACTCCTTCTCCCCGGGGAAGATCATCGACCTCAACATGATGGTCCTCAGCGGCGGTCAGGAACGCACCGCCGAGGAATTCCGGACCCTTCTCGACGCCGCCGGATTCACGCTCACCCGCATTCTGCCGACCCTTTCCCCCAGCAGCGCCATCGAAGCCGTCCCGACGGGAGCACCGCATGCCTGAACCCATCCCGGTCGATTTCTGGTTCGACCCGCTCTGCCCCTGGACCTGGCTGACCTCCCGCTGGCTGCTGGAGGTCGAAAAGGAACGTCCGGTGGACATCCGCTGGAACGTACTCAGCCTCGCCCTCCTCAACGAGGGCCGGCTCGACCGGATCCCCGAGGAATTCCACGAACTGCTCGGCCCCAAGGGGTGGCGGCCGGTCCGGGTCGTGGCCGCGGCCGGGCAGAAATTCGGCAATGGAGCGGCGGGCCGCCTCTACACCGAACTCGGCACCCGCTTCCACCACGACGGCCAGGGCCCCACCCTCGAAGCGATCACGGCCGCCCTGGCGGCCGCGGACCTTCCCGCCGAGCTCGTCGACCACGCGGACGGCACGGAGTACGACGCCGAGGTGCGCGCTTCGCACCGGAGGGGCCTCGAAGCGGTGGGGGAGGAGGTCGGCAGCCCGGTCATCGCCGTTCCGGACGCAAACGGCGAACAAGCCGCGTTCTTCGGCCCGGTGGTCACCCCGGTGCCGCGCGGCGACGCCGCCCTCCGGCTCTTCGACGCCCTGCTGCTCTCCGCTTCCGTCCCCGGCTTCGCCGAACTCAAGCGTGCCCGCACCTCGGGGCCCGACTTCGGCTGATCCGCCGGACACCTCCTGGTGCCCGTCGCCGGCGGGGGCATTGTCAGAGCCCCCGCCTAGCGTTCCGGGACATGACGCGAACCGCTCACACAGTCGCCTATGCCCGCCCGTCCGCCCTGACCTCCTCCGCGGCCGGCCGGGCCCTCGGTCTGGAGACCGGCGGAGGCCTGACCCCCGTCGGGGCCGAGGCCCATCCCCGGTTCTTCGCCGGGTTCCTGAACGCGCCTCAGGCCGCCGCCCGCGCCCTGCTCGCCGTCGCCGACGTGGCGGCCGCCCGCTACTACCGGCGTACGCTGCGCGCCTCCCTCGACCCGGTCGTCACGGGCAACGGCGACCGGCTGCGCTTCGAATCCTTCTCCGGCTGCTGCGGCGTGTACGCCCGGCTCGACGTCCTGCCCGAAGGCCTGCGCGGCGCCGACACCGGCCACGGCACCACCAACGTCGACGTCAACCACCCGCTGCGCGCGGCACTGTCCCGGCTGACCGGCGACGACCCGCTGCACCTGCGGGTCGGACCGGACGAGATGGCGGTGACCACCCTGGACGGGCCGGTGGTGGAGAAGAAGGTCCCGCTGCCCGACCGCTGGCTCCGCGGCTTCGCCGAATCCCAGGTCATCTCCACCGGGTTCGACCTCCGTGCCGAACTTTCGGCCGCCGAGGCCGTACGGTTCCTCCGCTCGCTCCCGCGCACCGCGCCGGGCGGTGGCTCGGCCGGCGGTCCGGTGTGGGTGGTCCCGGCCGGCCGGACCCTGCGCCCCACCACCCGGCCGGTGCCCGGCGCGGTCTGCCTGCCCGGCCCCGAACGCCTGGCCGCCCTCCAGGGAGTGCTGCGGCACGCCACCGGACTGCGCGTGTACGGACCCGCCGGGGCCGCACCGGACGCCGCCGCCCCCACCGCGAGCGCCTGGGAGGTCACCCTGCCCGGGATGCGGCTGACCCTCACCCTCTCGCCGGAGGCCGACCGCGGCTTCTCCGGCGAGGGCGGCGTCCTGGAGGCCCTCGCCACCGACGAGGCCGCCGAGGACGCGGAGCTCATCTCCGTCCTGCTGGCCTGGGAGCCCCGGATCGACCCCGCCGACCTGGCCGAGCAGTCCGGAATGCCGGTTACCCGGGTCCGGGCCGCCCTGGCCCGCCTCGGCACGGCCGGCCGGGTGGGCTACGACATCGCCGACGCCGCCTACTTCCACCGCGAACTCCCGTACGACGCCCGGCGCGCCGAACGCCACAACCCGCGGCTGGTCGCCGCCCGCGCCCTGCTGGACGCCGGAGCGGTCGCCTTCGACGGATCCGGTACCGCCCTCGTCGCCTCCGGCGAACGCCGCTACCAGGTCCGCGAGTCCGGGGGCGCCCTCAGCTGCACCTGCCAGTGGTGGGCCGACTACCGGGGCCGCCGCGGCCCCTGCAAGCACGCCCTCGCCACCCGGATGGCCCTGCGGGCCACCACCCCGGACCACACCACCCCGAACACCGCCGTCACCACCGGAGCCGCACGATGACCGCCGCCCTCGACACCCCCCTCGACACCGTCCTCGGCACGGCCGTGGACACCGCGGTCGACACCGCCCCCGCGGCCCTTCCCGAGACCGTCCTGGAAGCCGTCCGGACCGGCCGCACCGCCGAACTCCCCGGTCTCCTGAAGCACCTGGACCGCGCCGGGCGCCGCACCCTCCTCGACGAACTGAAGCAGCTGCGCCGCGAAATGCGCGGCTGGGACTGGGACCGCTGGCACGAGCGGGAGGCCCGCGGCCGCGCCCTGCTGATCGCCGGAGCCGCCTGCCACACCGGAGCCGCGGCCGCCGCCGCCTGGATCGGCGCCCGCGACCTGCGCACCTGGCAGGACCTCCCGGCCGACACCCTGCTCGACCTGCTCTCCGACCGGGACCCGAAGTGGCTCGGCGACCTCGCCCACCGGCTGGCCGGCCGGGCCGCCACCGCCCGCCAGGACTACCCGCTGATCAGCGAACTCGTCCGGCACGCCGCATGCCCCGTACCCCTCACCGACGCCTACGTGGAGGGCTGGGCCGCCGCCTTGGCATGGGACCGGCCCGGCTCCAGGGCCGGGGTCCCGCTCGAACTGGCCCTGCGCCGCGACCCGCACGTCCGAGACCTGGTCCCCCGCCTGTTCGAGACGGCCGAACCGGTCGACGCCTTCGCCTGGCTCTTCGACCCGGAGAACCCGCACCACTGGCCGTCCGCGCTGGCCGCCCTCGCCGAGGACGGATGCGTGGACCGGGCCACCCTGGTGGACGGCTGCATCGACCGCCTGCTGCGCGGCGGAAAGCCCGCCCAGCTGAAGTACTACCTCGTCCTCCTCCAGCGCCTGGACCCGACCCAGGACGAGGAACGGCAGCACACCGCCGACTGGCTGGCGCTGGCCTCCGACGCCCCCTCGGCCACCGCCGGATACGCCCAGCAGACCCTCGCCCGGCTCGCCGAGGCCGGCCTGCTCGACACCGGCCTGCTCACCGAGATGACGGAAGCCGTCCTGTTCCGCCCGGAGAAGAAACTGGTCCGCGCCCAGCTGGTGCTGCTCGGCAAGCTGCTGCGGCGCAACCCGGCCGCCGCGCCCGCCGTGCTGCCGGTCCTCGGCAGCGCCTTCGGCCACGAGGACACCGACATCCAGGAACGCGCCCTGAAACTGGTCGCCGCCCACCTCCCCGCGGACGAGGCGCTGCGCGCCGATCTCGCCGACTGCGCCGCCCTGCTCAGCCCGGCGCACCGGGCCCGGGCCACCGAGCTGTTCGGTGCCGACGCCGCCGCAGCGGACACCCCGGCCGGGGACTACCGGGAGCTCCTGCCGCCCCGCCCCGTCCCCACGCCGCTCGCACCGGCCCCCGGCTCGGTCGCCGAGACCGTCGAACTCGTCGCCGCCGTGGTCAACTCGGCGACGGCCACCGTGGCCGAGTTCGAGCGCGCCCTGGACGGCCTGGTCCGCCACGCCCACCGCGACCGCCCGGCGCTGGCGGAAGGGCTGCGACCCGCGCTGGCGGGCCGCTGGTGGCTCGACGACACCGATGCGGCCGCGCAGTTCCCGCCCGACCGCTTCGACGGCCTGGAGGTCGTCGCCGCCGCAGTCCTGGACAAGGTCGCGCCGAAGGCCCGCCGGCACGGGCACGGCACCGTCCCCCGGTTCCACCAGGGCTGCCGGCACACGGCCCTGGAAGACGTGCGGAACCACCGGCTCCGCGAGGCCGCCCGGTACGTCCGGACCGCCCCGCTGCCCTTCCTCCTGGCCACCCCCCTCGTCGAGACCGGCTCGATCGAGCCGGAGGAGCTGATCCGGCGGCTGGCCGAGTACCGGCGCCTCGCCGTCAGCCCGGCCCCCGCCGACTTCGCCCAAGCCCTGCTGCGGGTCCGCCGGGACCCCGCCGCCGCGCCCGCGGCCGCCGCGCTCAACACCCGCCAGGGCGACCGGCTCGCCGCCTGGCTCGGCAGCGCGGGCGCACCCCCCGCCGTCACCCGCCGGACCGCCGACGCCCGTCCGGCCGGCACCTCCTGGTGGGAGAACGCCGGTCTCGACGTCCCCCACCTCGTCCTCGAGACCGGCGAACGGCCCTTCGTACAGGCCGAGCTGCCGCCCGAATTCCACCCCCTGGGACGGCCGCACACCGGCACGACCCGCTGCCACTGGTGGCGCCTGGCGGCCGCAGACCTCGCCGTGCTGCCGGAGGACCGGGAGACCCTCGCCGCCTGGCTGCTGCCCCAGATCGCCCGCTGCGCCGCCTCCGAGGAGCGCGGCGCCGCCGAAATCCTGCCCCGGCTGGCCGAGGCCGGCGGTCCGGCCGGGGAGGCCCTGCACCTGGCGGTCGCCACCGGGCTCGGCGCCCGGCACTGCGAGGACCGGCTGGCCGCCGTCGACGCCCTGCTCACCCTCGCCGCCCGGGAGGAACTGGACGCCGTACGCCTCGGCAGCGACCTCGCCGAACTGCTGCGCCTGGGCACCGTCAAGCCCAACCGGTTCGCCGACGCGGTCCGCACCGCCGCCGGGACCGGCGCGTACGCCACCGTCTGGGCCGTGCTGGCCGCCGCGCTGCCCGCCCTGCTCACCGCGCCCGCGCAGCCGAACGGCACCGGCGAACTCCTCGCGATCGCCGCGGACTGCGTGGAGCAGTGCGGCGCCGCCACGCCCGAACCGGACGGGCTCGCCGTCACCGCCGCCCGCCCCGGCAGGTCCCGGCTGGTCACCCAGGCCGGCCGGCTCCGCGACGCCCTGCACCGGCACTCGGCACCGCCTGCGGGAAGCTGAACAGTCGGCCGGGGTCGTAGACGCGCTTGACCTGCTCCAGCCGGGGCAGGTTGGGCCCGTAGTAGGCCCCGGCCCAGCCGGCCAGCTTGGGATCGGCGTAGTTCTGGTAGGCGCGGCCGCTCGCCCACGGCCGCAGCCGCTGCCACAGCCGGTCCAGCCAGCCCTCGTGCCGCAGCACCTCCTCGCGGGCCGCTCCCGGCGGCCAGTACACGAGGTACTGGGCGAGGAAGGCGCTGTCCCGGTGCACGAAGGCGGTGTCCGCGGCCCGGACCCGGTTGAGGGCACCGCCGCACACCCCGTCGAACTGCACCACCGCGCGCCCGCCGGCCGGCACCTCCGCCGCGTACCGGCCCAGCGCGGCGAGCACCTCCTCGACGGCCGGCGCGGACAGGCCGCCCGCCGCCCAGAAGTCCGATCGGGCCGTGTAGTCCTCCCGGCCGAGCCGGCCGCGGGGATCCCGGCCGGGCAGCTCCCCGGGCAGCCGGCACTCGGCGGGGGACAGGTCCGGGCAGCCGCCCATGGTCCGCATGGTGTCGGCGTACCCGCGCTCCACCACGTGGTGGCCGCGCGGCTGCGACCCGACCAGCCCGACCAGCCGGGCCAGTTCGCGCTCCAGCTCCCGGCGCCCGTCCAGGCACACGACCCGTACGGCAGGCCCGGGCACCCCCGGCCCGTCGAGCACGAACTCGACCTGGCTCCACAGCGGATCGGGCAGCCCGCCCAGCCACTGCTGCCAGCCGGCGAGCACCGCACTGGAGTTCCGCGCCTCCCAGCCCAGCTCCGCGAACCCGCAGGCCGCCACCGCATGGGTGCGGAACCGGAACTCGGTGACCACGCCGAAGTTCCCGCCGCCCCCGCCCCGCAACGCCCAGAACAGCTCGGGCTCCTGCCCCGCGTGCACCTCGCGGGCGATCCCGTCGGCCGTGACGATCCGCACCCCCGTCAGCCGGTCACTGGCCGCCCCGTACGCCCGGCTGCTGACCCCGAGCCCGCCCCCCAGGGTCAGTCCCGCGATGCCCACGGACGGGCACAGGCCGGCCGGAACGGCCACGCCCCGTGCGGCGAGCACCGCGTGCACCTCGCCGAGCCGCGCCCCCGCCCCGACCCGCACCTCGCCGGTCCCGGCCGACACCTGCGCCATCGCGCCGACGTCCACCACCAGCCCGGGGCAGCTCGACCAGCCCGCATAGCCGTGCCCGCCGCCGCGCGCCACCACCGGCACCCCGGAGCGGCGGGCGAACTCCAGGCACACCGCGACATCGCCGTCGTGCGCCGGATAGGCCACGGCCCCGGGCGCCACCCGGTCGTAGCGGGGCTGGTACAGCTGCCGCGCTTCCCCGTAGGCGGCGTCCCCGGCGGCCACCAGCCGCCCGTCCAGGGCCGCGCCGAGCGCCCGGTAGTCCACCTCCCGCCGGGATCCGGGCCACAGCCACCCGGCCAGCGCGCCCCCCAACACCTGCCGGCGGTCCATGTCCATGACCCCATGACAGCGCAGCACCCGCCCCGTCCGGTCCTCCAGGGGCCGCCGCGTCCGCCGCGTCCAGCCGTCCGGCCGAACGCCCGTCCCGCGCCATCCCGTTCCGCTCGTGTGCTTCCCGTCGCGCCGCTGTCACAGCGTCTCAAATCGCGGCGGCCGCTCACGGTCCCGCCCGCCGCACTACGATGATCCCCGGGGCGGAGTGCGTGACCAGCGCTTCCGCAGGGGGGCACGCGAAGGGGAGGCGCTCATGAGACGGCTGGGCGAGCTGGAGGCCGAGATCATGGACCGGCTGTGGCAGTGGCAGCGGCCCGCCACGGTCCGCGAACTCGTCGACGACATCAACCGGATCAGGCCGCTGGCCTACACCACCGTACTGACGGTCGCGGACGTCCTCTTCCGCAAGGGCTGGCTCCGCCGCGGCAAGAGCGGCCGGGCCTGGGCCTACGAACCGGTACGGAGCCGGGAGGACTACACGGCCGGTCTGATGCGGGACGCACTCGGCTGCACCTCGGACCGCCCGGCGGCGCTGCTGCGGTTCGTCGAGCACATGTCGGCGGAGGACGTCCGGGCCCTGGACGCCGCGCTGCGCGCCGTCGGGCGGCAGCCGGCGGGAGAGGGGCCGCGCGGCGGAGAGCCGGACCCGGACGGCGGCGCCCGACCATGAACCACCACATCGTCCCGCCCCTGGTCATCGCGGCGTGTACCGGCCTGGTGTGCCCGGGGCTGCTGGCGCGGGCGCGCTGGGTCCGGCAGGCGCCGCGGCTGGCCATCGTCGCCTGGGGCGTGCTGGTGGTCGCCTTCACCACGATGGTCGCCCTGGGCGCCATGCAGTTGATCCTTCCGTACGACAACGCCCACCGGCTGGCCAACCAGGCGCTGACCTGCCTGCCGTGGAGCGGCGAGCCGTGCGGCGGGACGGCCGGCGCGACGGCCGGCGGCCCGCACGGTGCGCACGGCACGGCCGTCGAGGCGGTGGACCGGGTGGCACTGGCCGCGGCCGCCGCCGTACTCGCGCTGCCCACCGCCGCGTTCTGCCGCGAGCTGCTCACCGCGCGGCGCCGGCGCGTCCGGCACGCGCGGGACCTCCGGCTGGTCGGCAGGGCCGACCGCGACCTGCGGGCCACCGTGGTCGCCCACGGCGAACCGGCCGTCTACTGCCTGCCGGGCCGCTCCGCCCAGATCGTGGTGACCACCGGCGCGATGAGCCTCCTCACCGAGGCGCAGCTGGCCGCCGCGCTGCGCCACGAGCGGGCGCACATCGCGGGCCGGCACCACATGGTGATCGGGGGCGTCGAGGCCTTCGGCAGGGTGTTCCGCGGCCTGCCGCTGACCCGGCTGGCCCGGGCCGAGGTTCCGCTGCTGCTCGAAATGACCGCGGACGACCACGCGTTGCGCCACTGCTCGCGCGACGTGCTGGCCACCGCCCTCTATTCGATGGCGGCCGGGCAGCCGGGGGACCGTGGGGCCTTCGCGGCCGGCGGCCCGTCCGCGGCCATCCGGATCGCCCGCATCCTCGACCGGCGCCGCCCCGGCTGCCCGGTCCTGCACGGCCTGACCTCCGTGGCCGTCACGGCCGGCCTCATGGTGCCGATCGCCACCAGCTGCTGCTTCGTCCTTTCCTGAATGCCGCTCAGCCCGCCGCCGCGTCCTGGCAGCCGACCAGTTCCACGGCGGTGGCCCGGCCCGTCGTGCGGAGCTGCACGTGCCGTTCCACGCTGTCGGCCTCTTCCGGGAAGCCCACGTCCTTGCGGGCCACCTCGCGGCCCGACTCCGACAGCGACCGCAGGGTGCACACCAGCACGGTGCCCCGGCCCTTGCGCACCGACACGTGGGCTTCGACGGACTCCGCCGAGACCACCTCGAACGCGACCAGCTCGCCGCTGTAACTGCGGCCGGAGAGGTACGCGGTGCCGCTCCAGATGAGGAAGCCGGCGGAGACGGCCGCGAGGACCAGCCCCGCGGTCTTCAGGATCCGGTCCTTCCGGGCGTCCGCGGAACGGTCCGGAGCGGGCCGGACGGAAGCGGGTTCGGGCCCGGTGCGAGGGGTGGGCGACGCGGGCGCCGCGCCGGCCGCCTCGCGGTCCCTGCGGCGCAGCCGGAACCACATGAACACGACGAACCCCGCGAAGACGAACCACTCCCCGGTGTAGCCGAGGTTCTGGAAGGCCTTCAGGTCCAGCCCGGCGCCCGCCGGACGCACCGGCGGCACCGCCCGCAGGCCGCCTGCCGGGTCGGCCAGCGTGAGCCACGCGTCGTGCACCTCGTACGGCACCAGGTTGACCAGAGAGGCCGCGCTGATGACGCCGAGCTGCCCGGCCGGCAGCCCCCCGGCCCGCACCCCCTTGGTGCGCTGGTGCTCCGAGGCCTGCAGGGCGCCCGTCACGGTGACCCGTCCCGCGGGCGGGGCCGGCACCGCGGCGGGGTCCGCCGGCCCCGGCAGCCAGCCGCGCACCACCGGTACGGCCGGGCCGCCGTCCGTGCGGAACAGCGTCAGCACGTAGCACCCGTACGCACCGTCCAGGCGGCGCTCGGGTACGAGGAACTGCGCGTCGGGGTCGTAGCGGCCGGCCGTGGTGGCGAGCCGGCCGACGGTCTCGGCGCTGACCGGCAGCATGGCGGTGAGCTGCCCGGCGGCCCGGCCGGCCGGCGCCTCCTGGTAGCGGCGGTACTCCTGGTCGGCCGCCACCCGGGCGGAGAACCGGTCGAGCTGCCAGCTGCCCATGACGAGGCAGAACGGCACGGCGAGCAGGGCGAACAGGTGAACGGCCCAGCGGCGGGGCCCGCGGTCGGATCGGTTCACGGCCGGGCGGATCCCCCGGTCGCGCGGCTCGTGCGGGCCGTGCGGCAGTCCGCTAGCCGCTCGGCGACCAGTGCCGCGATCTCCTGCATGATGCCGGTCAGGTAGAAGTGCCCGCCGGGGAACACGTCGAGGGTGTGGCCGCCGGTGGTGTGCCGGCACCAGTCGGCGGCCTCGTCGAGGGTCACCCGGTCGTCCGCCGCACCGACCAGGACGGCGACCGGGCAGCCGAGTTCCGGACCGGGCCGGTGCCGGTAGGTCTCGATCGCCTTGTAGTCGACCCGTACGGCGGGGAGTACCATCCGCAGCAGGTCCGGGTCGCCGAGCAGCTCCCCGTCGGTGCCGCCGAGCAGCCTCAGCTCCCCGGCCAGCCCCTCGTCGTCCAGCAGATGGGCCCATTCCTCGCGGTGCCGGGAGGGTGCCCGGCGGCCCGAGGCGAACAGCAGGGCCGCGGGCGCGCCCGCCTCGTGTTCGAGGCGGCGGGCCACCTCGTAGCCCACCACGGCCCCCATGCTGTGCCCGAACAGGGCCAGCGGCCGGTCGTCCAGCAGCGGCAGCAGGGCCGTCACGATTGCGTCCGCCAGGGCGTGCACCTCGTCGATCCCGGGCTCCCGGTGCCGGTCCTGCCGGCCGGGGTACTGCACGGCCAGTACCTCCACGTCCGGGTCGAGCGCCTGCGACAGCGGGAAGTAGAAGCCGGCCGCGCCGCCCGCGTGCGGGAAGCACAGCAGGCGGGCGGGGGACGCGCCGGAACCGTGGAACCGCCGGATCCACCGGCCGCCCGCCGTCATGCCCGCACCCCGGACGCGGAATCGGACACGGACCCGGACACGGACCCGGACCCGGACACGGACGTTGCCGGGACGGCCCCCGTGCGGATGCCGGAGGCCGCCCGGGACCAGGCGTCCGGCTGCCCCTCCGGGGCGGCGAGCGAGCGCAGCAGCGTCTCGTAGGAGCCGAGCATGGCGTCCATCAGCCCGGCCGGGAACAGCTCGTCCACCGCGTCCCAGGCCAGCACCACCCCGTCGTCGGTCCGGTAGACCTGGTGGTCCAGCCACACTTGCGGGGTCTGCGAGATCATCCAGCTCCACTCGCCGAGGGCCGCCCGGGCCTCGGGCGGCACGAAGGCCGAACCGAGGTTGCAGGCGAACACCACCGGCGCACCGACCCGTTTGCCGCGCCCGGCCCGCCGCAGGTCCTGGAGCACGTTCAGGGTCGAGTACTGGGCGTGCGAGGCGTTCTCCTGGAGCTGCCGCTGCAGCTCCAGGGCCCGCTCCGCGAACGGCACGGGCCGGCCCAGGTCCACGCCGAGCAGCACCAGGCTGGTGAAGTCCGCGACGAGGCCGCCGACTTCCGGGTCCAGCGGCTGCCGGTCGAACAGCGGCACGTTCAGCAGGAACGGCCCGTCCTCGCTCCACGCCCCGAGGACCTCCGCGTACGCGGTCGCCAGGACCATCGCCGGCGTCAGACCGTGCCGGGCCGCCCGGCCGGTGATCCGCTCCCAGGCGTCCGGTTCGAGGGTGAAGCTCCGCCGGGAGAACACCGGCCGCGCCACGTCCTCGGGCCGCACCGCCAGCGGGAGCAGCGGTCCGTTGGCCGGCATGCCGGCGACGCGGTCGCGCCAGAACGCGCGGGCGGCGGCCAGCGGGCTGCCGGCCGTGCCGGCGTCCCCGCAGGCGGCGCGGTGGTCCGCCAGGTAGCGGGGGAACGTGTACGAGGGGGCGGGGGCCAGCCCCGCCGGGTCCTGGTAGGCCGTGGCCAGATCGGCGAGGACGATCTCGATGCTGGCCACGTCCGCCACGAGCAGGTCGACCCCGAAGTGGATCCGGGTGCGGCCGGCCGGCAGCAACGACAGCTGTACGTCGAGCACTTCGCCGGCCGTCACGTCGAACACCCGGTGGGAGAGCCGGTCGCGCACCTCGCCGAGGTGCCGCTCGGCCTTCTCCGGTGCGGCGCCGGAGAGGTCGTACACGGTCAGACCCGCCCACGGAGTGGCGGGCAGGATCTGCTGGCGCCCGTCGTCCGTGAACCTGGCCCGCAGCATGCCGTGCCGGGCGATGACCTGCCGTACGGCTTCCTCGAGCCGGCCGGGTTCGATGCCGCTGCCGTCGAACTCCAGGTAGGCGTGGCAGCCGACGCCGCCGAGGGCCATTTCCGCGCGTCGTCCGATCCAGTAGGCGCGCTGGACCGGGGTCAGGGCGAAGGGGGCCCCCTCGTCGACCCGTTCGCGCGGGGCGGGTGGCTGCTCCGCGGTGCCGGGTGGCGGTGCCGCGGAGTTCCGGCCGGCCGTCAGCAGGGCGTACCAGGCGTCCACGGTCGGCTCCTGCGCCAGCAGGCGGAAGGTCACGGCGACGCCGGTCCGGCGCCAGCCGCCGGCCAGCTGCATCATGCGGATGGAGTCCATCCCGTGCTCGATCAGGTTGGCCGAGTCCGGGATCGACCCGGCGTCCGCCCCGAGCACCGCGGCCACCGCGCGCCGCACCTCGTCCTTCGACAGTTCGTCCATGGGTCAGTCAGTTCCTGTCCTGCGGGAGGGTGGCGGTGAGCCAGTCCGCGGCCCGCTCGGTGAGGGCGGGGAGTGCATCGGGGCCGACGATCGTGTAGTGGTCGTACGGCCGGACGTCCGCCTCGATGCCGGGGCAGAGGTCCCGCCAGGCGGCCACCGGGTCGGGGCGGTCGACCTCGCCGGCCACGAACAGCAGCGCCGGCACCTCGGACTTGTCCGGCCGGTACGCGTCCAGGACCGCGAGGTTGTGCGCGTGCACGCGCATCAGCAGTTCGTACTGGCGCACCCCGGCCTCGGCGGGCAGCCAGCCGTGCCGGGCGGCCGCCTCGGCCCCGGCCTCCACGAGCCGGCCGGCGGGGGCGGCGCGTACGGTGTCCCGCGCGGCGGGGGGCAGGACGCCCCCGGCCAGGTCACCGAGGAACGCCAGGTGCCGGTCGGCCTCGGTGGCGGGGGAGCGGTCCTCCGTGAGATCGCTGTCGATCATGAACAGGGCGGTCCGGTGGCCCTGTTCGGCCAGTTGGCGGGCGACCTCGTAGGCGAGCACCCCGCCCATGGACCAGCCGCCCAGCGCGTACGGGCCCGCGGGGCGCACCTGCTGGAGCTCCTCGCGGTACTCCCGCGCCATCGTCTCCAGGTCGGGGGCGAGGGCCGCCGCGGTCCCTTCGGCGAGGGCGCGGCTCTGGAAGGCGTGGACCGGGCCCGGCCAGGAGCGGGCCAGCCCGGTGTAGCTGGTGACGGAGCCGCCCACCGGGTGGAAGAGGAACAGCTCGCCGCCGGCGCGGTCGCCACCGCTGCCGCCGTCGCCGCCGGTTCCGGGGGAGAGGAGGACCCGGCAGGCCGAGGCCCGGGCCGGTGAGGTGTCGGCGATGAGCGCGGCGAGTCCGGCGACCGTCGGCGCCTCGAAGACCTGCCCGAACGGCAGCTCGACGCCCAGATCGGTCCGGATGCGGTTGACCAGCCGCAGGGCCAGGAGCGAGTTGCCGCCCAGCGCGAAGAAGTCGTCGTCCGGTCCGATCCCGGGGACGCCCAGCAGTTCCGACCAGAGCCGGCTCAGCGTCTCCTGGAGCCCGCCGTCGGCCGCGGCCGGCCGCGGGCCGGCGGGGCGTTCCTCCACCGCCAGCCGGGCCAGCACCCCGGCCACGTCCACCTTGCCGTTGGCGGAGAGCGGCAGCCGGTCCAGGACGTGCACCTGACCGGGCACCAGGTAGTGCGGGAGCCGCGACCGCAGGTGGGCCAGGATGTCCCGGCCGGCCGGCGCCGCACCCTCGTGCGGGACGACGAGCGCCACCAGGCGCCGCTGCCCGCCGGGCGCCCGCACGCCGTCGACCACGCAGTCGCGGACCGCCGGATGCTCCCGGACGGCCGCCTCCACCTCGCCGGGTTCCACCCGGAACCCCTGGATCTTGAGCTGCCGGTCCTCCCGGCCCAGGAACTCGATGGTGCCGTCCGGCCGGTAGCAGCCGAGGTCGCCCGTCCAGTACAGCCGCTCGCCGGTACCGGGGTGCCGGATGAACCGCTCCGCGGTCCGCGCCTCGTCGGCCCAGTAGCCGGCGCCGAGTCCCGCACCGCCGATGTGGATCCGGCCGACGGCCCAGGGCGGGCGGAGCTCCAGCCGGTGGTCGAGCACCCGCATCGTCTGGTTCCGCAGCGGGACGCCGTACGGAATGCTCGGCCAGGCCGGGTCGACCTCGCCGATCTCGTGGATGTTCGACCAGATCGACGCCTCGGTCGCACCGCCCATCGCGATCAGCCGGACCTCCGGCCACCGCGAACGCAGCAGCTCCGGCAGGGTGGTGGGGATCCAGTCGCCGCTCATCAGGAAGGCCCGGACCGGCGGCGGGCATGCGCCCACGGCCTCGGCCAGCATCTGGGCGAGGGCCGGCACCGAGTTCCACACGGTCACCCCGTACGCGGCCGCGGTCCGGGCCCAGCCCACCGGGTCGGGACGGGAGGCGGCCGCCGGGAGCACCAGGGCCGCCCCGGCGGCCAGCGTGCCGAACACGTCCCACACGGACAGGTCGAAACTCAGCGAGGAGATGCCGAAGACCCGGTCGGCGGCGTCGAGCACCACCCGCTCGTTGACGTCGGCGACGGTGTTGACGGCCGCCCGGTGCTCGATCATGACGCCCTTGGGCAGACCGGTGGAACCGGAGGTGTAGATGACGTACGCGAGGTCCGCGGGCCCGCCCGCCGGCTGGAAGGGCTCCGTCGCCGGGGGCTCGTCCGGCAGCGGATCCGCCGCGTCCACCGCCAGCAGCGGCCGTGCGCCCAGCGCTTCGGCGGGCGGGAGGGTGTGCGACTGGACCAGCACCGCCGGAGCGGCACAGGTGTCCAGCAGGTGGGCGATCCGGTCGGCCGGCAGCCCGGCGTCGACGGGACAGTAGGCCGCCCCGGACCGCAGGACGCCGAGGACGGCGACGACCTGCTCCCAGCCCTTGGCCATCACCACCGGCACCACGGTGCCGGGGCCGGCGCCCAGGCCGCGCAGCCAGGACGCCACCGCACGCGAACGGGCCTCCAGCTCCCCGTAGGTGAGCGTGCGGCGCTCGCTGAGGACGGCCACCGCCTCCGGGTGCAGGGCGGCCCGGCGCAGGAAGCCGTCCTCCAGGCGCTCCGAAGGGGCCGGCGCGGCGGCCGCGTTCAGGGCCTCGACGACCGACCGGTGGGCGGCCGGCACCGGGTCGGGCTCCGCCCCGGCGGCGTCCGGCCCGGCCAGCTGCTCCAGCATCCGCCCGTACGCCTCGAACATCAGGTCCGGCAGACCGGGCGGGAAGGCCGCGTCGACCACGTCCCAGACGCAGTCGACCCCGCCGCGGGCCCCGTCGTGGAGCTGGTTGTCGACCAGCACCTGCGGGGTGCGCAGATCGCCGTCCAGCTCCCGGCAGACCAGGCGCTCCGTGCCCGCGGGCGCCGGGGCCGCCCCGGCCGCCGCGGTCGGCGCCAGCATGCTGGTGAAGACGTACGGCAGGGCCGCACGCGAGGTCCAGCCGTGCCGGGCCGCCAGCTCGCGGGTGATCCGTACGCCGGCCACGTCCGCGTTCTGCAGGTCCCGCATGACCTGCTTCTGCAGGATCCGGGCCCGCTCCCAGAAGTCCGCGGACCCGCTCAGGTCCACCTCCAGCGGCAGGGTCGCCCCGAACTGGCCCACCACATCGGCCATGTCGGTCCGCGCGGACGCCCAGTTGCGGTGCAGCATGTTCAGGCTGAACCGGGGAGCGTCCGCCCAGGCGCCGAGCACCTCGGCGAACACGTGCAGGAGCGCGGTCGTCGGCAGGACCTTGTGCCGCCGGGCGGCCGTGCACAGCCGCCGCCACTGGTCGGCGGTGAGGCGGTGGGTGCGGCGCCGGAAGCGGACGGAGGCGATGGCTGAGGGCTGCACCGCGAGCGGCAGCCGGGGCGCGTCCGGCAGGGTGTCCAGCCGGTCCTCCCAGTACCGCCACTGCTCCTGGTGGGCGGCGGAGTTCTGCTCGGCGAGCAGCTGTGTCAGGCAGGCCCGGTAGGACGCGGCCGGTGGGGGCAGCTGGGCGGCCGGGTCGTGGTAGTACGTCCGCCACTCGTCCATGACCCGGCGGATGCCGCGGCCGTCCAGGAGCAGGAGACTCATCGAGATGTGCACGCGGTACCGGCGCTCGCGGACGCGCTGGACGACGATCTCGAACAGCGGCCAGTGCGTCGGATCCACGCCCTCCTCGCACATGCGCTCCCGGGTGGCCAGCAGCGCGGCCTGCCGCCCGTCCTCGTCGAGGGCGGTGAGGTCCGTCCACCGCAGCGGTGCCGGCCCGGTCTCCGCCTCCGGCAGGACCCGCTGGGTGCCGGCCGGGTCGATCACCACCCGCAGGTGGGCGTGGCGGCGGAGCAGCGTGTCGAGGGCCCGTGCGGCCCGGGCCGGGTCGAGGTTCACCACGTCGAGTTCGGTGTAGTAGCTCGGCCGGAATCCGCCGAGCTCGACCATGCGGGACATCCCGACGAGATAGCCCTCCTGGAGCGGAGTCAGCGGGAAGGGCTCGTACTCGGTCATGCGCCCGTCCCCGCTTCGAGGGACAGGGCCACGGCCAGCTCCTTGATGGTCGGAGCCTCGAACAGCATGTCGATCGCCTCGTCGCCGGCCTTGTCGATGCCGAGCTCGGTGCGCAGCCGGCCGGCGATCCGGACCGCGTGGAGCGAGTCGCCGCCGAGGTCGAAGAAGTTGTCCTCGGTGCCGAAGTTGCCGTGGCCCAGCGCATCGGACCAGATCGCGTACAGGTGCTGTTCCAGCTCGGACAGCGGTACGGCGCGCTCCGCCGGAGCCGGCTCGGACCAGGGCGAGGGCAGGGCGGACCGGTCGACCTTGCCGTTGGCGCTCAGCGGGATCTCGTCGAGGACCAGGAAGTGGTGCGGAACCATGTAGTCGGGCAGCAGCTCGCCCAGGGCGCCCGCCAGGGCGGTCACGTCGACCGGGTGCGCCGCGGCCGCGTTCCCGCCGGGGGCCCCGGCGAGCAGGACGTGCTGGGCCAGTGCGTCCACGACGGGCTCGCCCTCGGGTACGGGGGCGATCCTCGCGAAGCCGGCGGCCGTCAGCTGCTCGCGCCACTCGGGTACCGACAGCAGGGTGGCCGCGCGCTGGTCCTGGTAGTTCCCGAAGCCTTCGAGGAAGGCGAAACTGATCATGTTGAGCGGGGAGTTGACCGTGCCCTCGATGGCGACGAGCAGCCCGCCGGGGGCGAGCAGGCCGCGGATCCGCTCCAGGCTGCGGCCCAGGTTCTTGGCGTCGTGCAGCACGTTCGCCGCGACGACCACGTCCACGCTGCCGGGTGCCAGACCCTGCTCCGCCGGATCGCCGTCGATGTCGAACAGGCTGTAGTCGACGAAGGGATAGACCCCGTCGTAACGCTTCCTGGCCTGCTCGGTGAAGGCGGTGGAGAGGTCCGTGAAGCGGTACGAGACCCGGTCGGCAGGCAGCCCCGCCAGTACCTCGTTGGCGGTGGAGCCGGTGCCCGCGCCGACCTCCAGGACGCGGACGGTGCGTCCGGCCGGGAACTGCCGGGCGAACGCGCCGACGGCGCGGGCGGCGATCCTGTTCTGCAGCCGGGCCGCCGGGTTGGTCGCGTACGCGGCTTCGGTCACCCGCCAGTCGCCGTCGGGGAGCAGCAGGTTCAGGGGGCGGGTGGTGCCGCGCAGCAGGGGCAGCTGGCGTTCGATGCAGGAGGTGAAGTAGTCGAGGAGCACCCGGTCCGGGCCGGCGGCGGTGAGGGTGCCGAGGGCGGCCTCGATCTCCCGGCCCAGCGCGTCGGCGTCGAGGGCACGGCCGGTGCGGTACTCGCCGGGGCGGCCGGTGGCGGTCAGGACGCCCCGCTCGGCCAGGACCCCGGCCCACTGGCCGACCAGGCCCCGGTACAGCAGCCGGAGGCCCCCGCCCTCGACGATCCCGTCGACGGTGGCGGTCGCACCCGGGGCGGTGAAGAAGCCGAGCCGGGCGAAGGAGTGGGCCATGACGGTCGGCGCGAGGGATTCCAGGCGGTGCCAGACCTCGCGGAACGTGGCGATGGCCGGGGCGAGTTCGGCCGCGGCGCGGTGCAGCTCGGTGTGGGCCGCTTCGAGCACGGCCGGCCAGGAGACTCCGGCGGAGACCTCCTCGGCGGAGACCTCCTCGCCGGTGGCGGTGGCGGTGGCGGTGGCGGTGGCGGAGTCCGGCGCGGCCGGGCCGGCGGAGTTCTTTGCCGCTGCCGCCGCCTTGCCCTCGGGGATCACATAGGCGACGAGCTGCCCGCGGTTTCCGGCCGGGTTGGTGTCGACGGTGACGAGCGCCTCGCGCACGCCCGCCTGGCGGCGCAGCACGGCCGCGATCTCGTCGAGTTCGATGCGGTAGCCGTTGACCTTGACCTGGCTGTCCTCGCGGCCGAGGAACTCGATGTCGCCGCCCGCCAGATAGCGGCCCAGGTCGCCGGTGCGGTACAGGGTCTCGCCGGTGGCCGGGTGCACGAGGAACCGCTCGGCGGTCCGCACCGGGTCGGCCCAGTAGCCCTTGGCGACACCGGTGCCGCCGATGTAGATCTCACCGGTCGTCCACACCGGGCACGGGTCCAGCCGGTGGTCGAGCACCTGGAGGGTCTGGTTGGCGAGGGGCTTGCCGTACGGGATCCGCGGCCATTCGGCGGGGACTTCGCCGATCGGGTGGTGGACCGACCAGATGGATGCCTCGGTGGCGCCGCCGAGGCTGATGACCTGCGCGTCCGGGTACGGGGTGCGCAGCGCGTCCGGCAGCGTGACCGGGATCCAGTCGCCGCTGAGGAGCACCAGGCGCAGCGGGGCCGCGGCCGGCACCGGGGTGGGGGAGTCCAGCCACAGGCGCAGCAGGGCGGGCACCGAGTTCCAGACGGTGATGCCGTGCCGGTCCACCAGGTGCGACCAGTGCTCCGGGTCGTGGGCGCGGCCCGGGGCGGGCAGGACGACCGCGGCACCGGCGGCCAGGGCGCCGAACACGTCGTACACGGACAGGTCGAAGCTGAGGGAGGAGAGGGCGAGCACCCGGTCGGCGGGTCCCACGGCGAAGCGCGCGTTGATGTCCTGGACGGTGTTGGCCGCCCCGCGGTGGTCGATGACCACGCCCTTCGGGCGGCCGGTGGAGCCCGAGGTGAAGATGACGTACGCCAGGTCGTCGGGGGTGGGCGCGGTCTCCAGCGGGCCGGCGTCGGCCTGGCGCACCTCCTCGTCCCGGAGCGTCACCAGGCGGATGCCGTCGGGCCATTCGAGGGTGTCGCGCAGCCGCGGGGTGGTCACGACGGTCTGGACGCGGCCCTGCTCCAGCAGCTGCGCGCGGCGCGCGGCGGGCCAGCCGGGGTCGACGGGGAGGTACGCGGCATGGGAGAGGGTGACGCCGAGCACGGCGGGCACCTGGTCGAGGCACTTGTCCACGACCACGCCGACGAGCCGGCCCGGGGTGGCGCCCAGTTCGGTGAGCCGGCGGGCCAGCCGGCGGGCCGCGTCCACCGTCTCGGCGTAGGTCAGCTGCCCGTCGTCGGCGATGACGGCGACGGCGTCGGGGGTTTCGGCGGCCCGGGCCTCGACGAGGCCGCAGAGCGTGGCGGCGGGCAGGTCGGCGGCGGTGCCGTTGGCCTCGGCCCGCTCGGCGGTCTGCCACCGGGGCAGCCGGGTGAGCCGGTCGGAGGCGTCCCAGCAGTCGGGTTCCCGCGCCAGCCGCTCCAGCAGAGCGGTGCACACGGAGACGAGGTCGGCGGGGAACCCGGCGGGGTACTGCGCCGCGCTGATCTCCCAGGTGACGCTGAGGACGCCGTTCCGTTCGGCGTAGCGGCAGCGGAGGCCGGACTCCTCGCCCGGGGCGGGGGAGGAGGCGGGCGCGTGTGACGGGGAGGGGGCGGCCAGCTGCTGCTGGATGCGTTCCGCGCGCACGGCGAAGGTGTCGCCGGGGCGTACGTCGAAGGCGAGCGGGTGTGCCGGGCCGAAGCCGGCGGCGTCCAGGCCCAAGGAGAACTCGGGTTGCGCGGACCACAGGCGGAGCACCTCGGCAGCGGCTGTCAGCAGGACCGCGGCCGGGCTCAGACATCGCCCGTTCGCTGTTTGCACGAGGATATTCCACTCGTCCTTGAAGTCCTGGGTGTGACGGAATACCGAATCGGTGCCAGGAGCTCCGAAAGGCGAGGGAGAGGGCATCTCCGGTGCCGGGTGTGCGGCCGTGATGCGGAGTTCCATTCCGCTGTCGAGCATTTCGGCAAGGCGGTTTTGAGCCATGTGTGATTCCCCCGTGCGTGAGATTCGAAGGGCGCGTGGCGAGACGGCGGGCAGCGGGCGGGTAAGCGGGCGGGTGGCGCGTGGGGAGAGCGTCAGGAGACGTCTCTGCCCACGTCGCTCAGCTCCAGCAGCCCGGTGCGCAGGGCGACGGCGAGGGCCGAAGTCCGGTTCTGGCACTGCAGTTTGCCCATGACATTGGCGAGGTGGCGCTTCACGCCGTGCTCGCTGATGCCCATGGCGCGCGCGATCTGGCGGTTGCTCATCCCCTGGGCCACGCCCCAGAGGGTCTCCGTCTCGCGTTCGGTGAGTTTCGGCCGCCGGCCCTCGGCCTCCGGTGCGCCGGAGGCGAGGCGGACGACCTGGCGCAGGGCCTCGGGCGATACGGCGACGGTGCCGCGCCGGTGCGGTGTGAGCACCTCGTGGAGCGCGGCGCTCTGCAGGTCCTCCAGGCGCAGCACCACATCGGCGAGCACCCATTGGGCCGTGTCGAGCTGGTCCTGCATCAGAGAGCGCAGGACCAGCACGACGTGGGTGGCCGGATCGGAGAGCAGCGGACCGAGCCGGGACAGGTCCCGGACGCCCACGCCCGACGAGAGGACGAGCGTCAGGGGCCGGGCTACGCGGTCCAGCGGAATGTCGGCGGCGGAGGCGGCCGATATGACGAGATCGGGCCGCGTGCCGGGCTCCACGAACCGCCGCAGTAAGGCGCGTGAGGCGGGATCGGGATCGACGACGAGGATGGTACTACACTCCCCGTCCCTGTCTTTATTTCCCTCTTGCATTGTTTCTCCCCCGGTAGGCATTTCAGCCAAAACACGGGATCTACTATTGATCATAGGGGTCGAGGGAGTCAAGTGTTCGGTTCCGCTAGGAATGTTTGCTCAAGCGATGCTGCCGGGCTCTGCTAGTGGGCGAACACCGGGCCCGCGGACGGGTCGGGCTTCCCCTTGGGCAGGAGGGTCAGGCCGGCCGCGCCGGCCACGGCCGCGATGACCGCGCAGGCGGTGAAGGCGCTGCCGAACCCGTCGACCGACGGAGCCGCACCACCCTCCAGG
Source organism: Streptomyces sp. NPDC051211 (assembly GCF_040689505.1). Classification (NCBI taxonomy): domain Bacteria; kingdom Bacillati; phylum Actinomycetota; class Actinomycetes; order Kitasatosporales; family Streptomycetaceae; genus Streptomyces; species Streptomyces sp. NPDC051211. The sequence goes on from NZ_JBFBAV010000015.1 coordinate 56,892, forward strand.
CTGGCCCCGGCCACCGCCGCGACCACCGCGATGCCCAGGGACGCGCCCAGCTCGTGGCAGGTGTTGACCAGGCCGGAGCCCAGTCCCGCGTCCTGGTGCTCGACGCCGTGCATGGCGCTGGTGATGGCGCAGATGAAGCCGGCGCCGAGGCCGAGGCCGAGCAGGACGAACCCGGGCACGAGCTGGGTCCACGCGTTGCCGTCCCGCTCCAGGCCGGTCAGCAGCAGTGCCCCGGCCACGGCGACCGCCATGCCGCCGCCCGCGGTCGTCCGCCAGCCCAGCCGCGCCACGGCCTGCGAACCGAAGTGCGCGCCCACGGTGGTGGCGAGGGCCACCGGCAGGAACATCAGGCCGGTGCGCAGCGCGCTGAAGCCGAGCACGTGCTGGAGGTAGAGGGAGCAGAGGAAGAACGCCGAGATCAGCACGCCGGACGCGGCGAGCATCAGCAGGCAGCCGCCGATCAGCGAGCGCCGGGCGAGGAACGGCAGCCGGACCAGGGGCGCGGCGGCGGACCGCTCCGCGGCCACGAACAGGGCTGCCCCGACCAGCGCGCCCAGCAGCGGAAGCCAGGCGGACAGGTCGCCGAAGCCGTGGTCCCGGGCCTGGACGAGGCCGTAGATGAGCAGGGCGGGGGTGGCCGTCATGGTCAGCGCGCCCGGCAGGTCGACCCCGGCGGGCGCCGCGCCGTGACCGTGGCCGTGCCCGTGCTTCTGTCCGTGGCCGTGGCCGTGGCCGTGTTCCTGTCCGTGACCGTGTGCCGGCGCGTGTCCGTGTCCGTGGCCGGCGGCCGACACCTCCTTGACCAGTCCCGGCACCGCCACCAGGACGACGAGCCCGATCGGTACGTTGACGAAGAAGATCCACTCCCAGCCCGGCCCCGACACCAGCACCCCGCCGAGCAGGACGCCGAAGGCGGCTCCCGTGCCGCCGATCGCGGCCCACACGCCCAGCGCGCGGTTGCGCTCCGCCCCTTCGAACACCGTCATGATCAGCGCCATGGCGGCCGGCGACATGAGCGCGGCGCCGACGCCCTGTACGGACCGCGCGGTGATCAGTACGCCGCCGCTCTCGGCCAGCCCGCAGACCAGCGAGGCCACGGTGAACAGCGCCAGTCCGGTGAGGAACATCAGGCGGCGGCCCAGCAGGTCGCCCAGCCGGCCGCCGAGCAGCAGCAGGCTGCCGAAGAAGAGCGTGTACGCGGTGACGATCCAGGTCAGCGAGCCCGCGTCGAGGCCGAGTTGGCCTCCGATGGTCGGGAGGGCGACGTTCACCACGGTCACGTCGACGATGAGCATGAACTGTGCCATGCACAGCAGGGCGAGGATCAGCCAGCGGCGTGGGTCCGGCGGTGCGGCGGCGGGCGCGCCGTGGTGGTGCTGCGCGGTCGCGGCGTGATGGTCCGGGTTCACCGCAAGCTCCTTAACTTGAACAATGCTGTCAGGATTAGCTTAGGGCACTCCGCCGGTATTTTGAACACCGGTGTTCAACTTAGAGGTGTCCCGGCCGGTCCGGAGCGACCGCGGCGGCCAGCCTGGCCACCGTGGGGTACTCGAAGACCCGCCTCGGCTCGAACTCCAGTCCCTGCTCCGCCGCCCTCGCGCAGACCCTGGCCGCCAGCACCGAATCCCCGCCGAGGTCGAAGAAGTCCTCGTCCGGCCGCACCTCCGCCATCCCCAGCACCTCCGCCCAGATGCCGGCCAACAGCCGCACCGCGCCACCCTCCACCCCGGGCACCGCCGCTTCTCCTGCGACTCCCCCCGCAGCCCTGCCCGCCGGCTCCACCGCATGCGCAACGGTCGCCGTGTCCGCCGCGTAGGCGGGCTCCGTCCAGTGCCGGACCCGCCGGAACGGATACCCCGGCAGCGGAACCCGGCGTTCCTGCCCGTGCCGCGTCCCGGACCAGTCCACCTCCAGGCCGGCCTCCCACATCGCCCCCAACGCCCGCGACAGCGCCTCGCCGTCGTCGATCGCCTCCTCGGCGTGCCGCATGACGCTCACCGCGCGGTGCGCGTCCGACCACCCCGAGCTGCGCCGCGCCGCGGACGCCAGCGCCCGCCCCGGACCCGCCTCGACCAGCAGCCGGCCGGACCCCTGCGGCCCGGACGGCCCGTCCAGCAGCGTCCGTACGCACTCCGCCCAGCGCACCGGGGAGCGCATCTGCCGCGCCCACCGCTGCGGATCGGTGGCCTCCGCGTCCGTCATCCAGCCGCCGGTCACATTCGAGACGAGCGGCACGGCCGGGGCGGACAGTGCCACCGGTCCGGCCAGCTCGGCGAACCGCTCCGCCGCCTCGTCCATCGCCGCCGTGTGGAACGCGTGCGCCGTGCGCAGCGCGGTCACCCGGGCACCCGCCGCCGTCATCCGCGCGGCGAACTCCGCGGCCGCGGCCGGCGGACCGGCCACCACGCAGGACCCCGGCTCATTGACCGCGGCGACCTCCAGCCCGGTCCCCGCGAGACGCTCGCGCACCTGCTCCTGCGGAGCGCCGACCGCGAGCATCGTCCCGGCGGGGGCGGCGTGCATCAGCCGGCCGCGGGCCGCCACCAGGCGTGCCGCGTCCGGGAGTTCCAGCACCCCGGCCAGGCAGGCCGCCGCGAACTCGCCCACGCTGTGCCCGCCGATCGCGGCGGGCCGTACCCCGAAGTCCTCGAGGGTCCGCGCCAGCGCGTACTCGACGGCGAAGAGCGCCGGCTGTGCCACGTCCGTACGCAGCAGCTCCGCCTCGCCGCCCCCGAACACCGCGTCCCGCAGGTCCCGGCCGCCGGACTCCTCGGCGAACAGCTCGGCGCACCGGTCCAGTTCGCGGCGGAAGACCCCGCCGTGCCGGTACAGCCCCTCGCCCATCCGCGGGTACGGGGACCCCTGCCCGGGCAGCAGCAGTACCGGAGCGAGCGGATCGGCCGGGACCCGGGCGGCTGCCCGGTCGGCCCGGAGCAGCCCGGCCGCCCGCTGCGGAGTCCGGGCGGCGACCGCCATCCGGTACCCGAAGGCCCGGCGCCCTTCGGCGAGGGTGTACGCGACGTCGGGGAGGACGGTGTCCGGGCCCAGCGCGCCGGCCAGGTCCCGGCGGGCCTCTGCCAGCGCCCCGGCCGTACGGGCGCTGACCAGCAGGACCGGCGCGGCGGCCCGCACCGGCGGTGCGGGGTCCCGGGGCGGGGCGGCCGGTGCCTCGGCCAGCACCACGTGGGCGTTGGTGCCGCCGACGCCCAGCGAGCTGACCCCGGCCACCAGCGGGCCCGGTCCCGGCCAGCCGCGGGTCCGGCCGACCACCTCGAACGGCCCCTGTCCCAGGTGCAGTTCGGGGTTGGGGGCCGTGTAGTGGGCGGTCCCCGGCAGGGTGCGGTGCTCCAGAGCCAGCACCGCCTTGATGAGTCCGACGACGCCGGAGGCGGCCTCCAGATGGCCGATGTTCCCCTTCGCCGATCCGATCAGGCAGGGGGCGGTCCGGTCGCCCTCCGGGTCCAGGGCCTGCCGCAGGGCAGCCGTCTCGACCGGGTCGCCCAGCGCGGTGCCGGTGCCGTGCGCCTCGACGTACCCGACCCGGTGCGGATGCACCCCGGCCACCGCGAGGGCCTCGGCGATCACCGCCGCCTGCATTTCGACGCTGGGCGCGGTGAAGCCCATCTTCAGCGAACCGTCGTTGTTGACGGCAGTGCCCCGCACCACGGCCCGGATCCGGTCCCCGTCGGCCAGCGCGTCGGAGAGCCGCTTGAGGGCGACCACCCCGCCGCCGCTGCCGAAGACCGTACCGTTCGCCGCCGCGTCGAAGGGCCGGCAGAAGCCGTCGGCGGACATCATCGAGCCGGGTTCGTACAGATAGCCCGCCCGGTGCGGCACCTTCACCGTCATGCCGCCCGCGAGCGCCAGGTCCGTCTCCCCGCACAGCAGGCTCTGGCAGGCCAGGTGCACGGCGACCAGGGACCCGGAGCAGGCCGTCTGCACGGTCAGGGCGGGACCGCGCAGATCCAGCGCGTGGGCGACCCGGGTGGCGAAGAAGTTGGGATCGGTCAGGGTCAGCGCGTGGACGAGGGCCGGGGAGGTGCCGGCCCCGAGCAGGTGCCGCGGGTCGTGGTGGGAGAGCAGGTTGTAGCCGAAGTAGCCGCTGAACGAGGGGGCGGCGAACACCCCGACCGCACCCTCCCGGCGGGCCGGGTCGTGCCCGGCGTCCTCCAGCGCGTGCCAGCAGCTCTCCAGGAACAGCCGCTGCTGCGGGTCCATCGCGGTGGCCGTCCCGGGCGGCAGCCCGAAGAACTCCGCATCGAACTCCTCGAACCCGTCGAGCGTCGCCGCCCGCCGCACATAACCCGGCTGCACCAGCGCCGACTTGGGGACCCCCGAAGCCAGCAGCTCCTCGTCGTCCAGGTCCTCCAGGCAGTCCCGCCCGGCCGTCAGGTTGGCCCAGAACTCCTCCGTGCCGCGGGCCTTGGGGAACCGGCCGGCGATCCCGACCACCGCGACCGCCTCACCGGCCCCGCCCTCGTCCGCCCCGCCCGCGTCGGCCGTCGTACCGCCGGACACCGGCCGCTGGTCACTCATGGGTTCCTCCGCTGTACGTCTCGTCGTCGCACCCGGCCCGATCCGGCCAGGGCGGTACGGGCGGCCCCCCGGCGCGCGGCTCCGCGCACCGCGTCGGCCACCACCACGGGAGCACCGCCGCCCTCCCCGGAGCCGGCTGCGCCACCGCCACCGGCTCCGGCTCCGGCGCCGGCGCCCGGCAGGGCGTCGGCCACCAGTCCGGCCAGGTCCGAGGCGCTCGCCCCCTGGAGCAGCCGGGCCACCGGCACGTCCACGCCGAAGTCCGCGGCCAGCGCGGTCTTGATGCGGAGGGCGGCCAGGGAGTCCAGGCCCAGGTGCACCAGGGGCCGGTCCGCGATCCGCGCGGGGTCGGGGAAACCGAGCACCCGGCCCACGCTCAGCAGGGTGCGGGCCAGCACGGCGTTCCGGCGGTCCCCCTCGCCCAGGGCGGCCAGTGCCTCCCGGTCGAAGGCCGCCTCCGCGTCCTCGGCGCGTACCAGCGCGGCGAGGAAGGAGGAGTCGCGCGCCTGCGGGTAGGCCCGGACGAAGTCCCGGCCGGTCAGCCGGGCCACCCCGGCCTGGCCGGGGCCGGCGGCCAGCAGGGCCTCCAGAGCCGCGAAGCCCTCGCGCACGGTGAGCCGGCCCAGTCCCGCGACCTCCCGGCCGCGGACCGCGCCGATCTCGCCCCACGGCCCCCAGTTGACCGTGAGCGCGGTCATGCCCCGGCTGCGGCGCAGCGCCCCGACCGAATCGAGGAAGGCGTTGGCGGCGGCGTACTCGGCCTGGCCGGCGGAACCGGTCAGCGACGCCAGCGAGGAGAACCCGATCCACCAGTCCAGTTCCTCGCCCGCGGTGGCCTCGTGCAGCCGCCAGGCTCCGGTGGCCTTCGGCGCCCACACCCGGTGCAGCCGCCCGCCGTCCGGCTCCGTCACCAGGGCGTCCTCGAGCACGGCCGCGGTGTGCACCACCCCGCGCAGCGGGACGTCGGCGGCGGACAACACCTCCCGCATCCGCTCGGCGGTCCCGGCCCGGGCCACGTCCCCGGGGACCAGTTCCACCCGGGTGCCCAGCGACCGGATCCGCGCCAGCTCCTCGGCCGCTTCCGGGCCGGGAGCCCCGCGCCCGCCCAGGACCACGGCCGCGGCACCGTGCTCGGCGAGCCACCGGACGGTGGCCAGGCCCAGGCCGCGCGTCCCGCCGGTGACGAGATAGCCGCCGCCGGGACGGACGACCGCCCGGCCGCGTGCCGGCACGGACCCGCCGGCCGGCGCCGGACCGGGAACCAGGCGGGCCACCCGGCGCCGGCCGGCCCGCCAGGCCACCTCGTCGGGGCCGTCCGCATCCAGGACCTCGGCGGCGGGCAGCGCCCCCGGATCGTCCAGATCGACGATGCGCGCGCGGAGTTCGGGCCGTTCCTGGCGCAGCGTACGGACGACCGCGCGCAGCGGGCCCTGGACCGGATCCGGCTCCTCCCCGTCGAGGACGGCCTGGCCGTGCCGGGTGAGGACGGTCAGCGCGGGCGGTGGAGTGCCCGTCTCCTCGGACCGGCGCAGCAGTCCGGCGGCGAGCCGCAGGACGGACCCCACGCGTTCCTCGGCCCGCGCGGCGGGGTCGGCGGGGCCGGGCTCCCCGGCGGATCCGGCGTCCGCGGCGGGGCTGTAGTCCGCGGCCGGGCCGGGGTCTGGGCCCGGACCGCCCCACCCGGCCAGGACCACACCGTCCGCGGCCCCGGCGGATTCCCAGGGCCCGTCCGGGCCGACGCTCTCGCAGGAGGCACCGGCGGCGGACAGCGCGGCGGCCACCGGGCCGCCCGGCTCCTCGCCCACCAGCAGCAGCCGCAGCCCGTCGCCGCTCCGGGGCTCCGGCGCCGGCACGGCCTCCCAGTGCACCCGGTGCAGCAGCGGCGCCACATCGACCGGCAGGGCGTCCTCGCCGACCGGACTCAGTCGTACCCCGGCCAGTTCCGCGACCGGCGTCCCCTCGGCGTCCGTGACCTCCACATCGGCGGTCAGGCCCTGCCCCGCGCCGACCGGGCGCAGCCGGGACCGGCACACCAGGACCGCCCCGGGCGTTCCGGTGACACGCAGCCGGTCCACACCGGTGGGGAGATGGGGGCCGGCCGTACCGGGGGGCAGCAGCGCGCCCAGCCCGTGCAGGCAGGCGTCCAGGAGCGCCGGGTGGAAACGCCACCGGCCGTCCGGGGGCAGCCCGGCGGGCCGCTCCACCCGGCTGACGGCGACGGCGCCGTCCACCCGTACCTCGGTGACCGCGGCGAACTCCGGCCCGTGCTCCTGGCCGAGCTCGCGCAGCGCCGCGTACAACTGCTGCGGGTCGTACGGCACTCCGACGCCGGCTACGGGGCCACCGGCGGCCGGGAGCGGTGCGGCCGGGACGGTCGCCACCCTGGCCCGGGCCAACGGCGTCGCAGGGCTCCCGGCTCCGGCGTCCGCGACCACGGTGACCGTGCCGCCCCGCCCGTCGCGGTCCTCGTCCAGCGTGGTGGTGACGGTGGCCGGGCGGCCCAGCGGCAGCACCCGGAGCAGTTCCAGGCCGGTCACCTCCACCCCCTCCGGCCGGGCCCCGAACGCCTCGCAGGCGCCGGCCAGGGCCAGTTCCGCGTACCCGCTGCCGGGCAGCACCGGGATGCCCTGCACCCGGTGTCCGTCCAGCCACGGCAGCCGGTCCAGCCCGACCGGTCCCTGCCACACATGGCGGACCGGGGTGCCCGGCAGCGTGATCCGGTGGCCGAGCAGCGGGTGCGCGAAGGAGCCGGCGGGGGTGCGCTGCGGGCGCGGGAAGGTGCGGTGCTGCCAGGCGTAGGAGGGGAGTTCGGCGGGCCGGCCCGCCGGGGCCGACTGGCGGGGCAGGGTCACCCCGGCGCAGTGCAGGGCCGCCAGGGCGGACTCGAGTGCGTCACGGCCGGGGGTGTCGCGGACCAGGGTGCCCAGCACCGTGCTCCGGCCGTGCCGCTCCCCGTCGGTCTCCAGTACGGTCTCCAGCACCGACTGGGCCACGACGGGGTGCGGGGAGACCTCGGCGAACACCCGCAGGCCGTCCTCGGCAGCGGCCCGGACCGCCTCCGTCAACCGCACCGGGCGGCGCAGGTTCGCGGCCCAGTAGGCGGCGTCGAGGGCCGGACGCTCCCGCGGATCGTCCGACGTACAGCTGTAGTAGGGCAGTTGGGGCGTGCCGGGGGTGATGTCGGCCAGCCCGGAGCGGAGTTCGCCGAGCAGCGGATCCACCAGCGGGCTGTGCGCGCCGATCCGCACCCCCGGCACCAGCCGGGCCAGCAGCCCCTCCGCCCGGCACTCGGCGGCGAAACCCTCCACGGCGTCCGGCCGGCCCGCGACCACGCAGGCCCGCGGCGAGGAGTGCACGGCCACTGAGATCCCCGACCGGCCCGCGAGCCGGCGCCGCGCTTCGTCGGCGGCCAGTTCCACCAGGGCCGTGGCGCCGCTGCCGGCCAGCTGTAGCTCCATCAGCCGGGAACGGCGGCAGACGACCCGCGCGCCGTCCTCCGCGGTGAGCGCGCCCGCGACCACGGCTGCGGCGATCTCGCCCATCGAGTGGCCGATCACGGCGGCCGGCCGGATGCCGCGGGCGCGCAGCACCGCGGCAAGGCCGACCTGCATGGCGTACACGGCGGGCTGCACCCGGTCCATGCCGGAGCCCGCCAGCCCGTCCTCGCAGATCAGCGCGCGCAGCCGGTGGCCGCTCTCCTCCCGTACGACGGCCTCGAGGGCGTCGACGGTCTTCGCGAACTCCGGTTCTTCCGCGAGCAGATGGGCACCCATTCCGTCCCACTGCGAACCGTGGCCGGAGAAGACGAACACCGGTCCGGCGGGGCGGGTGTCCGGCACGCTGCCGGACACGGCGAGCGGGCCGGGCTCCCCGCCGGCCGCCACGGTCCGCAGCAGGGCGGCGAGCCCCGCGTGGTCGGCGGCGCGTACCACCAGCCGTTCGGTGAGGTGGGTGCGCCGCACGGCCAGGGTGTGGGCCACATCGGCCAGGGGGACGGCCGCGCCGTCGCCGGCCAGCCAGTCGGCCAGCCGGCCGGCGTAGGCGCGCAGGGCGCCGGGCGAACGGGCGGAGAGGGCGAAGAGGAGCCTCGCGGCGTCGGGATCGGTGCCGGTATCGGTGCTGGTGCCAGTGCCAGTGCCAGTGCCAGTGCCAGTGCCAGTGCGAGTGCCAGTGCCGGCGTCGGTGCCGGTGGCGATAGGGGTCGCGGTGTCGGTGGCGGTAGGGGTCGCGGTGTCGGTCATGCGGTCGTCCACTCTCCGTCGGTGTGCGGCACCCTCTGCGGTGCCGGGGCCTCGACCAGCACCGCATGGGCGTTGGTGCCGCCGAAGCCGAAGGAGCTGACCCCCGCGGTCCGCGGACCGGCGCCCCGCTCCCACACGAGCGGGCGGTCCACCACGGACAGCCCCCACTCGGCCAGCGGGATACGGGGGTTGGGGGCTTCCTGGTGCAGGGTCGGCGGGATCATCCGGTGGTGCAGGGCCAGGACGCACTTGGCGAGTCCGGCGAGTCCGGCCGCCCCTTCCAGATGGCCCAGGTTCGATTTCACCGAGCCGATGCGCAGCGGTGAACCGGGGGACCGGTGGCGGCCGAGGGACGCGGCGAGCGCGGACGCCTCGATGGGATCGCCCAGCGGGGTCCCGGTGCCGTGGGCCTCGACGTAGCCGGCATCGGCAGGGTCGAGCCCGGACGCGGCCCACACCTCCCGGATCAGCGCCTCCTGGGCGGCCGGGTTGGGCGCCATCAGCCCGTTCGAGCGTCCGTCCTGGTTGGTGCCGGTCCCGCGCACCACGGCGAGGACCCGGTCGCCGTCGCGGAGGGCGTCGTCGAGCCGCCGGACCACCACGGCCAGGCAGCCCTCGCCGCGCACGTACCCGTCGGCGGCCGCCGCGAACGGCCGGCACCGCCCTTGCGGCGAAAGCGCCCCGGCCGCAACGAAGTTGAGCGTCACGCCGGGGGAGAGCAGCAGGTTGACGCCGCCGACGAGGGCGGTGTCGCACTCCCCGGCGAGCAGGGCCTTCCGGGCGAGGTGCAGGGCGACCAGGGAGGAGGAGCAGGCGGTGTCGACGGTCATGCTGGGCCCGCGCAGGTCCAGCGCGTACGAGAGCCGGTTGGCCAGGATGCTCATGGCCGATCCGGTGCCCGTGCGAGGGCCGACCGACGGCAGGTCGTCCAGCGCGGTCCGGCCGTGGTCGTCGCTGCACGCACCGACGTACACGCCGGTACGGGAGCCCGCGAGCCGGTCCGCGGGCAGTCCCGCGTGCTCCAGCGCCTCCCAGGCCACCTCCAGCAGGATCCGCTGCTGCGGGTCCATCTCGGCGGCCTCGGCCGGGGAGATCCCGAAGAACTCCGCGTCGAATCCGTCCACGTCGTCGAGGAACGCGCCGTGCCGGCTGGTCCGTTCGACGGCGGCGGCGTGCGCGGGCGACACCTGCCGGTACTGCTCCCAGCGGTCGTCGGGCACCGTGCCCACCGCGTCGCCGCCGGAGCGGAGCAGGTCCCACAGCCCGGCCGGGGAGGAGACGCCGCCGGGCAGCCGGCAGCCGAGGCCGACGACGGCGAGGTCCGTGCCGTCGTACCGGCCGTCGTGGGCGCCGGCCCGACCGGCCCCGGACGAGTCGTCGGCGGCTTCGCCGGGCTCGGGGGAGCCGGTCAGGAAGGCGGTCAGCCTGCGGATGGTCGGGTGCTGCCACAGCACGGTCGGCGGCAGGTCCCGGTCGAGCAGGTCCTCGAGTTCGGCCGAGAGGGCCACCGCGTCCACCGAGGCGAAGCCGTACGCGTCGAAGGGCAGGTCGGGGTCGATGCGGTCTTCGGGCAGGCCGCTGCGCAGCGCGGCGCGCGCCACGAGCAGCCGGTGTACGTGCTCCCTCACCGGACCGGCGCCCCGTCCCGCACCGCAAGGGCAGGGTCCGCGACGCGGGCGAGCGCGTCCGCGAGGTACAGGTCGCGGCAGGCGGACCGGCGGATCTTCCCGCTGGTGGTCTTGGGCAGGGTGCCGCGCCGGATCAACACCACCTCGTGCACGTCCACGGAGTGCCGGGCCACCACGGAGGCCCGGACCGAGGCCCGGACGGCGTCCGGAACCGAGACCGGGTCCGAGGCTGGGTCCGAGGCCGGAGCCGAGGCCGAGCCCGCCGTCGGCACGCCCGCCCCGCGGTTGCGTTCGAGCTCGGCCACGATCACGATCCGCTCGCCCGTCCCGTCGAGCATCCCGGTCGAGAAGGCGGCCACATGACCGTGGCGCACCGCCGGTTCCGCCTCCTGGACGGTCAGTTCGAGGTCGGCCGGGTGGTGGTTGCGGCCGTCGACGACGATCAGGTCCTTCAGACGGCCCGTCAGATAGAGCTCCCCGTCGCGCAGGAAACCGAGGTCGCCGGTGCGCAGCCAGCGCCCCCGCGGGTCCGTGCCCCCGCCGGCCGCGAACACGGCGGCCGTCCGCTCCGGGCGGCGCCAGTACCCGGCGCACACATTGGCCCCGCGGACCCACACCTCGCCCGTCCGGTCCGCGGGCACCGGCTCACCGGTCGCGGGGTCGGCGATCCGCACCTCCTGCCCGGCGGGCGTCCCGCATGCCACCACCCGGTACCCGTCCGGGTCGTGGTGCGCGGTGTGGTCCGGGTCGCCGTCCGGCAGGATCCGCACCCGGTCCCCGGCCAGCTCGGTCCGGTCCAGGCGGAGCACCCGGGGGGCCGCCGGGCCGCCGAGGGTGACGGCGAGGGTCGCCTCCGCGAGCCCGTAGCTGGGGCAATGCGCCTCCGCCCGGAACCCGTGGGGTCCGAACGCGGCGGTGAACCGGTCCAGGCTGGCGGCCCGTACCGGCTCCGAGCCGTTGACGAGCGTCCGCAGCGAGGACAGGTCCAGGCCCGCCCGCGCGTTCTCGGGGATCCGGTCGGTGCACAGGTCGAGGCCGAAGTTCGGGGACACGGTGTGGGTGGCCCGGTGCTCGCCGATCGCGCGCAGCCAGCGCACCGGCCGCTGGATGAAGGAGAACGGCGACATCAGCACCGCGGGCGTGCCGCTGATCAGCGGCACCGCGAGCATCAGCAGCAGGCCCATGTCGTGGAAGAAGGGCAGCCAGCCGGCGATCCGGGCGTCCTCGCCGATGTCCAGGCCGGCGCGCAGCTGCGCGGCCCCGACCGCCAGGTTGCGGTGGGTGACCTCGACGCCCGCCGGTTCCCGGGTGGAGCCGGAGGTGTACTGGAGGTACGCGATGTCGTGCGGGCGCTCCGCGCCGGGCAGGACCACCTGCCGGCCCACCGCCGGGTCCAGCGCGTCCACCCGCAGCACCGAGGGCTGCCGGAGCTCGGGGGCGTCCGCGAGCAGCTGCCGTACCGGCTCCTCGTACGGGGACGTGGTCAGGACGACGGCCGGGGTGCAGTCGGCCATGGCGAGCCGCAGCCGCTCGTCGGTGCGGAACGCCTCCGGCGCGTAGAGGGGTACGGCGATCACGCCGGTGTAGAGGCAGCCGAGCAGGGCGGCGGCATAGTCCGCGGTGTGCGGGCAGAGGATGGCCGCCCGGTCGCCGGGGGCGGCGATCCGGCTCAGGGCGCCCGCCACGGCGCGGGCCCGCTCCTCGAGCCGGCCGTAGGTCAGCCGGACCGGCCGGCCCGCCCGGTCGGCGGAGTAGTCGACGAAGGTGAGCGCGGTGGCGTCCGGGCGGTGCCGGGCGGCCCGGCGTACGGCCGCGGCGAGCCCGAGCGGCTCGGTGAGCTCGGTCGCCTCGGTCGCCTCGGTCGCCTCGGTCGCCGCGGTCGGCGCGGTCGGGGTGGTCACAGGCACGGTGCTTCCTATCGGTCGCGGTCGGCGGGCAGCGGCACGGCCGTACCGCGTACGTAGGGGGTGTTGGTGGGGTAGCGGGGCCAGGGGCGGACGATCTCGTGGATCCGCACCCGGTAGCCCGCGTCGCGCAGCGCGGTCAGCAGGCGCCGGTTGGCGTGGCAGCCGCCGGCCGCCCGCTTCCACAGGGGGGCCAGCACGTCCTGCATCAGGCCGACCGCGCCGGGCGAGCGCACGTGTTCGAAGAAGACCAGCTGTCCGCCCGGCTTGAGCACCCGCCGGATCTCGGACAGGGCGGCGGGCAGGTCGGTGACCGTGCAGAGCACGAGGGTGCACACGACGGTGTCGAAGGCGTCGTCGGGCAGCGGCAGGTTCTCCGCCCAGGCGTCCACCACCTCGACGTCCAGGGGGACTTCGGCGGCCCGCCGGTGCAGCTGCCTGCGCATCTCGCTGGCGGGCTCCACGGCCACCAGGGAGTCGGCCTTGGCGAAGTAGGGCAGGTTGGCCCCGGATCCGGCGCCCACCTCCAGGATGTCGCCGGTCAGTTCGCCGAACATCAGGGTGCGCAGCGGGCGGCCCCACTTCTCCTCCGCCCGCTGGGTCATCGCGTCGTAGTAGCGGGCGAAGAACCTGCCGCTGCGGCTTTCCAGTCGGGGGTTGGCTTCCGCGGTGGTCGTCATGCGAGGGCTCGCTCTCCTGAAGGTGGGATGGGTTCGGCGGACCGGACGGGCCGGCCCGCGGGCGCGGCAGGCGCGGCGGCGGAGGTGGTGGCCGCGGCGGGCAGCAGGGAGGTGGGCAGGGGCGTGGGGTACCGGCCGTCGAGGCAGGCGGTGCACAGCACGGCGGGCTCCTTGCCGACGGCCCGGACCAGCGCGTCGACCGGGAGGAACTCGGCGCTCTCGCAGCCCAGTCGGCCCGCGAGGGCGCCGTCGGGCAGTCCGGTGGCGAGCAGCGCGTCACCGCGGGCGGTGTCGATGCCGTAGAAGCAGGGCATGCGGTGCGGCGGCGAGGCCACCCGCAGGTGGATCTCGCGGGCTCCGGCCGACCGCAGCAGCGCGACGACCCCGGCCATCGTGGTGCCGCGGACGAGCGAGTCGTCGACCAGGACCACGGACCGGCCGGCCACCGCGGCCGGTACGGCCGACAGTTTGGCCCGGACCGCTGCCGCCCGGTCCTCCGGCGTGCCGCCGATGAACGACCGTCCGGCGCCCTCGTGCCGCAACAGACCCTGGACCACGGGCAGTCCGAGGTGCCAGGCATACCCGTCGGCGGCGACCCGGGCGGTTTCGGGGACCGCGACCACCACCGGGTCCGGGCCGCCGGGCGGCGGCGGGGCGTGCACGGCGAGCGCGCGTCCCGCGGCGTACCGGGTGCGGTACACGCTCTGCGCGTCGACGACGGAATCGGCGCGCGCGAAGTAGACGTACTCGAAGACGCACGAGGCGCGCCGGGCGCCCGGGGCGGTGAGACGGCTGGAGCGGATGCCGTCCGGCCCGGCCTCCAGCACCTCTCCGGGTTCGAGGTCGCGTACGAGCTCGGCCCCGACGGCGGCGAGGGCGGCCGACTCGGAGGCGAGCAGCCAGGCGTCGCCGAGCCGCCCCAGGCACAGCGGCCGGAACGCGTGCGGATCGCGTACGCCGTACATGCGGCGGCCGTCGGTGAGGACGAGCGCGTACGCGCCGCCGACGGACGGCAGCACCTCGTGCAGCGCGGCCCCGGCCGGGAGCCCGCGCCGTTCGGCGACGGTGTGCAGCAGCCGGGTGAGCAGGGCGGTGTCGGACTCGTCCGGCAGGCCGGCCACCCGGTGCCCGGCCGCGGCCGCTTCGGCGCCGATCAGGGTGCCGTTGTGCGCGACGGCGAGCACCGGCCGGTCCGCCGGGCCGGCGACGGCCGGCTGGGCGAGCAGGGCGTCACCGCCGGCCGCGTCCCGGCCGCCCGAAGTGCCGTAGCGGACATGGCCGATCGCGCCCGGTCCGGCCGGCAGCTCCCGTGTGCCGGGGAAGACCTCGACGACCCGGCCCGGCCCGGTCAGGCGGGTCAGTACGCCGTCGCGGCAGGCGACGATGCCGGCACTCTGGCGGCCCCGGTGCTGCAGGGCGGACAGCATCGTGCGGACCAGGGGGGCCGCGTCGCCGGCCGCGCCCCACACCCCGGCGACGCCGCAGGCCTCGCGGGGCTTGCCGCTTCCGGCGCTCATGCGGGCGTACCGTCCGGCCGGGCGTCGGCGGCCAGCCAGCGGGCGAAGGCGGCGAGGTCGGGCAGGATCACGTCGGAACAGGCCAGCACCGCCAGGTTCTGGCGCATCGCGGTCACGGCGACGACGGTGGTGCCGGCCCGGTGGGCGCTGAGCATCTCCGCCGCGGTGCCCATGCTGGGTTCGTGGTCCGGCAGCCAGGCCACGCACACGTCGCTCTCGGCCGCCACCTCGGTCAGCCGGTGGAAGGTGTCGGTGAGCAGGGTGACCGCCGGGTCCAGGGCGGCGCGGTGCACCTCGGGGGTGTCCGCGAGTGCGGCGTGGCCGGCCCGGATGGCCTGTTCGTGGGCGCCGATCCATTCCCGCATCAGCAGCTCGGGGTCGTGCACCACGGCGTCGGGCCGGTGCTCCAGGATGGTCCGGCGCAGCCGGTCGCGGTAGCCCTGGTCGGCCAGGACGGCGCCGCCGCGGGCGCCCTGCATGACGCCGGCGAGGAAGTACGAACGGGGCTGCGGGGCGCTCACGCGTCCTCCAGGGAGTAGTCGGGCACGAGGAGTCCGGCCGGGGCGGCCGCGTCGTACAGCGCCGCGGCGCGGAGCAGGTGCTCGACGACCTCGTCCGGATCGGCCGTCAGGGCCTCGGCCACCCGGGCCAGTTCGCGGTCGAAGGCCGGAGTGCCCCATCGGCTGACCGTGCCCTGGTTGTCGCGGGCGATCAGGGCGCGGGTGTCGGCGAGGCTGCCCCGCGGACGGCCCGGGAAGGGCAGCGCCACCTCGGTGAGGCCGTCGTCCCCGGGGTGTACGGCCCGCACCGACAGGTTGTTCTGCTCGGGATGCAGCAGCAGGGCGCGCACCAGTGGGGCCGGGACGGGGAGTTCGGTGACGGTGTCTCCCGGCCGCATGGTGTAGGCGCGGTGCATGACGAGGTCGCCGAGCCGGGGGCTGAACCGCAGGTAGTGCAGGCGCAGCACCCCGTCGGCCGGTCGCCACGAGGCCCGCAGCACGGAGGGTGCGGGCGAGCCGTCCGGGCGCCGGCGCAGCGGATATGCCTCGGAGGAGGCCCGTACGGTGCCGTCGGCGCTGTCCGCGGCGGCGGCCCGGGTCAGGCGCAGCGGGGTGCGGTGCATCAGGTAGGGGTCGAGGACGGTGAGGGACTCGCCGTCGTCGTAGAGCGCGCAGACGTGCCGCCCGCCGACCCGGTACTCGGCTTCGATGCCGGTGCGCCGGGCCACCCGCTCGCCGGCGGCGAAGGTCTGCCAGGCACAGGCGGTCCCGAACCGCTCGGGGGAGGAGCCGCTCCCGTAGTGCAGGTGGTACTGGGCGGCGCTGTTGTACGGGACCTGGGTGAGGACTTCGGTCAGGACCTCGGCGAAGGCGTCCTGGAGCACCATGGGCTGTGTCTCCTAGCGGAAGGTGGGGCGGTCGTCGGCCCGGCGGGACGGTCCCGGGGCCCGCACGCCGCCGGAGCTGGTGAGGAGGAAGGCCACCAGGGCCGCGCGGCCCCGGACGGTAGAAGGGGCCGCCTCGCATGGCGCGCAGTGTGAACGGGCCGGTCGTGCAGGAGCGCCAGCCTTCCGCGTGCCGGGTGGTGACCTCGGTGTCGTGGACGCCGACCAGCGCGGTGACCGGGCAGTTCAGGGGTGGTCCGGGCCGGTAGCGGTAGCGGGCGGCGAGCCGCAGGTCCGCGTAGACGGTCTCGGGCGGTACCGGCGGTTCCGGAGGTTCCCCGTCGGGCCCGGCGTCGTCCCCGCCGGTCAGGCGGTGCAGCCGGGCGACCGGGTCGTCGTCGTGGTGGCGCGCGGTCTCGTGGGGGCGGCTGTCCGTCGGAGCCGGGTGGGCCGAGACGAACAGGGCGCTCGGGGCCGGGTTCCGGTCCGCCGTCAGCAGCCTGGCCGTCTCGAAGGCGACGGCGGCGCCCATGCCGTGCCCGAAGAGGACCAGCGGCGCGTCCGACCGCCCGGCCAGCTCCCCGGCGACCGGCCGCGCGAGGTCCTCGACGCGGGTGGGCACGGGTTCGCCGGCGCGGTCGCCGCGTCCGGGGTACTGCACGGCGGCGAGTTCGACGGTGCCCGGCAGGTGGTCGAGCCAGGGACCGAAGAAGCCCGCCGAGCCGCCCGCGTGGGGGAAGCAGACGAGTCGCAGTCCGGGGCGGTGCCGGGGTGCCGGCGTGCGCAGCCAGGACCGGTCGAGGCCCGCCGCGTTCTGCTGCGGCGTCAGCCCGTACCTGAGCAAAGGAAGAGCCCTTTCGAGAAAAGCCCGGAGTCGGAGTGGGCTGAATTTCCTTTGTCAACGTACGTCAAAAACCGGCCGGTTCAAAGGGAAGTACCCGAAGGGGCAATACCCGCCAGTGGTATGACCGACGAAACGGTACATGTCTCTATTTTGTGGGCGCAGTTGGCGCCGGAAAGATGGTCGATTTTGCCAAACAGTGATCTGCCTCGGATTGCCTCCGGCCAATTCCATCGGGAGAGTCTTTACGGCAGCGTTAGCCCTTGAAATACCCCTGCAATAGTTCCGGGCATTCGACTCGGGCGTGAGGAGAGAGATTCCCGGTGGACATGGTTCGATGGCCCGAGGCGGCGGTGGAGCGGTACCGGAAGGCCGGCTGGTGGCAGGGCCGTCCGCTGGGCGACTTCCTCGCCGAGCACGCCCGGACGATCGGGACGGCCACCGCCCTGGTGGCCGCGGGCGAGCAGCTCTCCTACGCCGAGCTGGACCGCCGCGCCGGGCATGTGGCGGCCGGCCTCGCCGGCCTCGGCATCGCCCCCGGCGACCGCATCGTGGTCCAGCTCCCCAACACCCCGGACTTCTTCGTCCTCTTCTTCGCCGCACTCCGGGCCGGCGCGATCCCCGTCCTCGGGCTCCCCGCCTACCGCCGCAGCGAGGCGGTCCACCTCTGCCGCCACAGCGGAGCCGTCGCCTACGTCGTCCCCGACGCCGACCCCGACCCCTCCTCCGGCTTCGACCACCGCAGGCTCGCCGAAGAGGTCCGCGAGCAGGTGCCCGGACTGCGCCACGTCCTGGTGTCCGGCGCCCCCGGCCCGCACACCGCGCTCGGCGAGGTCGAACGGGCCGGGCGCGAGGCCGCCGGCCGGCCGGCCTTCGCCGAGCCCGACCCGCAGGGCCCGGCGGTGCTCCTGGTCTCCGGCGGCACCACGGGCCTGCCGAAGCTCATCCCGCGGACCCACGACGACTACGCCTACAACGTCCGGGCCAGCGCCGAACTCTGCGGCCTCGGCCCCGGCACCGTCTACCTCGCGGCCCTGCCCGCCGCCCACAACTTCGCACTCGCCTGCCCGGGCGCCCTCGGCACCCTGCTGGCCGGCGGCACCGTCGTCCTCGCCGCCACCCCCGATCCCGAGACGGTCTTCCCGCTCATCGAACGCCACCGGGTCACCGTCACGGCGGTGGTGCCGCCGCTCGCCGCACTGTGGTCCCAGGCCGCCGAGTGGAGCCCCGAGGACCTCGGCAGCCTGGCCCTGCTCCAGGTGGGCGGGGCCAGGCTCGCCCCGGAGACCGCCCGCCGGGTCCGCGCCGCCCTCGGCTGCGAGCTCCAGCAGGTGTTCGGCATGGCAGAGGGGCTGCTCTCCATGACCCGGCCGGGCGACGACCCGGAACGCACCGAGACCACCCAGGGCCGCCCCCTCAGCCCGGACGACGAGATCCGCGTGGTCGACGCCGAGGGCCGCGAGGTGGCGCCCGGCACGGTCGGCGAACTGCTCACCCGCGGCCCCTACACCCTGCGCGGCTACTACCGCGCCGAGGAGTACAACCGCACCGCGTTCACGGCCGACGGCTTCTACCGGACCGGTGACCTCGTACGCGTGCTGCCCGGCGGCGACATCGTCGTCGAGGGCCGCCAGAAGGACCTCGTCAACCGGGGCGGCGACAAGGTCTCCTCGGACGAGCTCGAAGGCCATCTGCGCGCCCACCCGGCGGTCCTGGACGCCGCGGTGGTCCCCGTACCCGACGCCTACCTCGGCGAACGCACCTGCGCCTGGATCGTCCTGCGCGAGGGGCACACCGGGGCGGGCGGATCCGCCGCCGCGGCGTCACCGTTCGGCCCGGGAGGCCTCGACGCCTTCCTCGACGAGCGCGGCCTCGCCCCGTACAAGAAGCCGGACCTGGTCCACCTCGTCGACTCGCTGCCCTTCACCGCCGTCGGGAAGCTCGACAAGCGCCTGCTCGCGCAGCGCGCGGCCGAGGCCGCCGCCACCCGTACGAGCTGAACCCGCAGGAGCTGAACCCGCGTACGAGCCGAACCCGCACGAGCTGCACCCGTACGAGCCGAACCCGCGTACCGGCTGAATCCACCGGCACGGCACCGGCACGGGCCGAGCCCACCCGCCGCGCGCCCGGCGGCACCCCCGAACCCCGCACGTCCAGAAGGAGATCCACATGTCCACCAGCACCCTGTCGCCCCGGACCGGCCGCGTCCCGTTCTCCGGCACCCCGGCCCAGGCCGCGGTCCGGCTGGCCCGCGCCGGACTGTACGGCGAGTACGTGGTGTACGAGCGCGAAGGGGCCTGGTGGTACGCGGGCGGGGTGCGGGCCCGGCTGGTCGCCGACCGCACCCATGTGACGCTCGACGCCGAGGGCACCCGGACCCGCACCGCCTGGCAGGACGACCTGCCGGCCGCCGTGCACCGTGCCCTGTCGACCCTCCCCGGCTCCGACTGGCGCGCCTACGGCTGGGCCACCTTCGAGCTCTCCTACGCCCTCGCCGGCGACGCGGCCGAGCTCGGCGAAGAGGCCCTGGTCCACCTGGTGGTGCCGGAGGCGGAGATCCGGCTCTCGGCCGACGGCGCCGAGGTCCGATGTTCCGACGCGGCCGCGGAGGCGGCCGCACTCGCCGTGCTGGACGCCGCCGAACCGGCCGCCGGGCATGGGGAGTTCAGCCCGCTGCCGGTGGACCTCGGAGGCGGCGCGGACGGCCCGTACGGGAAGTCCGTCGCGCATGCCGTCGACGCGATCCGCAACGGGGACCTGCAGAAGGTGATCCTGTCCCGCGCCGTCGAGGTCGACGGCGAGGTGGACCTCCCGGCCACGTATCTGGCCGGCCGCTCGGTCAACTCGCCCGCCCGCTCCTTCCTGCTCGACCTCGGCGGCATCGAGGCGGCCGGGTTCAGCCCCGAAACCGTGGTGGAGGTCTCGGCCGACGGTCACGTGTCCACCCAGCCGCTGGCCGGCACCCGCGCCCTGAGCGGGAACCCGGCCGAGGACGCGGCCCGCCGAGCCGACCTGCTCACCGATGCGAAGGAGATCTACGAGCACGCGATATCGGTCCAGGTGGCCTGGGAGGAGATGGCGCAGGTCTGCCGCGAGGGTTCGGTGCGGGCCGAGGAGTTCATGTCCGTCAAGGAGCGGGGCAGCGTCCAGCACATCGCCTCCCGGGTCAGCGGCGAACTGCCGTACGCGGACCGGGGGCCGTGGCCCGCGCTCGCCGCCGTCTTCCCCGCCGTCACCGCCTCGGGCGTACCCAAGGCGGCCGCCTACCGGGCCATCCGGCAGCTGGAGCAGGAGCCGCGCGGCCTCTACAGCGGGGCGGTGCTCACCGTGGGCGCCAACGGGTTCCTCGATGCCGCGCTGGTGCTCCGCACGGTGTTCCGGCAGCACGGCCGGACCTGGCTGCGCGCGGGCGCGGGCATCGTCGAACAGTCCACGCCCGAGCGGGAGTTCGAGGAGACCTGCGAGAAGCTGCGCAGCGTCTCGCGCTCCCTGGTTCCGGCGAGCCAGTGAATCTTTACAACCCTGTTCGACTTGGGCCGGTTCTGCCGCTACGCTGAACATGAACAGCAGTGTTCAACTTAAGGAGTTCGCCGTGCGTTCGGTACCGTCCCCATCCCCCGTCGAGACCCCAGCCGGGGCGGCAGGCCATCCGCTGCGCTGGCCGATCCTGGCGGTCCTGTGCCTGAGCCTGCTGATCGTGGGCCTCGACGTCACCGTCCTCAACGTGGCCCTGCCCACGCTGGTCGACGAACTCGGCGCCTCCACGAGCGAGTTGCAGTGGCTGGTGGACATCTACAGCCTGATGGCGGCCGGCCTGATGCTGTTCGCGGGCAGCCTCGCGGACCGGTTCGGGCGCAAGCCCCTCTTCCTGTCCGGCCTGGTCCTCTTCGCCGGTGCCTCGGCCTTCGGCGCCTTCGCCGACAGCACGGCCCAACTCATGGCCGCCCGCGGTGTCATGGGCGTCGGCGAGGCTCTGATCATGCCGGCCACCCTCTCCATCATCGGCGCCGTGTTCACCGACCCGGCCGAGCGCATGAAGGCCATCGGGATCTGGTCCGCCATGATCGGCGTCGGCCTCGCCATGGGCCCGCTGGTCGGCGGCTGGCTGCTCGGCCGGTTCTGGTGGGGCTCGGTCTTCCTGATCAACGTGCCCATCGGCCTCATCGCCCTGGCCGTGGCCATGAAGATCGTGCCGAACTCGAAGGCCTCGGTCGTCCGACGCCTCGACCTGCCCGGCGCGCTGCTCTCCGTGCTCGGTACCGGCACGCTCCTGTGGGCCATCATCGAAGGCCCGGTCAAGGGCTGGACCAGCCTGCCGGTGCTCGCCGGGTTCGTCGTCGCGGCACTGCTGCTGGTGGGCTTCGTCGCCCGTCAGCGCACCGCCCGGGAGCCGATGCTCCCGTTGGGAATCTTCGCCCACCGGCGCCTGGCCATCGGCAACATCCTGGTCTTCCTCGGCCTGCTGTCCCTGCTCGGCGCGCTGTTCGTGCTGGTCCAGTACCTGCAGTTCGTGCTCGGCTACGACGCCGGGGCGACCGGACTGCGCATCGCCCCCACCGCCCTGATCATCCTGCTCGCCGCACCCCTGGCCTCCTTCCTCGGCCAGCACGTGGGCACCCGCTGGCTGGCCGCCGCCGGTCTCGCCTTCGCCGTGGTCTCCCTGCTGATCCTGGCCACCACCGGGGACGGCGACGGCTACGGCCGGGCGCTCGCCGCCATGCTCTTCCTCGGCTTCGGAGCCGGCTTCATCATCGGCCCGACCAGCGACGCCATCGTCGGCTCCCTCCCGGAGGACGACCTCGGCGTCGGATCCGCCACCAACAGCGCCGCCGTGCAGCTGGGTTCCGCGCTCGGGGTCGCCGTACTCGGCAGCCTGCTGGCCGGCACCTACCGGGACGAGCTGGGGAACAGCGCGGCCGCGGCCGGCCTGCCGGAAGCCGCCCTGCACACGGCGGGCGACTCCGTGGGCGCCGCCTTCGCCGTCGCCGCCCGGCTGCCGGCCGAGGCCGGCGCGGGCCTCGCCGAGGCGGCACGCTCCGCCTACGTCTCGGGGATGGCGCCCGCGATGTTCACCGGCGCCGCCGTCGCCGCCGCCGGGATCGCGGTGGCCCTGCTGCTGTTCCCCAAGGGCAGGACGGGCGACTCCGACGGACCGGCACCGAAGGAAGGCGTTGCCGGGGCAACCGCGCCGGCCGCCGGCCCGCACGTCCGCGCCTGACACCGTAACGGGAGGTGACATACGCTCACGCCCATGTCCACGCCGCACCAGAAAGTACGCCGTACCCGCGCCGCCGACCGGGAGGAACCCCGCCGGCGGGCGGACGCGGAGCGCAGCATCGCGGCCATCGTGGCCGCCGCGCTCGACTGCTTCCGCCAGGACCCCCAGGTGAGCATGACCGCCGTGGCCGCGGCGGCCGGGGTCAGCCGGGTCACCCTGTACGCGCACTTCCCGTCCCGGGAGGCCCTGCTGGACGCCGTCCTGGAGCACTCGGTGGCGGAGGCGGACGCCGCCCTGCAGGCCCAGGGCCTGGACGAGGGCCCGGCCGACGAGGCGTTCTCCCGGCTCGTCCGGTCGGGCTGGCGCATCCTCGAGCGGCACGCGTTCCTGCTGGCCGCCTCCGAGGGCGTCATCTCGCCGGCCCGCCGCCGCACGCACCACCGGAAGGTCCTCGCCCGGGTGGAGCGCATCCTGGTCCGCGGCCAGACGGAAGGGGTGTTCCGCACCGACCTTCCCCTGGAATGGCTGGTGACCACCTTCTACAGCCTGCTGCACGCGGCGGCGGCCGAGGCCGACGCCCGCCATCTCAAAGTCAAGAGCATCCCCGACATCCTCGACCGCACGCTCTCCTCCATCCTGCGCGCGGCCGCGGACTCCTGACGCCCCGTCCGGGGCGTCCTCCCGTCCCGAACGGAGCACTTCATGCACGCCCACGAAGCACTCGTCCGCACCTGCCTGTCCGCGATCAGCGCGGGCGACGCGGACGGCTGGCTCGCCTGCTACACCGACGACGCCGTCTCCCACGACGTCCCCCTGCACTCCGTCTGGCGCGGCCGCGCCGAACTGGACGCCGGGGTGCGCTCCTGGGTGGCGGCCATCCCCGACACCCGGATGGAGATCCACACCCTCTTCGCGGACGACCGCGCGGGCGCCTGCGAGTGGACCATGTCCGGAACCCTGCAGGGCCCCCTCGACGGCCTCCCCCCGCAACTCGCCGAGCTCGCGAAGGGCAAGCCGTTCTCCATGCAGGGCTCGACGATCTACCGCTTCTCCCCGGACGGCCGCATCCGCCGGGAATCCCTCTACTGGGACCTCGCCGCCGTCCTCGGCCAGTTCGGCCTACTGCCTCCTCTCTGACGGGACGGCCGAGCCGCCCGGGTCGCCCTGGGCTGCGGCTCGGGCCGCGTTCCGAAGGGGCGTGCGACGCGCCGGAATCGGGGTCGCGGCCGCGTTCTGCCGCCCGGGGGACGGCGACGAGTCGTACGTCAGTCGGTGCGGGCGCGGAGGCGGCGGGTGACCTCGCCCAGGCCGTCGGCGATGGCCGTGAGCTGCTCCGGGCTCAGGACGTCGATCAGCAGTTCACGGACGGCCCCCACGTGCCCGGGCGCCGCCTCGCGCAGCCGCTGCCATCCCGTTTCGGTGAGCACCGCGAAGACCCCCCGCACATCGGAGGGGCAGGTGCGCCGGCGCACCAGGCCGGCCTTCTCCAGCTGGGTCACCTGATAGGTGAGACCGCTCTTGGTGTTGATCAGGGCGTCCGCGAGCTCGGTCATCCGGAGCTCACCGTCAGGCGCGGCGGACAGGCGCACCAGGATCTCGTACTGCGGGTGCGAGAGACCGGAATCCACCTTGAGCTGCTGGTCCAGCCGCCTGCCCAGCAGTGCGGACGCGGCCAGGAAGCCCTTCCAGGCGCGCATCTCTTCCTCGTCGAGCCATCTCGTGTCACCCATGGGCCCAGGATAGGGCAGCTTGTTCAAATTCGAATCGAGGCCTAGAGTCGAGGTAGTGATTCGAATTTGAACAACGGGAGGAGCTGCCGCCATGACCACGCCCGAAGCCGGCCGCATGCCGGCGCTGTACCTCAGCCACGGCGCGCCCCCGCTGGCCGACGACCCCGTCTGGCCGGGCCAGCTCGCCGCCTGGTCCGCCGGGCTGCCGCGGCCCAGGGCCATCCTGATGGTCTCCGCGCACTGGGAAGAGGCCCCGCTCGCGCTCGGCGCCACCGAGCGGGTCCCCCTCGTGTACGACTTCTGGGGCTTCCCCGAGCACTACTACCGGGTGCGGTACGACGCCCCGGGCGCCCCGGAGCTCGCCGCGTCCGTCCGCGCCCTGCTGCGCGGGCCCGGCGCGCCGGTGCAGGACATCCCGGACCGCGGGCTCGACCATGGCGCCTATGTGCCCCTGGTCGAGATGTTCCCCGAGGCCGACGTTCCGGTCCTGCAGATCTCCATGCCCACCCTCGACCCGCGCCGGCTGATGGACATCGGCCGCAGGCTCGCCCCGCTGCGCGACGAGGGAGTCCTGATCATCGGCAGCGGCTTCTTCACCCACAACCTCGCCGCCCTGCGGCACACCGGTCCGGGCGTGCCCGCCTGGTCGGCCGAGTTCGATGCCTGGGGCCGTGAGGCGCTGGCCGGCGGAGACGTGGACGCGCTGCTCGACTTCGAGCACGCCTCCCCGTCCGGCCGGCTGGCCCACCCCCGGACCGAACACTTCGCCCCGCTCTTCGTCACCCTCGGCGCCGCCGACGCCACCGGAGACCTGGCCGGCCACCGCACGGCGGTGGACGGCTTCTGGATGGGCCTGGCCAAGCGCTCCCTCCAGTTCGGCTGACCACCGGCACCAGCGACCACCGGTTCGCCCCGGCCGCCGGGGTGGCC
This sequence comes from Streptomyces sp. NPDC051211, assembly GCF_040689505.1. Lineage (NCBI taxonomy): Bacteria > Bacillati > Actinomycetota > Actinomycetes > Kitasatosporales > Streptomycetaceae > Streptomyces > Streptomyces sp. NPDC051211. The sequence goes on from NZ_JBFBAV010000015.1 coordinate 81,501, forward strand.
GACCACCGGTTCGCCCCGGCCGCCGGGGCGGCCGACCACCGTCCCCCTCCTCCCACAGAAAGCGCGCACCATGACCACGACGCAGTTCACCAACAGCCCCCGCACCGCCCCCGACACCACCCCGTACGACGTGGGCCTGCCGATCCTCCGCGTGGTGCTCGGCCTGATCATGACCGTCCACGGCACGCAGAAGCTGTTCGGGTGGTTCGACGGCGGCGGCCTCAAGGGCACCGGCGGGTTCTTCGGCAAGGCCGGCTACCCGGCGGGCGAGACCATGGCGGCCATCGCGGGCCTCACCGAGACCCTGGGCGGCCTGGGCCTGATCCTCGGCCTGCTCACCCCGCTGGCCGGCGCCGCGATCGTCGGCGTCATGCTCAACGCCATCTCGGTCAAGTGGACCGGCTCCGTGGTGGGCCAGGAGGGCATCGAGTTCGAGTCCCTGATCACCGCCGCGGCCGCCACCCTGGCCCTCACCGGCCCCGGGCGCTACGCCGTGGACCGCCACCTGCCGGTCCTCCGTGACCACCGCCTGGTCCACGGAGTGGCGGCCCTGGTGCTGGCCGTCGTGCTGGCCGCCCTGGTCCTGCTGATCCGCAACTGACGGCTGTCGCGCCGGGCTGAAGCCGAGAGCCCCTGACCGAGGGTCGTAACCGAGGGCTGGTACAGACAAAAGTTACTAATTGGTATCTATCGACTTACCACACTCGCGGCGTTAGAACTCGTTCCTCTTCCGCCAAGAGTGAGGCAGGTCACATGAGTGCCAACTCCCCCCACGAGAAGGCATCCGACGGCATATCCCGCCGCGGATTCATCGCAGGAACGAGTTCTGTTTTCGGAGCCGTGGCCCTCGCCGGCCACGGCTCCGCCGCGTATGCCGGCCCGGCGGTCGTCCCCGCCGCCGAGTCGGTCATCGGCAGCGGAGACCACGTACCGGTCCTGATCGTCGGCACCGGCTACGGCGGCTCCGTCGCCGCCCTCCGGCTCGCCCAGGCCGGAGTCGGCGTCCACATGATCGAGATGGGCATGGCCTGGGACACCCCCGGCTCCGACGGCAAGATCTTCGCCAACACCACCAAGCCGGACTACCGGTCCTTCTGGCTGCGCACCCGCACCAAGCAGCCCCTGAGCAACTTCCTCGGCTTCCCGCTGGACAAGGACGTCCCCCGCTACACCGGCATCCTCGACGCCGAGGAGTTCGCCGGCATCACCGTCTACCAGGGCCGCGGCGTCGGCGGCGGCTCCCTGGTGAACGGCGGCATGGCCGTCACCCCCAAACGGGAGAACTTCGGCGCCGTCCTGCCCTCGGTGAACGCCGACGAGATGTACTCCGTCTACTACCCGCGCGCAAACGCCGGCCTCGGCGTCACCCCGGTCGACGAGCGCTGGTGGGAGACCGCCCCCTGCTACCAGTACGCCCGGGTCGGCCGCAAGCACGCCCAGCGCTCCGGCTTCCCCTTCGTCTTCGTGCCCAATGTGTACGACTGGGACTACATGAAGCAGGAGGAAGCCGGCACCGTCCCCAAATCCGCCCTGGCCGGGGAGGTCATCTACGGCAACAACCACGGCAAGAAGTCCATGCAGAAGACCTACCTGGCGCAGGCCGAGGCCACCGGACGGGTCTCCGTCTCGCCGCTGCACAAGGTCACCTCGGTCGCCCCCGCGGCGGGCGGCGGCTACACCGTCACCATCGAGCAGCTCGACACCACCGGCACCACCACCGCCGTCAAGACGGTCACCGCCGACCGGGTGTTCTTCGCGGCCGGCAGCGTCGGCACCAGCAAGCTGCTGGTCCGGCTGAAGGCCACCGGCGTCCTGCCGCAGCTCAACAACGAGATCGGCAAGGGCTGGGGCGACAACGGCAACGTCATGTGCGGCCGCGCCAACCACATGTGGGACGCGACGGGCAAACTCCAGTCCTCCATGCCCACCGCCGGCATCGACAACTGGGCGGCCGGCGGGGCCTTCGCCGAGGTCGCACCGCTGCCCACCGGCATCGAAACGTACGCCTCCTTCTACCTGTCCATCACCAAGAACCCGCACCGCGCCGAGTTCACCTGGAACGCGGCCGCCGGGAAGGTGGACCTGAGCTGGCAGGCCGCCTGGAAGCAGCCCTCCATCGACATGGCCAGAACCATCTTCGACAAGATCAACGCCAAGGAGGGCACGATCTACCGGACCGACCTGTTCGGCAGCCACAAGATCTGGGGCGACCACCTCACCTACCACCCGCTCGGCGGCGCGGTGTTGAACAAGGCCACCGACAACTACGGCCGTCTGCACGGCTACTCCGGCCTGTACGTCATCGACGGCGCGCTGATCCCCGGAAACGCCAGCGTCAACCCGTTCGTCACCATCACGGCGCTCGCCGAACGCAACATCGAGAACATCATCGCCACCGACCTCTGACGAGGGCGGGTGACGGCCGGGGCCGGCCGGTGCGACCGGCCGGCCCCGAAGCCGCCTCAGCCCGTGGGCAGCACACACACGCTGTCGAGGCCCAGCACGTGGTTGAGCCGCCCGAACGCCAGCCACGAGCCGATGCTCATGCTCAGCTCCACGATCTCGACCTGGCTGTAGTGCGCCGTCATCCGCGACCAGAACTCCTCGTCCAGACCGTGGTGGTCGAGGGCGTACCGCTCGGCGTACTCCGCGGCCAGCCGGGTCCGGTCGTCGAAGGCGTCCGTGGTCCGCCAGTCGGTCACCGCGTCGGCGAACTCCTCCTCGACCTTCTCCCCGTCCCGTTCGGTCCGCCAGTCCAGACAGAACACGCAGCCGTTGATCTGCGCGATGCGCAGCCGCGCCGCCTCGAACTCGCGCAGCCCCAGCGTCGTATGGGCGTACACGGACAGCGAGAAGTTGGAGGCGGCCATCCCGATGTCCGGGACCATGTCGCCCCACACGTACTCGATCGGATGCTTGCCCTCGGGAATGTCGATCTGCATCACTTTCTCCTTCCGAGCTTGCCGATTGCCGGACGCAGCGGGACGTCCAGTGCGTCGTACAGTCCGGGCTCCGCCTCCACCAGCCAGTCGATGGCGCCGACCAGCCGGCCGACGGCCGTGGCGTTCCCGCCCGCCGACCGGTTCTCGCCCTCGTCGCTCGCCTCCACCGTGACCTCGATCCGCGGACGGCCCTCGATGACCACCCGGTGGGCACCGGACCCGTCGGGCGGCACCGGCCAGTCCGGAGCACAGGAGGGGTGGATGCGGGTCACGTGCTCGATGACGATGCGGGGTTCGCCGCCGACGATGCCCTGTACCTCGAACCGCACCGCGCCCTGGGTGCCCGCCTCGAACTCGCCCATCGTGCGCGTGGTCACCGTCGTCTCCAGCGGGCGCCGCTCAAGGGTCTCGCGTATCCCGTCGAGTTCGACCCCGAGGGCCCGTGCCATCAGCCGGACCTGCCCGCCCCACACCATGGTCGGCACCGACTCGATGAGCATCGGCGGCTGGTAGTCCATCGGCTGCCCCATGCCGACCAGGTACCGGACCGAGTCCGGCTGTTCATACGTCGAGTAGTCGAAGATCTCCTGGCAGCGGATGGCGTCCACCTCGCTGCCGAGCCCGCTGATCAGCAGCGGCAGTACGTCGTTCCCCCAGCCGGGGTCCACGCCGGAGACGAACAGCGAGCCGCCGCCCTCCGCCACGGCGGCCAGCACCGGATCCCGGAACTCGGGCGGAGCGTTGCGCTGGTCGTAGAGGGGGTAGAGGGCAGGGGTCACGACGACGGCCCCGGCCCGGACCGCCCGCGCGATGTCGGCGAGGGCCTCGTCGGGCCGGACGTCCCCGGACGCCGCGTACACCACGGCGTCCGGGCCGGCCTCCAGCACCGCGGCGATGTCGTCGGTCGCCGCCACCCCCAGTTCGTGGTCGAGCCCGCCGAGTTCGCCGGCATCGCGGCCGACCTTGGCGGGATTGCTGACGAGCACAGAGTCGAGTTTCAGCCTCGGGTGGGCTTCGACGGCACGAATGGCCGCACGTCCGACGTTGCCGGTACCCCAGACAACCGTGGAAATCATGCGGCGGAGGGTAGCGCGCACCCCTCGCGGTTCCCATAGCCGCGACAGCCGGCCGGCCACCGAACTGACGGTTTGTCAGATCGCCTGAACGGGGACCTGACCGGATCAGGCGGCCGCCCCGCCGGTGACCAGGTCCACCACCCCGCGCATCCCGCCCTGCGCATAGGCCTGCCGCTGCCGGTCGGCGGCCGTACCCCGGCGCAGCAGCTCCTCGGCCAGCCGCGTCACGCCCTTCCGGTCCCCGGCCGCCACCAGCGCCGGCGCGACATGGGACAGCAGCCCGCCCACCGCGGCCTCGGCGCTGACCAGCGTGGATCCGCCGGGCGCGAGCAGTGCTCCGGTCAGGCCGTGCCGGGCCGCGTGCCAGTTCGCCGCCTGGAGCAGCTCCGGCGCGCAGTCCGGCACCGGCAGCCCGGCCTCCGACTCCCGCAGGGCCGTACCGACCAGCGCCCGCACCAGCCCCGCGAACCAGGCCGCCTCCTCGACGCCCAGCTGCACGTCCATGCACCGCACCTCGATCGTCGGGTAGCGCTCGGACAGCCGGGCCTGCCAGTACGCTTGCCCGATGTCCAGCATCACCTCGCCGTCGACCAGGGCCCGCAGCCGCCGGTCGTAGTCCTCGAGGCCGGCGAACCGGGGCGGCGGGCCGCTGACCGGCCACCGCCCGAACACCACCGTGCGCCAGCTCGCGAATCCGGTGTCGTCACCGCACCAGAACGGGGAGTTCGCCGCCATCGCCACCAGAGTCGGCAGCCAGACCCGCACCCGGTTGAGAACCGCCACCCCACGCGCCCGGTCCGGCACCCCCACATGGATGTGCATCCCGTTGATCAGCTGCTCCGCCACCAACTGCGGGGCCTGCTCGGTCATCGCCCGGTAGCGCGTACCCCGGGTGACCGGCACCGGACCGGGCCCCTTCAGCGGCGGAGTGCCGCAGGCCGCCGGGCGGCAGCCGAACGCCCCGGCCGCCTCCGCGACCAGGTGCCGCATCCGCCCCAGATGCCGGGACACTTCCTCGATCGAGGTGCACACCGGAGTGGCGATCTCCAGCTGCACCTGAAGCAGTTCGGACTGCACCTCCCCCTCGCCGCGCTCCGGCCGGCACCGCAGGCCGGCCACCGCGCGGACCTTCTCCGCCAGCGGCACAGGAAGGCCTGTCGCCGCGTCGAGCAGTACGAACTCTTCCTCGACTCCGACCGTCATCACCCAGGGCCACTACCCGCCCGGAGGCCGGATGAGACTAGGACAAACGGATATGGCGCGATCCCCCTCCCGCGGCGCCGCACCGTCAGCGCCACACCGCCAACACCGACACCGCGAGCAGCGCCAGGCCGACGAGGGCGAACAGGCTCCCGAAGGGCCGGCTGAACGCCTTCGCGATGCTCTTGCTGGCGGCCAGGCCGGATTCCCGCTGGACGTGGCTGTCCTTCCTGCCGTCCACGCGCGGGCTCAGCGCGTGCAGCGGGCGGAGTTCCCGAAGCGACTTCAAGCCCAGCAGCGAGGTGATCACCAGCAGGGGCCGTGCCTCCTTGCCCAGCAGCTGAGCCTTGGCCGGGTCGAAAGCCCCGTCGCCGGCCTGTTGGGCCACTTCCAGCAGGATCGCGGCCGCCCGGCGGCGGGTGTCGGCGGTGTCCCGGTCGACGCGGATCAGCCCCGGATCGTACGGACCGGCCGGTTCCGGGCCGGCCGGCAGCCCGGCCCGGGTCTCGGCGAGCAGGGCCTCCCAGCCGGCGGCGTCCACCGCGAAGCCTGCGGTGCCGACCGGCAGCCCGTACTCGACCGGCAGCGGGCCGGACAGGCCGCCCAGCAGGAACCGGTGGGCGACGGCCAGCAGATCCGCCGGCGGCAACCCGGACCCCGACCCGGACCCGACGCCGAGGACGGACGCGCGGATGGTGCGGCCCATGTGGTCGGTCCGGTCGTCCGGCGCCCCGCGCAGGCCGGTGATCAGCAGCAGCCAGACCGGCGCCGCCGCGGTGCCCGCTCCACCGTTCCCGCCGTCGGCGCAGTACAGCAGCAGCGAGGAGGCGGAGTCGTCGATCAGGTCGTACACCGTATTCCCCCGGCAGCCCCGCGCCAGCAGCTGCGCCGCCGCCCGGACGTCCTGCCCGCCCGCCCCCGCTGCCTGCCAGCTGTAGTCCTGCTCCGGCAGGCGGCCACGGCTCTCCACGAACCAACTGCTGTCCGGCATCGCCGTCACCGCCCCCCGCCCGTGCCGGTGGGTGACCCCAGCCGCGGATGGTCCTGCAGGATCCGGATGCCGGGCCGGGAGACCGTACCGGAGGCGAAACTGTCCACCGCGGCCCGCAGCGCATCGTCCGTGCTGAACATCCCGTCGACGGCTTCCCGCCAGAATCCCCGCCGGTCCTGCCGGTACACGTTGAGCACGAACCGCAGGACGTAGCGCAGCGGCTGATCGGTGTCGGCCGGGGAGTACGGGGCCCCGGGGCGGCGGCTGCGGTAGTGGAACTGCAGCCGGCCGTCCGCGGACTCGGTGATCGAGGAGAACACGATCGACCCGGTGGTCTGCACGGGCACCACCACGCAGCCGACCCGGGGCCGCACCTCCTGATGCGCCAGATGATCCAGCAGCGGCTTGTACCCTTCGCGGACCCGGTCCAGCAGATGGTGCGCCGCCGCCTCGGTGCCCACGTACTTCTCGCACTTCAGCGGCACGATGACCAGCAGCCGGTGCCGCTCGTCGCCCTGGAGCAGCGCTTTGACCTGCTCGTACATCAGATGCGCCTGGTTGATCCGCTCGTGGTACAGGCCGTCCTGTTCGAGCAGGGCCGCGGTGTCCACCGCCAGCAGGATCACCGGGCTGTTGGCCAGGGCCTGCTGGACCTGCTCGCCGACCCCGCCGCCGCCCCGCTCCCGCAGCAGTCCGCCCGCGTAGTCGGTGAACCGCAGGGTGAACCTCGGCTTCTTGCCCTTCCGGCCCACCGCGATGAGATACCGGTGCAGAGCCGCACCGGCGGTGCCGTCCACGCTGTCCCGCACCTGCACGGACCGGGACAGCGACTTCAGCCGGGCCACCGCGTCCGACAGCTTCACCGCCGTGTCCCCGACCGGGGACAGCTCCAGGTCCGTGGACCCGATGAGGTCGGCGTACTGCACGTACATGGAGGCGAGCAGGGAGGTCTTGCCGACACCCGTGGGCCCCAGCATGCTCACCTCGATCGTGTACCGCTCGGGGGTGGTCATCGTGCCGCCTCCTCGGGCGCGTCGAGCAGTGCGGCGACCCTCGCCACCGCTTCGGACCAGCGCCGCAGGTGCGCGGCGTCCTCGGCGAGTGCGGCGAACCGGCCCGGCCAGATCTCCGCCCGCGCGTCCTGGTAGAAGACCAGCCACTCGTCGGCGGCGCCCGCCGCCGAAACCACCCGGTCGTAGAACTCCTCGACGATCGAGAAGACCGCGGCGCTCGGCTCGGCCAGTGCCTTGTGCAGCTCGGCCCGGCAGGCGTACAGCGATTCGGCGTAGCAGACCTCCAGCATCTCCCGCACCTGCGCGGCCGTGGGCACCGGGCCCTCCGGGAACCGCATCGCCGGGGTGTCGGCGTGCAGCCCGTCCAGGCAGGCCCGCACCCGGTGCTGGAGCATGCCGCGGTAGGACAGCTGGAAGCCGGCCAGCAGCCCGAGCGCGTACCGGATCTCGCTCTCGCCCTGCTCCCGCACCTTGGGGATCCGCTCGGCGAGCGCCAGCAGGAATCCGGCGCCCTCCGCGCTGCCGAGGGCGCCCAGACCACCCGCGCCCTTCAGGATCTCGGCGATCCGCTGCTGCATCTCGGCCGTCCGGGTGTGCAGCGCGACGTCGCACTCCAGGAAACGGCGGGAGATCCGGGCCCGCGACTCGTTGAGGTACTTGCCGTAGGCGACGCTCAGGCCGTCCTCGGCATCGGCGCGCACCACGATCTGCTCGACCGTCGGATGCCCGGGGTCCCGGTGTGCCGCGTCCAGGATCGCGTCCACCGCGTCGGCGAGCGAGCTGTCCGCGTACTCCCGTTCCTCGCGCAACTCCCGTACGTACGCGGCGAGTGCCGTGGCCAGCCGGCCGGAAGCCTCCTTGAACAGGGTGGTGAACGGCAGGAACCAGACCTCGCTGGGCTGCGCCAGATCGGCGAGCCGGCCGGCCTGCGCGAGCAGCCGGGCGGTCCGCTCCCGCAGTTCGGCGGCCTTCTCGGTACGGGCCGCCAGGTACTGCGCGTCCAGGTCGTCCAGGTGGAGCAGGAGGTGCTCCAGCACCCGGTCCATCACCTCGGCCACCTCGGCCGGCTGCGAGCAGTCCGCGATGTGCGCCTCCGCGACCTCGAAACGCGAGGCCGGCAGCCACTGGGTGAGCATCCGCTCCGCGTTCGCGGAGTTGTCGTTCCCGGGCCCGGTGCACCGGTTCACGATCAGGAAGGAGCACTGCTCCAGGCCCACGTCCGGCAGACCGTCCCGGACGTGGTCGTACAGGTCGTGGTCGTACGTGCCGATGCCGTCGCCCAGCGCGTCCGGCCGGCGCACGAACACGACGACGTCGATCTCGTCCTTCAGCGCGGCCACGATCCGCTGCGCGTCCTGGAGGTTCGTGTCACCGATGCCCGGCAGGTCGATCAGCGCCAGCCCGGTCCAGTCCTGCTCCTCGAAGTGCGTGGTGATCCGGACGTGGCGCACCGCGCGGAACGCGTGCTGGGGGGTCTCCTTCTCGTCCGCCTGGGCCACGAACCGGCGGATCCCGCCCGCCGGTACGGGGTACGGAGACGCGGTGCGCAGCAGAGCACGGTACTCCGGGAGCGCGGCGTGGAACCCGGCGAGGTGCGCGTACCGGCTGCCGTCCACGGCGCTGCCGCCCGGCCGCTCGGCGGGCAGCGGCCCGGCGAACCGGTCGAGCCCGGCCGGGGGCGCGCCCAGGCCGAGTTCCGCGTAGTAGGGGGCGATGACCTCGTGCAGGAACGAGCGCTCACTGTGCAGGAACACCTGGGCCTGCGTGTCCACCCCGTCCTCGTGCCGGATCACGCTGGTCACCCCGGTGCAGAAGCTGCCGTCACTGGTCGGGATCTCCTCCTCCGACAGCCCGGTCAGGCTCCTGATCAGGCGGCTCTTGCCCTGCCGGGCCCGGCCGACGACGCCCACGTTCAGCGTGGGCCGCCGGAACCGCGCCGCGACCGCCTCGATCTCCGCGGCCTCCAACGGCAGTTGTTCCAGCAGCGCGCCCAACTCCACCCCGATGGCGGCGAGTCTGCCCTCGGCCTCCTCCGGCACGCTGCCGAGCAGTTCCAGTCGCAGCGCTTCCATCGCGCGCAGCTCGGCCAGCACTTCCGTCACCCAGGTGCGGCTGACGTCCAGTTGCTGTGCCTGCCGCTCTCGGCGTCGCCGGATCTCCCCGATCCTGGCCGCACGGGACATGGCTCCCCCCTCTTTCCGCTTGCCCCTCGTACCCGGGTGGAGCCGCAGCGGACCCGGCCGGGCGGTTACACACGATGGCAGCAATCACCCCTCGGCGGGGCGTGTTCGGGGGAACAGGGCGGCCCCGGTCAGGTGCCGCCGAGCTGCCGCCACAGGAAGGTGTGGGTGAGGGCCTCGTTGAACGCGGCCTGCGCGTGGTCTGTGGCTGCGGCGTGGCCACCGCCGGTGTGCTCGTGGAAGTACACCGGGTGCCCGAGTTCGCGCAGCCGGGCGGCCATCTTGCGGGCGTGGCCCGGGTGGACGCGGTCGTCGCGGGTGGAGGTCAGCAGCAGGAGCGGCGGGTACGGCCGGCCGGCCCGCGCCTGGTGGTAGGGGGAGAGGGCGGCGAGGTGGCGCCGGTCATCGGGGTCGTCCGGGTCGCCGTACTCGGCGGTCCAGGCCGCCCCGGTCGGCAGGGCGTGGAAGCGCAGCAGGTCCAGTACGGGCACGGCCGCCACGGCCGCACCGAACAGCTCGGGATGCCGGACCAGGCTGGCGCCGACGAGCAGGCCGCCGTTGCTGGCGCCCTCGATGCCGAGCCGGCCGGGCGTGGTGACACCGCGGGCGTGCAGATCGCGGGCCACGGCGGCGAAGTCCTGGAAGGCCCGGACCCGGCCGGCCCCCAGGGCGGCCTGGTGCCAGCCGGGCCCGTACTCGCCGCCGCCCCGGATGTTGGCGATCACATGGGTGCCGCCCCGGGCCAGCCAGGCCCGTCCGGTGACGGGCAGGTAGGAGGGGGTCAGGGAGTACTCGAATCCGCCGTACCCGTGCAGGAGGGTGGGGCCGGGGCCGTCCCGGTGCTCGGGGCCGACGAGGAAGTACGGGACGCGCGTGCCGTCCTCGGACTCGGCGAAGTACTGGCGCACCGCCAGTCCGGCCGGGTCGAACTGCGCGGGGGCCCGCTTGAGGACCTCGGATCCGCCGCCGATCTCGCCGCGGTGGAGGGTGGCGGGCTGCAGCGGCCCCGTCACGTCGAGGAAGTACTCGTCGCCGGCCAGCGGGTCGGTCTCGGCGATCACGGCGGTGCACAGGGGTGGAACACCGGTCAACGGCCGCCGCGCCCAACCGCCCCGTTCCGGGCCGTCCTCAGGGCCCTTCTCCGGGCCCTTCTCCGGGCCGGGGGTGAGGACTTCCAGGCGGGTCGCCACATCGGACAGGGTTTCGAGGATCAGATGGCCGCGGGTGACGGCGTACCCGGAGAGGCAGGTCCGCTCGTCCGGGGTGAACAGCACGGCGGCCTCGCGCCCGCCCGCCAGGAACTCCTCCAGGCCGAAGGCGAGCAGGCTGCCGGCCGGGTGGCCGAGCCAGGGACGCCTCGGGGTGACCAGCAGCCACCGCCGGTGGACGTAGTGGTCGGCATCGTCGGGCACCTCCAGCCTGACCGGCGTACCGTCCGCGCCGAGCAGGTACGGCTCGCTGTGCCAGAAGTCCCGGTGGCGGATGACGAAGTCCCGCTCGAAACCGGGCGTGGGATCGTGCCAGGCCGTGACCGTCACGTCCCCGACGGTCCCCTCGTACACGAGCTCGGCCTCGTGCAGCGGGGTGCCGCGCTGCCAGCGCCGGACGGTCCGCGGATAGCCGGCGGCCGTCAGGCTGCCCGCGCCGAGGTCGGTACCGACGTACACCCGGTCGGCGTCGATCCACGAGATGTGCGTCCGGGCCTCCGGAACCCGGAAGCCGTCGTCGGCGAAGGTGCGGGTGCCGAGGTCGAACTCCCGTACCGTGACGGCGTCTCCGCCGCCGCGCGACAGGTGGACCAGGGCGAGCCGGTAGTCGGGGTACAGCATGCCCGCACCGGCCCACACCCAGTCCTCGCCCTCAGCCTCGGCGAGCGCGTCGATGTCGAGCAGCACCTCCCATGCGGGGTCGTCCGTGCGGTACTCCGCCGCGGTCGTGCGCCGCCACAGGCCCCGCACGTGCCCGGCGTCCTGCCAGAACGAGTACACGTGCCCGCCGCGTCGGGTGGGGTACGGAATCCGCCCGGGATCGTCGAGGACCTCCCGCAGCTCGCGGACCAGCCGGCCGAACCCCGGCGAGCCGGTGAACGTGTCCGCGGTCTCCGCGTTCCGCTCCCGCACCCACCCGAGCGCGGGCTCTCCTGTCAGGTCTTCCAGCCACAGATACGGATCGTCGTCCTCGGTCACGCCACCGATTCTGCGCCCCGCCCCGGGTGGCGCGGTACCCGCCCGGGCCGGCCGTCAGCCGGTCAGTAGCAGGACAGGCTGGTCGTGGCGTCCGAGACCGCCGTGTCGAGGCTCTGGATCTGCGGCGTCAGCTTGGTCAGCGCCTCCTGGCCGGTCGTGTCGCCGGGCAGGCCCTCCCACGTGGACTTCAGGTCGTCGGCGGCCTTCTTGACCGCGTCCTTCTTGGACGCCTCGAACTGGGCGGTGGACTCGCCGACGTCCTTCCAGCTGTCCTGGACGTCGTCGAAGGCGTCCTTGACCTGGTCCTTCGTGGCGGTCGCCGGGTCAAGGGCCCGCAGTTTCGCGTTGTCCGCCCTGAGTTCGGTCAGGTTGCTGCACAGCTGCACCGCGGCGTCGTCGGTGGGTTGCGCCACGGCCGCGGACGCGCCTCCGACCGCGAGGGCCAGGGCGGCGGCAGTGCTGCAGGCGGTTGCCAGAAGTCGATTCATGAGATTCACCCTTTCGGGGAAGGAACCCCCCACTCGCTCCAAGCTGGCATACCCCATCCGGCCCCGCATCTCAGTGCTCCCCGGCGGCCCGCCACACCGTGGTGATGTTGCAGAACTCGCGGATGCCGTGGCCGGACAGCTCTCGCCCGTACCCCGAGCGCTTGACCCCGCCGAACGGCAGGGCCGGATGCGAGGCGGTCATTCCGTTGATGTAGACGCCGCCCGCCTCCAAGTCCCGTACGCACCGCTCGACATCGGCCTCGTCCCGGGTCCACAGATTCGAACTGAGACCGAACGGCGTGTGGTTGGCGCGCTGCACCGCCTCGTCCAGGCTCGCCACCCGGTACAGGGTGGCGACCGGCCCGAACGTCTCCTCCTGGTCGACCCGCATGGCCGGGGTGACGTCGGCGAGGACGGTGGGCTCGTAGAACCAGCCCTGCTCCAGCCCGGACGGCCGGCGACCCCCGCACAGCACCCCGGCACCGTGCCGCACCGCGTCGTCGACCAGCTCCTCCAGGTCGGCACGACCCTTCTCGGTGGCCAGCGGGCCGACATCGGTGCCGTCCTCCATCGGATCGCCCACGCGCAGCGCGGCCATCCCGGCCGTGAACCGCTCGGCGAACTCCTCGTACACGTCGGCGTGCACGATGAACCGCTTCGCGGCGATGCACGACTGGCCGTTGTTCTGGACCCGCGCGGTCACGGCCGTCTTCGCCGCCCGCGCGACGTCCGCCGAGGGCATCACCAGGAACGGGTCGCTGCCGCCCAGCTCCAGCACCGTCTTCTTGACCTCGTCGCCGGCGACGGAGGCCACCGCCCGGCCGGCGGGCTCGCTGCCCGTCAGGGTCGCCGCGGCCACCCGGCCGTCCCGCAGGACCGCCTCCACCGCGCCCGACTCGATGAGCAGGGTCTGGAAGCAGCCGTGCGGAAAACCGGCCCGGTGGAACAGCTCGCCGAGGTACAGGGCGGTCTGCGGCACGTTCGACGCGTGCTTGAGCAGCCCGACGTTGCCGGCCATCAGCGCGGGCGCGGCGAACCGTACGACCTGCCAGAGCGGGAAGTTCCACGGCATGACCGCCAGGACCACCCCGAGCGGCCGGTAGTGGGCCCGGACGGCCGAGGCCCCGGAGTCGCGCACATCGGCCTCGGCGGGCTGCTCGTCGCGGAGCAGCTCCTCGGCGTGCTCCGCGTACCAGCGCATCGCCTTCACACACTTGGCGGCCTCGGCGCGGGCCGCGGCCAGGGGTTTGCCCATCTCCGTGGTCATGGTCCGGGCGATCTCCTCCGACTCCTCCTCCAGGAGGGCTGCGGCGCGGGTCAGCAGGGCGGCCCGGTCCGCGAAGGAGGTGGTGCGGTACGTGGCGAAGGCTGCCGCGGCGTCGGCGAGGCACCGTTCGATGCCGTCCGGGCCGAGCGGGTCGAAGGTGCGCAGCGTCCGGCCGGTCGCGGGGTTCACTGTGGCGATGGGCATGCCTAGACCGTGCCGTCCGGCCCCTGCCCCCGCAACGCGGGCGGAGCGTCCGCGGCCCCACTGGCGGGCCGACCGTGGGCGGACCCGGCGGGCAGCCGCGGCCGGCCTCGCGGGCAGCCGTGGCCGGCCCGGTGGGAAGCCGTGGCCCGCCTCGCGGGCAGCTGGGGCCGGACCCGGTGGGCAGCGGTGGCCGGACTCCGCGGGCCGGGACACCATGGGAGGGGCGGATCCGCTCGTCGGGGGCTCTGGCGGGAGGCACCGGTGGTGCACACCGACACGACGGACGTGCTGGTCGCAGGAGCAGGCCCGGTCGGCCTGACCGCGGCCGTGGAACTACGGCGGCGCGGCGTCCACTGCCGCCTCGTCGACCGGCTCCCGGCCCGGCTGATGTACGCCAAAGCGGTCGGCATCCAGCCGCGCACCCTGGAGATCTGGGACCGGATGGGCCTGGTCCGGGCCGCCCTGGACGCGGCCGTCCCGATGCGCGGCCAGCTGGTCTACGTCAACGGCACCGAACGGGCCCGGATCGACCTGGCCCTGCCGCCCGAGGTCCCGTACCGCTTCGCCGCCCTGCCGCAGTACGAGACCGAACGCATCCTGGAGGAGTTCCTGGCGCGGTTCGGCACCCGGATCGAGCGCGGCACCGAACTGCTGTCGTTCACCCAGGACGCCGACGGGGTGACCGCCCGCCTCGGCACCGCCGCCGGCGCGCAGGAGGAGCTCCGTACCCGCTACCTGGTGGGCTGCGACGGCGCGCACAGCATCGTCCGCAAGACGCTGGGGCTCACCTTCGAGGGCGGCGCCTTCCCCGAGGCGTACATGCTGGCCGACGTGGAGGTCGACTGGGACCTGCCGTCCGGGTACGGCGTGCGCGCCATGCACCACGCGCCGGACGGCTCGGTCGACGACGTGCTCGTGTGCATCCCGCTGCCCGGCCGCCGACGCTACCGGATGTCCATGCTGGTGCCGCCCGAGCTGTCTGCCGCGCGCGAGCGCGCGGACGGGGCACGCAACGGGGTCGCGCACGGCCTGGAACTCGGCCGGGGACCCCGACTGCACCACGTGCAGGCCGTCCTGGACCGTCTTTCGCCCCGGCCCGCCACCGCGTCCGTCCTCCGCTGGTCCTCGGTGTTCCGGATCAGCCACCGGCTGGTGGACCGGTACGGCGAAGGCCGGGTCTTCGTCGCCGGGGACGCCGCGCACATCCATCCGCCCACCGGCGCGCAGGGCATGAACACCGGCATCCAGGACGCGTACAACCTCGCCTGGAAACTGGCCCTCGCCGTCGAGGAAGCGGCCGCACCGGGCCTGCTGGCGAGCTACGACGCCGAACGCCGTCCGGTCGGCGAGGAGGTCGTCGGCCGCACCGTCCGGCATGCCGCCGAAGGCGTGCAGGCCGACCCGGACGATCCCGGGACCGTGATGCTGCGCGAGGCCCAGCTGCTGCTCGGCTATCGGGGCAGCCCGATCGTGTCCCCCACGGGCTTCGACGCGGATCCGGACGCGGATCCGGGTGCGGAGGGTGACGCCGCCGGACCCCGGCCCGGCGACCGGGCCCCGGACTGCGGTGGCCTCACCGACGACATCGCGGTCTACCCGCTCCGGCTGTTCGACCTGCTCCGGGACCGGGACCACGTGCTGCTGATGTACCGGGACGGCAGTCCGGCGCAGGGCGTGGGGATAGGTGAACTCTGCGCCCTGGCCGCCGAGTTGTCCGGCGGCCGGCTGGACGCCTGCGTGCTGCTCGGCGAGGGCGCGGCACCGGCCGACGGGCTGTCCGTCCCCACCTACCGCGACAGCCGGGGCGAGTTCGCCCGCCTGTACGGAGCCCGGGGCGCCACGGCGTTCGTCGTACGGCCGGACGGCTACCTCGGCGCCCGCCTCCGGCCGCCGACCAGCCCGGCGCTGACCGCCCATCTCGCGAGGATCTTCCGGCGCTGAACGGGCGGGATCGAACGTCGCTGCCAGATTATTTCTCGGATCCACCCATGGATGCGGCCTGAACGGACGGATGCAGTCCCCGGGCCTGAACCAGCCAGTGCCGGACCTGAGCCGGACCTGAACCCGGCCTGAACCCGGCCTGAACCGGGCGTGCTCGGGGCGGGCGGGGGCGGACGCTTCCGCCCCCGCCCGCCCATGCGGCTCCGGGCCGGAGGCGGGGTGATCTTCATCGGGCGGCTACGAAAAGTTTCCTACCGGCCAGTAGACATATGGCCGGATCGCACAGGACGCTTGGTCGTGTTCATGCCATGCCGCCACATGGCACACCCGCATGCCCGAGGAGCCCCCCATGCGCACCCCCCGCACCCGGATACCCCGTCAGGCCGCCACCGCGGCAACCGCGGCGGCCGCGGCCGCCGCCCTCCTGCTCCCGGCGACCGCCGCCCACGCGGCCCCCGCGCCCGTCGCCGCGCCCGCCCCGGCCGCCGTCTCCGCCTCGGCCCCGGGCGGCAACGCCGCCATCCTGGGCATCGACTACGCCACCTGGCAGCGCGACGTGTCCGCCGTCATCGACGTGGCCCGCCCCTACATCGAGCAGCGCATCGCCACCTCACCCGCGGGCGAGAAGCCGGCGATCGTGCTCGACATCGACAACTCCTCGCTGGAGACCGACTTCCACTACTTCTGGACCTTCCCGACCCCGGCCATCGCCAAGGTCCGCGACCTCACCCGGTACGCCCACTCCCGAGGGGTCGCCATCTTCTTCGTCACCGCCCGCCCGGGCATCATCCACTCCCTCACCCAGTACAACCTCAAGGCGGTCGGGTACCCGGTGTCCGGCCTGTACGTCCGGGACCTGCCCGACCTGTTCGAGGAGGTCAGCACGTACAAGACGGCCAAGCGCGCCGAGATCGAGGCCCGCGGCTACACGATCATCGCGAACATCGGCAACAAGCAGAGCGACCTGGTCGGCGGCCACGCCGAGCGCACCTTCAAGCTCCCGGACTACGACGGCAAGCTGTCGTAACACCGCCTTCAGAGGTTGACCGAGGTCAGCAGCACGGCCGTGTCCGTGAGGGCGGTCACCGAGTGCCGGGCACGGTCGTCCGGCAGCAGGTACAGGGCGCCCTCCGGCAGGTCGACCACCGCGTCGTCGGTGGTCACCCGTGCCGTGCCGCGCAGGACCTGGAGCGAGGCCGGCGGCGGCGTGGTGTGTTCGCCCAGCTGAGCCCCGGCCGCCAGCGCGATGACCGACTGCCGCAGCGGGGCCTCGCGCAGGATGAGGAGGGCGCTGCGGCCGTGCTCATCGGCCCGGGCCGCCGCGATGTGCTCGTCGGCGAGCCGGCCCAGCCGGACGGTGGTCGGGGCGGCCCGCCGCTCCTGGTCCGTTCCGGTGCCCGCAGGTGCGGTCGTCGCCGTACCCGTGCCCCCTTCGGGGGCCGGGTGGTGCCGGCGGGGGTCGTCCGTGTCGTGCAGGGGCGCGCCTCCGGCGCCACCCTGGGGAAGATCGTCCATGACGGCTCCTTCGCGTTGTTCCAATCGGGCGTACGTTCGAATAGCGCGGTAGGGTGGACGCATGCACGCCCCACTGCAAGGTTCGCTCTTCGACCAGGCCGACGCCATCGGGCTCGCCCCGCTCGTCGGCCTTCGGCGGCGCGAGCTCGGCCGGGGCGCCTGGGTGGACCTGCTGCCCGGCTGGCTGAGCGGCTCGGACCGGCTGTTCGAGGAGCTGGCCGCCGGCGTCCCCTGGCGTGCCGAGCGGCGCCGGATGTACGACAACGAGGTGGCCGTCCCCCGCCTGCTCGCCTACTACGGCGAGGGCGCGCCCCTGCCGCACCCGGTGCTCGACGAGGCGCGCGACGCGCTGTGCGCGTACTACGCGGAGGAACTGGGGGAGCCGTTCGTCACCGCCGGCCTGTGCTTCTACCGCGACGGGCGGGACAGCGTGGCCTGGCACGGCGACCGGACCGGGCGCTCCTCGTACGAGGACACCATGGTGGCGATCCTGTCCGTGGGTGACCCCCGCGATCTGGCCCTGCGCCCGCGCGGCGGGGGCGGGGCCGCCCTGCGGCTGCCGCTCGGCCACGGCGACCTGGTCGTGATGGGCGGCTCCTGCCAGCGCACCTGGGAACACGCGATCCCCAAGTCCACCCGGGCCGTAGGGCCGCGGATCAGCATCCAGTTCCGCCCCCACGGGGTCTCCTGACACCCGTGACACCCGTGACGTCCGTGGCACCAGTGGCACCAGGCTTCGTCGGCGGCGTCGCCTAGTCGGGCGGTTCCTGGGCGGGAGCGTTCCCCGGCCCGGTGGGCCGTCCCCGGCCCTCGCCCTCTTCGTCCGGCGCCTCCGGTTCCGGCGGCTCCTCGGGCACGACCGGCTCCGGAACCGGGCCCTCCGGGCCGGTCGGCGGCAGGTCGGGGGTCTCGGCATCCGGGTCCTCGGGAACGGGCGGCGGATTCTCGAACTCCGGGTTCGTGCTGGTCACCGCGATCCTCCTCCTTCTGGTCGGCTCCGCAACGTCCCCTGCGTCTGCCCCGGTACCGCGGCCACTAACGGCGGACCGGCGAGCAGACCTGGTCGGCCGGCAGGCCGGCCCGACGCGCGCGGCGGCCGCTTCACCCGGGGGAGCGCCCTCTACACGTCGTCCCAGGCCAGCGAGCTCATCCTCCAGCCGGCGGGCGTCCGGAGGAACTGGGTGGTCTTGTGGCCGGAGCCCTCGAACCATGCACCGTCGAGGAAGCCGGACTTGCGGTATTCGCTGAACCGGTGCGCGATCGAGCCGAAGATCTCGGTGCGCTCGGCGACCTCCCATTCGGAGAACTCCGTCAGCGTCCCGTCGGTGAGGATCTTCTGCCGGGGCTCGATGAACGCGTCGAGGTCGTAGACCACGGGCTCGGCCCCGGCGTTGCTGACGATCGTCCCTTGTGGAATGAACACCTCGCGGACGACACCGACGTTCGGCCGGCTGCCGCCGGTGTTGGTGAACGCGCCGAGGAAGGTGCGCATCAGCCCGTCGAGTTCGGCCTTGACGTCGGACGCAGTCGCTTCCGCCACGGTCGCTTCCGCCGCGGGCGCTTCCGCCCCGGGCGCCCACTCTTCGGAGAGGATCGACCAGATCTCGCTGTCGTGCCGTACACCCCGGTACGGATAGCGCTGTCGCAGCACCCCGTCGCGGGTCATGCCGAGCCGTCGCGCGGCGTCGATGCTGCGGGTGTTTCCCGACGCGACCGACCATTCGACCCGGCTCATCCCGCGTTCCGTGAAGGCCCAGTCGATCAACGCCCGGCATGCCCGGGTCACGAGCCCGCGGCCCGCCCCGTCCGCCTCCAGCCAGCAGCCGATCTCGCACACCCCGGAGGCGGCGTCGAACTTCGTGAACATGACCCCGCCGACCAGTGTGCCGTCCCTCCAGATCCCGTAGATCCGACGGGTGTCCGCGGCCTGCTGGTCGGCGTACCCCTGGAGGACGGCAGTGGCGGAGGCGAGGTCCGTGCTGAACGTCGCCCAGGGTATCCAGGGGTCCACATGGGGCCGGGCACGGTCGATGTGGTCAAGGAACTCCTGCGCTTGCCAGGGCTCCAGAGGGCGGAGCTGAGCGTTGTCGCCGAGCGGCAGTGCGAACACGGATGCCTCTTCCCTGATCCTTGGGGTGCGTAACAAGCGTTCGGTACGTACGATAGCAACATGCCGCCCGCACCCGGAGACCGTGAAGCCCGCCGCGAGGACGTGTCCCAGGGGGTGTGGCAAGTGTTGGCCGACAAGGGGTTCGGCGGGCTGACCCTGCGCGCCGTCGCCGCCGCGATGGGCGTCTCGACCGGGATGCTCATGCACTACTTCCCGACCAAGCGGGCGCTGATCGCGCATGCCCTGGATCTGCTGGAGAAGCGCACCGCGGAACGACCCCGCCGCGTACGCCCGGCCGAGGGCCTGGCCACCGTGCGAGCCATGCTGCTGGACGTCCTGCCGCTGACCCCGGACGACACCGCCCGCAACCGCATCTGGGTCAGCTCCTGGGACCTGGCCCTCGCCGACGACGGCCTGGCCGCGGACCAGGCCGACCGCTACACCCGGATGCGCTCGGCGATCCGCCCGCACCTCGAAGCCGCGCGCGGCCTGGGCGAGCTCCCCGCCACCGCCGACCCGGAACAACTCGCCGCGGCCGCCGTCGCGTTCACCCACGGACTCGTCGTCCAGGCCCTCTTCGACCCCGGCCGGTTCCCCGTGGACGTACAGACCGCCATGCTCGACGACTTCCTCACCTCCATCGCGGCCGGCCCGACCCCACGCCGGTCCCGGCAGGCCAGGCCGGCCGCGGCCGCCAAGACGGCCGACCGCTGACACCGTTCGGCGCGGTCAGCGCATCAGCACCACCTTGTGCCGGGTCCCACCGGGCCCCCGAGCCGGTGGACCTCGGCCTGTTCGGCCGGCGGGCGGGCCGTGCCGATGAAGTTGACCAGGACCGGGTCAGGCCGAGGAGCCGCCGTCCACCACCAGGTCGGTGCCGACCACCGAACCGGCGGCGTCCGAGGCCAGGTACAGCACGGCGGCGGCCACCTCGGCGCCGGAGGAGATCCGGCCCAGCGGCGACTGCTGCTTCATCCGCTCGGCCCGCTCGGCCTCGCTCTCCCCGGGCAGCAACGACATCTCGGAGTCCGACGCCCCGGGGCTGACCGCGTTGATCCGGATGCCCTCGGCGATGTGGTCGAGGGCTGCCGCGCGGGTCAGCGCGCTCACCGCCGCCTTGGTGACCGCGTACCCCGCCACCCCCGGTATCCGCAGGTGCGCTCCCAGGTTGGAGGAGATGTTGACGATGGCGCCGCCGCCGTTGGCCCGCATGTGGGCCACCTGCGCCTGGAGCGACAGCAGCACCCCGGTGACGTTGATGTCGAGCAGGGTCTGCCAGTCCTCCCGGGAGAGGTCGGCGACGGGACCGCCGCCACGGAACACCCCGGCGTTGTTGACCGCGATGTCGAGTCCGCCGAACCGCTCGACCGTGGCACGGACGAGCTCCCGTACCTCCTCGCCGCTGGACACATCGGCCGTGAGGGCGACGGCGGTTCCGCCCGCCCCCTCGACCAGGGCGACGGTCTCGTCGAGCGGCGCGGCACGGCGGCCCGCGACGACCACGTTCGCGCCCTCGGCGGCGAAGGCGAGGGCGATGGCCCGGCCGAGACCGGTGCCGCCGCCGGTGACGAGGACGGTCTTGCCGGTGAAGCGCGGGGCGAGGGTGGTGGTGTGCAACACGAGGTGACTCCTTGGGTTGAGTGAGGCCGTCGGACGGTTCCGGATGGAAGGAAGGCCAGGTGCACGTAGGGCGGTACGGCGGTACGGCGGTACGGCGGTATGGCGGTATGGCGGTATGGCGGTATGGCGGTATGGCTATGCGCGGCGGGCGGCCCTGAGCGAGACCGCGGCCAGTGCGGCGAACGCCACCGCGGCCGAGCCCAGCGCGACGGCGTCGCTGCCGAGGGCGAGCAGCAGCGCGAAGAGCACGGTGGCACCGGACTCCATGGCGGTGTTGAGCACTCCGCCAGCCAGCCCCGCCTGCCGGGCCGGGACCCCCGAGGTGGCGAGCACTGCCGCGCCCGCGAAGGAGAGGGCGGTGCCGGCCGGCAGCAGGAGCAGCCCGGGCAGCAGGCCGTAGGCGTACGGCAGGTCCGGGTCGAACCCGGTGGCCGCGAGCAGGGCCAGCCCGACGGCCCCGCAGGCGAACCCGGCTCCGGTGACCCGCTCCGGCCCGTACCGCCCGATCAGCGGCGGCGCGGCGCGGCCGACGCCGATCAGCGCGGCCGCGAACGGCGCGAACGCGGCGGAGGTGAGCAACGCCGAGTAGTCGCGCTGCTGTTGGACGCCGAGCGAGAGGAGGACGAAGACGGTGGCGGTGCCGGCGGCGGCGAACGCGATGGCGGCAAGCCCGAGGCCGCGCCGCCGGTCGGCCAGGAACCCGGGCGGCAGCAGCGGATCGGCCCGGCGGCGCTCGACGGCCGGGAAGCCGAGGAGCAGGGCCAGCCCGGCCGTCAGCGGTACGAGCACCGGGACCGAAGCCCAGGGGTGGGCATCGGTGAGGACCAGGCCGAACCCGACCAGGGTGATCCCGGCGGTGGCGAGCACGGCACCGGGCAGGTCGAGGGAGCGGGCCGGGCCCGGGGGAGCGGCGGGCAGCAGCCGGCGGCTCAGGGCGAGGGCGAGCGCAGTCACCAGCACCGGCACGGCGAACGTCCAACGCCAGGACAACAAGGCCGAGATGACCCCGGAGAGCAGGTTTCCGGCGGTGGCGCCGAGGACGGAGAGCCCGCCCCAGGTGGCCATGGCCCGGCCGTAGGCGGACGGTTCGGGGAACAGTCCGCGCAGCAGCGCCATCGCGGCGGGAGCGACGACCGCCGCACCGAGCCCCTGGACGAACCGTGCGGTGAGCAGTGCCTCGAAGCCGGGGGCGAAGGCGGCGCCCGCCGACGCGACGCCGAAGACGGCCAGCCCGGCGGTCAGCGTGCGCCGACCGCCGTACCGGTCGGCGAGACGGCCCCCGAACAGCAGGAGCCCCGCGAAGGAGAGTCCGTAGGCGGCGGTGAGCAGGATCAGCCCGGCGCGGCCGATATCGAACTCGGCCCCGATCCGGGGGAGCGGTACGGCGACCGAGGCGAGCGTGAAGATCAGTACGACCTGCACGGCGCCGAGCAGTGCGAAGCCCGGGCCGGTGCCCTTGCCGGTACCGCTGCCGCTGCTGGTGGGGTCGGGCGGCCGGCTCCGGCCGGTGTGCGTGGTGGCTGTGGTGGTGGCGGTAGTGGCGGTCATGTCCCCCTCTTTCAAGACCGATCGTTCCAATATCAGGGCACGCAAAAGGCCGCGACCCTGCCGTGCTCGCCGGGCGGCGTCAGTCCAGCAGGGCCAGCGCCTGCTCCGCCGCGTCCCGGACCCGCGCCGGGTCCGCGGAGGCTTTGCCCACCACCCGGATGCCCTGCATCAGCACCAGCAGCATCCGCGCCAGCGTGCGCGGATCGCGCCGCTCCGGCAGTTCCCCCTGCGCCTGTGCGCGCACCAGGGCCGAGTGCAGCAGCGTCTCGACGTGCTCCCAGCTGAGCTCCACCCGCCGGGCGGCGGCGGCGTCATGGGGAGCCAGTTCCGCCGCCGTGTTGGTGACGAGGCAGCCGTTCAGCCGGTGCTCGTCGGAGCCGGCCTCGGCGGCGAACCGACGTACCACCGCGCGTACGGCGGGCAGTGCGGGGCTGGGCTGAGACAACTCGGCCAGCAGCAGCGGGCCGTGCTCCTCGGCGTACCGGTCCAGGGCCTTCAGGTACAGCTCGTGCTTGTTCCCGAAGGTCGCGTAGAGACTGGCCCGGCCGATCCCGAGGTGCTCGACGAGGTCCGACATGGCCGTCGCCTCGTAGCCGCGCCGCCAGAACAGCTCGAGCGCTGCCCGCAGTGCCGCATCCGGATCGAATTCCTTGGTCCTGGCCATGCCGGAACTCTAGATCGATTTGGAACGCCCGGTCAAATATGCCTGGTTGGGATGGCTCGGTACCGGCGGGTCGGGGGTGAAGATCCGCACGCCCGACACGTGGTCTTCATCTGTACGGCACATGACAATGTGAGCCTCGCTCTGCCACCTGACACCCCGCCAACTCCACTGGCGGGAGCGGTGCGTGTGGAGAGGACCCCCACGTGAAGAGATCCCCGCGCCCGGCCCCCTGGGCCGCCGGCCTCGCGGCGACGGCCGCGCTGCTGCTCCTCCTCCCGGCTTCCGCCTCGGCCTCCGCCCCTGAGGCTCCGCCCGTCGCCGCCTCCGCCGGCCTCGACGCGACGGACACGACGAACACGACGGACACGTACAACGCGTACGGCGCGTACGACACGTACTACGCCCCGGCCGAGGGCAAGACCGGCGCCGCGCTCAAGAGCGCCCTGCACGGCATCATCAAGAACCAGTCGCGGATCAGCTACGACCAGGTGTGGGCGGCGCTGAAGGTCACCGACGAGGACCCCGCCAACCGCAACAACGTGATCCTGGTCTACTCGGGCCGCTCCCAGTCCAAGTCCACCAACGGCGGTGGCGTCAACGACTGGAACCGGGAGCACGTGTGGGCCAAGAGCCACGGCGACTTCGGCACGGCCACCGGCCCCGGCACCGACCTGCACCACCTGCGGCCCGAGGACGTCACGGTCAACAGCACCCGCGGCAACAAGGACTTCGACTACGGCGGCAGCCCGGTGTCCGAAGCCCCGGGCAGCCTGACCGACGCCGACTCCTTCGAGCCGCGCAACGCGGTCAAGGGCGACGTGGCACGCATGCTGCTGTACATGGCGGTGCGCTACGAGGGTGGTGACGGCTTCGCGAACCTCGAGATGAACGACAGGGTCAACAACGGTTCACTGCCCGCCCAGGGCCGGATCAGCGTGCTGAAGCAGTGGCACCAGCAGGACCCGCCGGACGCCTTCGAACAGCGCCGCAACCAGGTCATCTACGACACCTACCAGCACAACCGCAACCCGTTCATCGACCACCCCGAATGGGTCAACTCCATCTGGTAGCCGTCGCGGCGAGGACGGTGGTGACCGATCCGATGAGCAGCGCGGCCCGCACGTGCGGGCGCCCGCCGTCCACCAAGACGTCCTGCAGGCAGTCCACCCAGCGCGCCGCCTGACCGCGGCCGGCCTCCACCGGGCCGGCTCCCGTACCGCCGCCTTCTCCGACGGCGGTGGGGGAGCCGGCACCGCTCTCGCGTACGAGCGCGCAGCGCGGGCAGTCCTCATCGTGCGGTGCGGCCCAGTAGGCGCCGTCGAGCACGGCGTATCTCACATCATCCACGCCCTGCCCAACCCGCCCGCGCGGGTTGGGAAACGGCCTGCCGCCCGGATGTGACCGGACCGGTATCAGCGGGACGTTACGCATACGCGTCCTTACGACCAGAACGCGTCGTACGCCGCCTGGTCGGCCCAGAGCTCCCAACCTTCGACGATCTTGCCTTCGCGGATGTGGAAGACGATGGCGTAGTCCATGTCGAGCTCCTTGCCCGGGCGCGACGCCGTGGCATGGAGCAGGGCGACCGTATGGGCATCGTTCGCGAGAACGTCGTGGAGCCGGGCGCGGTACGTGCCGTCCGACAGCTCGAAGTTCCGGGCGAACATCCCGAAGGTGGCGTCTCGGCCCCGATGGTCCCCCGACAGCGGCCCCCGACCTCCCTGGTGCCATTCGACGTCGGGATGGAAGACCTCCGCCAGCGCTTTCATGTCACCGGCCGAGAAGGCCGCCATCGCTCGCTGGAACACTCCGATGTGCGGGTGCTCGGTCATCACTGCCTCCCTTGGCCGGCAGCGAACCTAGCTCGAAGCCGGCAGGCCGGGGCGAGGGGCGCACCGGGCGGGCACGTGCTGCCACCTGACCGGATGCGACGCCCGGCACCAGCCGCCCGGTACGCCGGGGCCAGCCGCCCGGTACGCAGGGACGGCGCCCGCCCCACCTGCACCGTACGGGTGGGGCGCGCCCGGCGGAGGTCGGCCGATCGGGGTACGGGGGCGGGTCGCTCCGGTCGCCGTCGCGGGGTCAGCACAGTGGGGCGGTGAACAGATCTCTGCTGCTCCCCGCCAGGCTGATCGGACCCGCCGCGGCCGCCCTCTCCCTCGTCGTGCTCGGCGCCGGCCCGGCGGCGGCGGCTCCGTCCGTCGCGTCGCGTGTGGGCTCCGAGGTCCGGTGGACCGCACTGCCCGCGACCGCCAACACCGTCTTCGTCGGACAGTTCCCTGCCGGCACGCTCTCGATCTTCGACGAGGCCGGGATCGTGGCGGGGCCGGGTTGTGTGACCCAGGCCCCCACCCAGGTCGGCTGCGGTCCGCTCGCCACCGCGACGAGGATCAGGCTGGCGGCCAACGACGGGAACGACTCCGTGACCCTGCTGTTCCCCTTCCAAGGTCCGCTGCCGATCCCGGCGGACATCGACGGCGGGTCCGGGCAGGACCGGCTCCGCAGTGGCGACCGGGCCGACCGGCTGACCGACCCCGACGGCTGGCCGTCCCCGCAGTCGGAGGCCACCTTCATGGCCGAAGGCGGCAACGACACGATCATCAGCCGGAACCGCGGCTACGACCGGATCGACTGCGGAAGCGGCTTCGACACGGTGATCGCGGGCCCGCTGGCGCGGGACGCGGTGAGTTCGAACTGCGAGAACGTGATCCGCTTCTAGGGCCGGCTCCTTCCCGGGCCCGTCGAGGCCCGCGTATCCCGCAAGGCCGGACCGGGAGCGCGCGGGCCTGCCGCGACCCGGCCACCGGGTCCCGCAGCAGGCCCGCGACGGCGATTCCGCTCAGCCCGAGTACGCGGTCAGTCCGAGTACGCGGTCAGCCGGAGTACTCGGTCAGGTCGATGCCGTGCACGTTCAGCGGGAACCCGTACACCGGGTCGACCGCCTCGCGCTCCAGCGTCATGCCGAGCTTGCGCATCACGTTCTCCGATGCCTCGTGGCCCGTCCGGCAGATGCCGATCACGTGCTCGAGCCCACGGTCCTGAAGCGCCCACTCCAGCACGGCCTGGGCCGCCTCGGACGCATATCCCTGCCCCCAGAACTGCCGCCCCAGCCGCCACTCGGCCTGCACCGCCGGCAGCACCTCGGGCAGGAAGTGCGGTACGGACAGCCCGGTGAAGCCGATCAGCTCACCCGACCCCAGCAGCTCCACGGCGAACAGCCCGAAGCCCTCGTCGTCCCACTCCTCCTCCCAGCGCTCGATCGCGTCGGCGGTCTCCTCCAGGTCGAGCACCGAGCCGTCGCCGATCCACTCCATCACCGCCGGATCGGCATTGATCTCGGCCATCGGCACCAGGTCGTCGGCCTGCCATTGGCGCAGCAGGAGGCGGGGGGTCAGGATCTCGGTCATATGCCCATTCTCCCCGAGCGCGGAGCAGCCGGCGGCCACCGTAGGACCCGTCACCGGCCGGGGCCGTGGCAGGGGGCGTACGGCCGCACGAGGTCGGGAGTGTGCGCCGAAGCGCCATGCGCCACGACCTCGGTGTCTCGTCCGAAGACTGAGCCGATGACTGAGCCGATTACGGGTGACCGACGACGGGCGACCGACGACGGACGACCGTGCCTCCCGCTGTCCGCCCCGCGTCCCGCTACCCGCCGCGCGGCGGGATGCACGTCGTGGGCGGCTGTCAGTGGCGGCTGGCATGGTGGCGGACATGGACGAGCAGATCATGCGCGGCCGTGTCTACGGCGCCGACCACGACGACCCCGACCCGGGCCCGCGCCCGGGCCGCGACTACGCCGAGCTGGTCGGCGGACCGCTCGACGGCCTCCTCCTGGACGTGACCGGCTGGAGCCCGGCCGAGCGGGCCGAGGGCGCCCTCCTGATGACGGAGATCGGCCGCTACGGTCCCGGCGGCCGCAGCCAGTACACACCCCGCCCGGGAGACCCGGCCCGCTTCGACTGGCACGGTGACGTCCCTGTTTGAGATGCGGTATCTGCATGTCAGCACGGTCGAGCGGGGGCGCGAGAAGCCCGGAACGGGTCCTGCCCGGCCCGTCCCGGAGCGGCTCCAACCGGGTGGTTCGGGCACCCGCTCCCGCGATCCTGCCCGGCCGACCGCCCCGGCAGGGCGTTGCCTGGGGGCATGAAGTACTTCGTGACGGTCCAGGGAAGCCAGGCGGACTACGACGCCATGTCCGGCAACGGCTCGGCCACCAGCCCCGCCTGGAGCCAGGACGAGCTCCAAGCCATGTTCGCCTTCATGAACTCCCTCAACAACGAGCTGGCCGCCTCCGGTGAACTCGTCGACGCACAGGGTTTCGCCGAGCCCGCCAAGGCGCGCTTCGTCAGCGCCCTGCCCGGCAACGAGCCGGTCGTCACCGACCGCCCGTACGCCGATTCCGAGCCGCAGATCGCCGGCTACTGGCTGCTGGAGTGCGAGAGCCTGGACCGGGTCACGGAGATCGCCGCCCGCATCACCCAGTGCCCGCTGCCGGCCGGGTCCGCGGAGCAGCCGGTGGTGATCCGCCCGGTCGGCGACGGACCGGAATAGCGCCGGAACGCCGCAAGCCGGAACGCCGCAAGCAGGAACGCCGCAAGCAGGAACGACGCAAGCAGGAACGACGTCCGCCGAACGACGGCACGCCGGAACAGCGCAGCGGAGTGGAGTGCGCCGGGGTGCGGCCCCCGTCGCAGCCCTTGATGGCCAAGGCCGCACCCCGTACTCCGTGCCTGCCCACCCCGCGCGACGGCATGCATGCGCTGCAAACGGGGTCAGCCCGGCGCGGCAGCCGGGCCGGGTACCGCCGCCTGTGCCACGCTCGGCCCGAGACGGAGGCACGAGCAGCCACCGGCCGGCAGCCGGCGGCATGCGGCAAGGGAGACGGCGACATGAGCAGCCTGACGGACCACGAGCCCTTCCCCGTGGACGGAGCCGCCCCGCACCCCGACGCCCGGGCATCCCTGCGCGTCCTGGTGCTCGCGGGGTCCGCCCGTACCGGCTCGGTCAACGCGCGGCTGGCCACGCTGGTCGCCGACCTGGTGTCGCAGGCGGGCGCGCCGGCGGACCTGGCGACCCTCGGGGAGTTCGTCATGCCGCCCTACGACGCCGACGCCGAATCCGACCAGGGCCAGCCGCCCGGGGCCGTCGCGCTGCGCGAACGCATCGACGCGGCACAGGCGTTGATCATCGCCTCGCCCGAGTACAACGCCTCGGTCCCGGGCGTGCTGAAGAACGCCGTCGACTGGGTGTCCCGTTTCCGGCCGCAGCCGTTCAAGGACAAGCAGACCCTGCTGATCTCGGCCTCGCCCTCCATGGTGGGCGGCAACCGGGGCCTGTGGGCGCTCCGCATCCCGCTGGAACACCTGGGCGCCCGCGTCTACCCCGACATGTTCAGCCTGGCTATGGCCCATCAGGCGTTCACCGAGGACGGCACGCTCGCCGACCCCGGCCTGGGCGAACGCCTGGGCGCCACCATCGAGTCCTTCCTCGCCCTCGCCGAGGCCGACACCCGCTACCTCTGCCTGCGCCACCGCTGGTACGAGTTCCTCGGCGACCGTTCCGACGCCCCGGTCACCGCCCGCGCCCAGGACTGACCCGCCCATTTCTTCCGGGGGTTGGATAAGGTTCCGGTCGAAACAGGAGCCTGCGTGGGAGACATGAGTCGATGAGTGGTCAGCAGCCGGACCGGGTCAGTGCCCCGCAGATCTTCCAGCCACTGACGGGAGACGACCCCACCACCATTGCCGGCTACCGGTTGGCCGCCAGGCTCGGCGCGGGCGGCATGGGCAAGGTGTACCTGTCGTACACGCCCGGCGGGCGGCCCGTGGCCATCAAGGTGATCCGCCCCGAGTTCGGCGAAGACCCCGAGTTCCGCCGCCGGTTCGCCCAGGAAGTGAAGTCCGCCCAGCGGGTGCAGGGCCTCTTCACCGCGCCCGTCATCGACGCCGACACCGACGGCGCGCAGCCGTGGCTGGCCACCGCCTACGTGCCGGGCCCCTCGCTCGCCGAGGCGGTCGTCGCGCACGGGGCGCTGCCCGTGGAGGCGGTGCTGCTGCTGATCGCCGGCATGGCCGAGGCCCTGACCGTCATCCACGGCGCGGGCATCGTGCACCGCGACCTCAAGCCGTCCAACGTGCTGCTGGCGGCGGACGGGCCCCGCGTCATCGACTTCGGCATCGCCTACG
Organism: Streptomyces sp. NPDC051211; assembly: GCF_040689505.1. Taxonomy (NCBI): domain Bacteria; kingdom Bacillati; phylum Actinomycetota; class Actinomycetes; order Kitasatosporales; family Streptomycetaceae; genus Streptomyces; species Streptomyces sp. NPDC051211. Next base: position 110,631 of record NZ_JBFBAV010000015.1, read on the forward strand.
CCGCCGACGCGACCTCGCTCACGGGCAGCGGGGTCACCATCGGCACGCCCTCGTTCATGGCTCCCGAGCAGGCCGCCGGGCGCAGGGTCACCCCGGCCACCGACATCTTCGCGCTCGGCCAGGTCGCGGCGTACGCGGCGACGGGTGCCCCCGCCTTCGGCGAGGGCACCTCGCACGGCGTGCTCTATCGGATCGTCCACGAGGAGCCCGACCTCAGCGGGGTCCCCGAGCGGCTGACCGAGCTGATCACGCGCTGCCTCGCCAAGGACCCCGAGGCCAGGCCCTCGATCAGCGAGATCATCAGCCTCTGCCAGTCGGCGAACGCGGAGACGGTGCTGCGCCGCCCCGAGGACTGGCTGCCGGGCGCGGTCGCCGCCGACATCACCGTGCGCGCCGCGGCCCCCGCTCCGGCCCAGGCCCCGCCGCCCCCGCCGACCGCCCCGGCCGTGGGCTACTCGCCCACCACGCCGGTGGCCCCGGCTACACCGCCGCCGGGCTACGGCCCGTCCGCGGCGCACCAGCCGACCCAGGCGGCGCCGTCGGCCCAGCCCGCCCGGCCCCCGCAGCCCTCCTACGGCCCGCCCGCCGGAGCGCCGTCCTACGCCCACGCGTACGCCCCGACCCAGATCCCGGGCCAGGCTCCGGCGCCCCATCCCACCCATGTCCCGCCGTACGCACAGACGTACCCGGGACAGCCTCCGAAGAGTGCGGGCAGCCGGGGCCTGGTCATCGCTCTCGCCGCCGCGCTGGTCTTCGGCGTCGTGGGCGGCGGTACGGCGTACGTCCTGCTCAAGGACAAGGACAAGGGCGAGCTCACGCAGGGCGGCTCCTCCTCGCAGGGCGGGCAGCAGGGCGGCGGGACCGTGTCCGGCGGCGGGGCGAGCGCCCCCGCCAAGGGAGCCGTTTCCGAGCCGAAGGCCGTGGACTACAAGGGCATCAACCTCACGGCCGGCTACCACCTGACGCTCGGGGAGGACCCGGTCCGGCCCCAGCAGGGGGAGGACGGCGGGTACGAGCTCTCCTACGACACCGGTGCCTACCTCGATGCGGAGAACTCGGACGGCAACCTGGTGCTGCTCGATCCGGGCCAGCAGGGATCACTGGCCGTCTGCCGTGCGGAGACCCGGTTCACCCAGAACGTCTACGTGAACAAGCTCTCGACGGGGCGGCAGGTCTGCGTGACCACGGGTACCGGGCACATGGGTCTCGTGACGGTCAAGGGGTTCTCGCCCGAGGACTCGCCCAGCAAGTACATGACCCTGGACGTGACGGTCTGGCGCAACGCCGCCGTCTCCGGTTCCGGCAGCTGACCCTCCGCCCCGATCAGGGGCGCGGGCTGCCCGCACCGGCCTGGACGCCGCCCAGCAGCAGCCGCAGGCCGCGCTCGAAACCGCGGTCGTCCAGGCCGCCCGGCCCGCCCAGCCCGCCCGGTTCCCCGGCCGCCGCCCCGAGGGCGGCGGCCAGAGCGGGATACCCGGGCTCGTAGTCGCGCGGGGCGCGGGTGAATCCGGCGGTGAAGGTCTCCAGCGCCGAGCCGAGCACCAGATTGTCGAGGGCCGCGGCCGCCTCCGCGGCCTCGGCCGGCGTGCAGCCGAGACCGCCCAGCGCCGCCAGCAGCGCATCGTAGCCGCGCAGCGCCTTCTCCGATTCGACCCGGTGGCGCGCCACCAGCGGGATCATGTGCGGATAGCGCAGGTAGACCCGCCGGTAGCCGCGGGCGTATTCGGCGATGCCCGCCACCCCGCCGGGATCGGCCAGCGGCCCCAGGGCGATCTCGTCGTTGATGAGCTCCGCCGCCGCGTCGAGCAGATCTTCCTTCGAGGCGATGTGGTGGTAGAGGGAGGCCCCGCGCACACCGAGCCGATCGGCGATGGTGCGCATCTTCAGGCCCTCCACACCCAGCTCGTCCAGCAGCTCCAAGGCCGCCCGGGCGATGGCCGCGCGGCTGAGGATGGACTGGCTCGGGCGGGGCATGCGGGCTCCTTCACTCGTCGGACGTGCAGATTACCTGTCAGGAACGCTTCACAAGCCGGTGGCCCGGCGGCTACATTCACGCCACCGTTTACCTAACGCGGTTAGGTTTGGCTCGGCGCGCCTCCTCAGGGGGAGCGCGCGCTCTCGATGAGGTGATCATGAACAGTGCACCCGACCGGGCTCCGGTCGCCGACGGACCATGTCCCGCCACCGCCGACGGTGCCGCCCAGGCCGCGGCCCCGGCCGGCGGTCCGGATGCGGACGCGGCCCGTCTGGAAGACCTCGGCTACCGCCAGGAGCTGCGGCGCAGCCTCGGCATCCTCGGCAACATCTCCATGGGCTTCGCCGTGGTCTCGCCGGTGGTGGCCCTCTACGCCGTCTCGATGGTGGGCACCACCGTGGCCGGCCCCATGTGGCTCTGGGCCCTGCCCCTGGTGCTCGTCGGCCAGTGCCTGGTGGTCAACGTCTACGCGGAGCTGTCCTCGCAGTGGCCCCTCGCAGGCGGCCCGTACCAGTGGGGCCGGCGCCTGCTGGGCCCCGCCTTCGGCTGGCTGGGCGGCTGGGTGTGGCAGTTCGCCGTGATGTTCGGCAACACCACCGTGGCCTACCTGGCGGCACCCTGGGTGTTCGCGCTCTTCGGCGCCACCCCCACCCCCGGCGGGCTGGTCGGGGCGGCGGTCGGCATCCTGCTGCTCTGCATGCTGGTCAACGCGTACGGCATCACCATCCTGCGCTGGTTCGTCTCCCTCGGCATCGCCGCCGAGGCGGTCGCGTCCGTCCTGGTCGGACTGGCCCTGCTGCTCTTCTTCCGCGAACACGGCTTCCCGCTCTTCACGGAGACCCTCGGGGCGGAAGCTCTGTCCGGCGGCTCCACGGTCATGGGCTTCCTCGCCGCGGTGGCCGTCGCGGGCTGGGCGTTCATCGGCTTCGACGCCTGCGTCTCCACCGCCGAGGAGACCAAGGACGCGGGCCGGCAGGTGCCGCGCGCCATGTGGTGGGCGCTGCTCAGCGTCGGCGTGGTGGTGATCCTCAACGCCATGGCCGTGGCACTGGCCCACCCCGACCCGGCCGCCGTGGTGGCCGGCCAGGACATCGACCCGGTGACCACCGCCGTGGTGCACTCCTTCGGCTCCTGGTCGGACAAGCCGTTCGTCGTGGTCGTCCTGATCGGCTTCCTCGCCTGCGCCATGGCCTCCCAGGGCGGCGCGGCCCGCGGCCTCTACTCGCTGGCCCGGGACGGCGTCTTCCCCTTCTCCCGGCACGTACGGAAGGTCAACGCCCGCAAGGCCCCGATCGGCGGCCTGGTCGCCTCGACCCTCATCAGCGGCAGCGCCCTCGCCCTCGGCCTGAACGCCACGGCCATCGGCAGCCTGATCGCCTTCGGCACCGCTGCCACCTACCTGCCGTTCTTCCTGGTCTCGCTGGCCGCCCTCGTCGCCCGGCTGCGCGGCACCTGGGTGCCGTCCGGCCACATCCGGCTCGGCCGCAAGGGCACCGTCCTCAACGTGCTGGCCGTGCTGTGGACCGCCTTCGAGGTGGTCAACGTCTGCTGGCCGCGGGCCGTGCTCGCGCCGCCCGGCGCCCCCTGGTACCAGGTGTGGGCCGCGCTCCTGGGCACCGCCGTCGTACTCGGCAGCGGCCTGCTCTACCTGTTCCTGCGACGACCGCACCACGTCCTGCGCCGCGCTGCCGCGCCGGAGCCCGCTGCCGCGCCGGATCCGGGGCCCGCGTCCGCGCCGGATCCGGAGCCCGCGACCGAGTCCGAGCCCGTCGGCACGCCTCACCCCTCCTGACCCATCCCCCCACGCAAGCGACACGGACACGAAGGGACACCGCCATGCACCTGCCCCGCAGCACCCGTCGTACGTTCTGCACCACCGCCCTCGCCACGGCCGCGACGGCATTCCTCGGCAGCCGCACCGCCGCCACCGCCGCCCCGGCCGGGGCACCCGCCGCCGCGCTCACCGTCCCGGCCGAATGGGAGCCGCACTCCGGCTGCGTCATGGCCTGGCCCTGGGACCGGAACGTCGGCTGGGGCGGCCTGCTCAGGGACGTCCAGCAGGAGATAGCGGCCATCGCCCGGAGCATCGCACGCTTCGAGCCCGTCACCATGGTCGCCGAGCCCGGCACCGCCGCCGAGGCCCGCAGCCAGTGCGGCAGCGGGGTCACCGTGATCGAATACCCCGTCAACGACTGCTGGACCCGCGACACCGGCCCGGTCTTCGCCCTGGACCCCGGCCGCACGCGCCTCACCGGGCTCGACTTCCGCTTCAACGGATGGGGGAACAAGTACCCGTACGACAAGGACGACCTGCTCCCGACCGGGGTCTGCGCCCACCTGTCCGTCCCCCGGCGGGAGGTGGACCTCGTCCTGGAGGGCGGCGCGGTGATCACGGACGGCCGGGGCACCCTCATCACCACCGAGGAATGCCTGCTGAACCCCAACCGGAACCCCGGTCTCACCCGGAGCCAGATCGAGGCCGCCCTGCTCGCTGCCTACGGGGCCGCCAAGGTGATCTGGCTGCCGTACGGGCTGCACAACGACACCGTCACCGACGGCCACGTCGACCTGGTCGCCGCCTACCTCGGCCCGGCCAGAGTGCTGTTGCACACCCAGCCGGACCCGGCCCACCCCAACCACGCCCGGACGGCCGCGAACAAGGCGGTCCTCCAGGCCGCCACCGACGCGTCCGGCCGGCGCTTCGACCTGGTCGAACTGCACGAGCAGCCCCACTTCACGCTCAACGGGCTGCGCGTGGAGACCTTCAGCTACACCAATTTCTACGAGACCCGGGGCAGCGTGGTGGTCCCCACCGCCCAAGCCCCGGAAGACGCCGCCGTGCTGAACCGGTTCCGCACCCTCTTCCCGGGCCGCGAGATCGTCGGCATCCCCACACGCACCCTCGCCTGGGGCGGCGGCGGAGTCCACTGCGTCACCCAGCACATACCCGCCGTCGGCTGAACTGCGTCCCGGGGCTCCCCGGCACCCCCGCTACCCCGCTACCCCGCTGCTCCCCGGCACTCCGGGGAGCACCGGGACGGCGGCTCCGGTGACAGGGCAGCGGCCGGGTGGGTGATGCGGGTGCGGGGCGGGATGGCCGGGAGGGCCTGCGCGCCTAGGTTGTACCGGTATGACGGCAAGTGGTGGGGAACGGGAACCGGGGCGGCGCAGGCTCGTCCGCGCCGGCCTGACGGGGGCGTTGGCCCTGAGCACCGGGCTGGCCGCCGGCCTCCCCGCCACCCCGACCGGATCCCGTACGGACATGCGGAAGCCGCGGCCGGCCACGCCCGACTCCGCGCTGGCGGAACTCGCGGCCGGCAACCGGCGGTGGCGGACGCTGCACGAACGCCACCCCGACGAGACGCGGCCGGTACGGCAGGCGCTGATCCGCGGGCAGCACCCCTTCGCCGTCGTCCTAGGCTGCGTCGACTCCCGGGTGCCGCCGGAGCTCGTCTTCGACCAGGGGCTCGGCGATCTGCTGACCGTGCGCTCTGCGGGCGAGGTCCTGGACGAGGCGGTGCTCGGCAGCATCGCCTACGGGGTCCTGGAGCTGGCGATCCCACTGGTCGTGGTGCTGGGCCACCAGTCCTGCGGGGCCGTGGCGGCCGCCGTCGCGGCCGACGAGGGCGGCGGCGAACTGCCCGCACACCTGGGGTACCTGGCCGATCAGATCCGCCCCGCCATCGACCGCACGCTGCGGGGCGACGCCCGCGTGGACGCCGCGGTCACCGCGAACGTGCTGCTCGTCCGCTCGCGCCTGGCCGCGGAGCCCGACCTGGCCACCAGGATCGGAACCGGGAAGCTGGCCGTCGTCGGAGCCCGGTACGAACTCGGAAACCAGCGGGTGCACCGGCTCGGCTGACCGGCTGCGGGGTGGGCCGTCCGACTGAACGCGGGGCGTGTCCGCCCCTTTCGCGGTACGCGCCGAGGCGATAGTCGAGCCGGGTACGACAAGACGACCGGCGGGAGAGCGGGCCGATGGTGACGAAGGCGGCGATGGTGTGCGCGGTGGCGGCGGGTCTGCTCGCCGGGCCGACGGGGACGTCGGCCGGCTGGGCGCTCGACGACGGCGACCGCACGCGCGTCCCCCGCACGGCGAAGGCCGGACCCGGGTCGGAGCCGGCCCACCCGGTGGGAATCGTCGTCTCCGAAGGGGGGCTCAACGTCCGCATCCGGCCCACCGTCACCTCCCCCGTCATCAAGACCCTCAGCCCCCACCAGCGGATCCTCCTCACCTGCCGGACCCACGGCAACTGGGTCGACGGAAACCCCGTCTGGTACCGGCTCCACGGCATCAACGGCTGGGTCTCGGCCCGCTACGTCCACAATCTCCAGCCCGTCAGGCCGTGCTGAGCCTCCCTCAAGAAGGTCGCCCGGGCCGCCGCGAAGCTGGGGGGCATCCCGGGCATCCCGGGCATCCCGGGCGTGCCGGTGCCGCCAGCCATGCTGCTGGGTGTTGCGGCACTGGACGTACCCGGCCATCTGGTCGAGGCCGAAGCCACCGCCGTCATCGACTGAAGTCGAGGAGGTCGTCGAGGCTGCTTTTGATCTGGGCCGCCGTCAGGCCGTGTGCCCGGGTGAGGTGGCCGATCAGGCTCGGGGCGAAGGGTGCGAGCAGCAGGTGTGCCAGGGTCGGCGCGTCGGCCTGGGGGCGGACCTGGCGGACGAGCGTGGTCACGTGGGTGTGCATCGCGGCGTACGGGCCGCTGGTGTAGCGCGCGCCGGGGGAGGCGGCCTCGCCCGCGAGCATGAGCTGCTGCTGTTCGATGATGCGATCGGCCAGGGCGTGGAGGAAGGCCCGCAGCCGTTCGGCGGGCGGTGCGTCGGGGCCGAGCGGGGGCGGGCCGCTCAGGAAGGCCTCCTGGAAGCGGAGTTCGCGCTCGTCCAGCAGGGCGTAGACCAGCTGCGAGACATCGCCGAACCGGCGGTAGACCGTACCCACTCCGATGCCCGTGGCGTGCGCGACGGCGTTCATGGTCAGCGCCTCGGGGCCCTGCCCTGCGACGATCTCGGCCGCGGCGTCGAGGATCTTGCGACGGTTGCGGGCCGCGTCGGCGCGCTCGACGGGGGGTCGTCGCCCCGCGAGCGGGAGTTCGGTGCGGTGCTGCTCTCCCACGTCCTGCCCTCTGGAGGTCTGGAGGTCTGATCTGAAGCTCTGGGAGCGAGCGTACCGGACGGTTATCCGGTTCGGTGGGAGAACACCTTGCTAAGCGGATGACTATCCGGTTCACTGGTGTCCCAGCGAACCGGATAGTCATCCGTTTCTTCTGTCTCCGGGAGGGATCCCCGCCATGAGCACCGCCCCCAAGATCGCCGTGATCTACTACTCCGCGACCGGCACGGTCCACCAGCTGGCCCAGGCCCTGGCCGAGGGCGCGGAGAAGGCCGGCGCCGAAGTCCGTCTGCGCCGCGTCGCCGAACTGGCCCCCGACGCGGCCATCGACTCCAACCCGGCCTGGCGCGAGCACATCGAAGCCACCCGCGAGATCGAGGCGGCCACCCACGAGGACCTCACCTGGGCCGACGCCTACGCCTTCGGCACCCCGACGCGGTACGGCAACGTCTCGGCCCAGCTGAAGCAGTTCCTCGACGGCACCGGCGGCCTCTGGGCCCAGGGCGCCTTCACCGACAAGCCCGCCACCGCGTTCGTCAGCGCCGCCAACCTGCACGGCGGCAACGAGTCCACCCTGCTGGCCCTCTACAACACGCTGCACCACTGGGGATCGCTGATCGTCTCGCCCGGCTACACCGATCCGGTGGTCTACGCCGCCAACGGCAACCCGTACGGCACCGCACACGCCTCCGGCACCGGTGCCCCCGGCGAGAACATCCTCGAAGCGGCCCGCTACCAGGGCGCCCGCCTGGCCGGCATCACCACCCGGCTGCTGGCCGGCAGCCGCAGCTGAACGGGGACGGGGCCCGGCTCACGCCGGATGGCCGGCCTCCAGGTCGCGGATCTGGCCGTACCGCAGCTGCTCCGGCGCCCCACCGGCCGCGGGCGGGCACCCTTCGACGGGCGCCAGCACGAAGCCCACGTGGTCGCCGCCCGGCATGCGGCCTTCGATCCGGCCGGTGAACCAGGCCTGCACCTCCGCCAGGACGGGACTGCCGTCCCGGCCCGGCCGCCAGGCGGTCCGGGCGAACTTGTCCACGCGGTCGCCCGTCTCCCCGCCGAACAGCTCCGCCAGTGCGCGCTGGTCCCGGCGCAGTGCGTGCACCGTCAGGTAGGCGGCCTCGCAGGCGACCCGGTAGGTGTGGTTGGCGGTGGACAGCCAGACGGCGAACCGCGGCGGATGGATCGAGCACTGCGAGGCGAAACCCACCAGGCAGCCCGCCTGTCGGCCACCGGCCGCGACCGTGACCACGTACATGGGGCCGTCGATCGCCTCGGTGAAGGTGTCCAGGTCCAGATCCGGGTCCGGGTCCGGGTCCAGATCCAGATCCGGGTTCGGGTCCAGGTTCGGGTTCGGGTTCGGGTCCAGGTTCGGGTTCGGGTCCACGTTCGGGTTCGGGTCCGTCACGGCTGCTCGCTCCTCGTCCTCCGGCGGGTCCCGGTAGGCGGCCCGCACGTCCACGGTCGCACCGGTCGGCCGCTGCCGGGGTGCGGGCCGGGCCCGGCGGTCACACGATGGCGGGGGGACGGCGACGGGAGGAACGCGGATGACGACCCAGCGGTACGAGCTGGTCTTCCCTGACGGCCCCGACGCCGGCCAGGACATCGTGGAAGTGGCCATCACCGACCAGACGGGTCCCGGCGGCCACCCCGTCTACGTCGACGCCACCGGCATCGTCCGCGCGGAGATCAGCGACCGGGGCGAAGTCCGCATCCTTCCGACGGGCGGCGGCCAGGAACCCGCCCAGGGAGTCCGGGCCCGCCCCCTGCCGGGCTGACCGCCCGCCGCCTCTCCGTCGCCGGGCCCGCGCGCGGGCCACCTGCGCTGACCGGGGCACCCCGGTCACACGGGGGAGTAGCGGAGCAGGACCGCGACCCCGTCGTCCAGAGGCAGTTCCTCCCGGGATACGACGACCAGATCGGCCTGGGTGCCGGCCGCCGCCCGGATCAGGGCGGCGCCGGGAGCGGGTTCCTCCCAGTAGTAGTGCAGCCCGAAGTCGTGCAGGTCCTCCCCGCGCAGCGCGAGATGGGTGGGCGCGGCGCCGACCCACAGATGCTCGGCAGGCGCGGCCGGCCGGTTGACGATCAGCGCCTGTGCCTGTCCCCGCTGCAGCGCGGCGACCGCGGCGGCGATCCCCTCGACGTACTCGCGGTGCCGGGCGCGCTGGCCGAGGTACGCATCGAGCTCGCGCCGGTCGTGCTCGGACAGCCGGCCGTCGAGCAGGACGGCGAGCTCTTCCTCCAGCAGCGCCCGGCCCGGCTCCGGCCGCGCCGGCCCGCCGTCCTTCAACTTGACGAAATGGCCGTGCAGCTTCCGGGGTGCTGGCCGCACGAGACTGTTGACGGCCCACGGGTCGCCGGCCACGACGACGATCTCGTGACCGTTGGCCTCCACGCCCGCCACCAGCTCCGCAAGGAGCTGTTCGGCCTCCTTGGGCCAGCCCTCGACCGGGATCCGCCGGTGGGAGCGCGCTCCGGGCGAAACCCGGCTCGCCGGCCACCTGCCGGTCTCGTGTTCGAGCTCCAGTTCCTCCCCGGCGCCGTCGGGGCCGGGGGCGGGCCCCGGGCCCCCCCCCGGCAGGCGGGGGGTGACGAGCCCAGGGGAGGGGGTGTGGGGGGGGGGGGGGGAGGGCAGGGGGGACGCGTCCGGCCCGGGGCCGGCCCCGGGCCCGCGCCCGTGCAGGCGGTGGATGACGACCGCTGCGTAGGGGATGTCCGGGGCGCGCTGGAAGGCCAGGGGCATCGCGTCCGGCAGCATCCCGTACCGGGCGCTGTCCTCGGCGGGCGGTTCGGGCAGGCGCGCCGCCAGTACGACCCGCCCGTGGGCGGCGAAGACGCCCCGGCCGTGCCGCCCGGCCACCTCGCGGTCGCGGTCGGTGCCGAGGGCCTCCGCTACGGCGTCGACGGTGGGCGGGTCGGCTTCGTGGGCGAGCAGGCTCGCCCGCAGCTTCCGCCAGCGCAGCTCGACGGCCCGGTCCGGGTCGCCGGCGCCGAGGTCGCGGGAGGTGTCGAGGAAGACGGAGGCGATCGGGCCGGGATGCTCGTACAGGGGGCTGAGGAACTGCAGTTTCACGGTGTCCTCCCGGACGGGGGAGTGCCTCGTCACCGGAGCGCCTGCCCGCTGACGGCCGCCCGAACCCCGCTCGGGGGGTGTCCGGCGGATCATGGCCGGGCCTGATCCGCCGGACACCGCCTATCCCTCACCTGCCGCCGCTGAGCAGGACGCCGGCCGCCTCCGCCGCGGCCCGGCGCTATGCGCCGACGGCGCCGCGCTCGGCCGCCGGGTCGAGGGAGTCGACGTCCTCCATGAAGTTCAGCATCCGGGCGTTGACGACGTCGGGGTGGTCGATCTGCGGTCCGTGGCCGGTCGCGGCGATGATCTCGGCGCGCGCCCCGGGGATCAGCCGCGGCACCCGCTCCAGCTGCCGCTTCGGGTTCAGGAGCAGGCTGCGCTTGCCGAGGACCAGGTAGACCGGGGTTCGGATGGAACGCAGCGCGTCCTCGGCCAGCGGCAGTGGCGCGGGGCGGCGGATCCGGAAGGCCCGGACACCCGCCTGGATCATCCGGCGCAGCTCGGGGACGACGAGCACCGGCTGCTCCAGCCAGGCGGCGAGGCGCGGGCGCAGCGCCTTGGGGGCGAAGCTCGCGAAGAGGCTGACGAAGACCCAGGCGAAGAAGCGCAGGCCCACCTTCTCCAGACCGCCCGGGTCTAGCAGGGTGACGGACGCGAGCCGTCCGGGCCGGCGGTGCGCCTGGTTCAGCACCAGCCAGCCGCCGTAGGAGGACCCGACGAGGTGGACCCGGTCCAGGCCGAGTGCGTCGAGAGCCTCGTCGAGCCACTGGGCGGCGCGCTCCGGCTGCCACATCGGTTCGCGGTGCACGCTGCGGCCGGCGTCGCCGGGGGTGTCGAGGGCGTAGACGGGGCGTTCGGCGCTGAGCGCGGGGGTGTTGGGATACCACATGGCGGAGCAGAAGCCCGCGCCGTGGATCAGGACGACCGGCGTACGGTCCTCGGCGGCGGGGTCCGCGGGCCCGTACCGGTAGACGTGCGTGGTGCCGAAGCCGGTCTCGACGTCCGTCTCGGAACGGGCGGGCGCCCCCATCGCGTAGACCGCGTCGCAGGCGGCGAAGTACCGGTCGCGCAGGGTGTCGTTCACGTAGCGGCCGACGTCGCGTCGTGCGCGGGTGCGGGCTCGGGTCGTGTTCTCGGGCACGTGGGCACCTCCGGGAGATCCGTTCTTCGTGATACGACCGTACCATGATGGTGATACGGCGGTACCATCAAGGCCCGGGGAGCGGACCGCGAACCCACCACCGACGGGCGGAGACACGACACATGCCGAAGCGCGTGGACCACGAGGAACGCCGCACCCAGATCGCCGAGGCGCTCGTCCGGGTCGCCGGACGGCGCGGACTGCACGCGGTCGGCATGCGCGACGTGGCCGCCGAGGCCGGGGTGTCACTCCGGCTCGTGCAGTACTACTTCCACACCAAGGAGAAGCTGCTCCTCCACGGCCTCCAGCTCCTCACCGACCGCTTCACCGCACGCGTGGGCGCCCGCCTCGCAGCTGCCGGTACGGACCCGGGCCCGCGCGCGACCATCGAGGCACTGCTCCTGTCGTCCCTCCCCACCGACGAGGAGAGCCGCACCTTCCACCTGCTCTACACCTCGTACGCGGTCCTGTCCGTGACCGACGAGGCACTCGCCGCCCAGCCCTTCATCGACAACCCCGACGCCGCCGAGAACGCCCTGACCGGACTGCTCCGGCAGGCCCAGGAGGCCGGCCTGGCCGACCCGGGAACGGACGCGCGCACGGAGGCGGTCGGCCTGCTCGCCATGGCGGCGGGCATGGGCACCAGCATCCTGGTGGGGCAACGGGGGCCGGAGTCGGCCACCGAGGTGCTGCGCCACCACCTGGACCGGATCTTCAGGACTGCCTAGCGGTCTTCAGGACTGCCCGGCCGCAGGCCGGGCGAGCTCCACGCGGACCAGGGCGGCCGCCAGCCGCGGCAGGTCGGCGGCCGGGACCAGGGCCGCCAGGTCCCCGGGCGCGTCCGGCAGACCCAGCTCGGCGGCCGCGTGCCGGGCCCGGCTGTCGAAGGACGGCCGCAGCTCGGGCCACAGCCCCTGCACCTCCCGGCAGAAGATGTCCGCCCCGACCGGGCCGATCCGCGGCACCTCCTGCAGGAGCTCGCGGACCCGGCCCGGGTCCCCGCCGGCCTCCTTGCGGAGCCTGCGCAGGTCGCCGCCGTACCGGTCGAGGAGGAACTCGGCCCCGGACCCGAGCGCGGTGGCCGTGCTCTCGTCGTACCGGCGGTAGTGCGCACGGCCCAGCGCGTCCACCCGGTCCTGCCACGAGGACGCGGCCATCGCCCGGGGGGTGCGCAGCCCCACCGCGAAGAGCTCCTGCGCCGCGGCCACCGCGATGTCGGCCCGGATGCGTACGGCGAACAGGACGCACAGCGTCAGCAGCTGGTAGAGCGGCGCCGGGGTGTCCCGCAGCCGGATGCCCGCTTCGCTCGCGTGGGTCCGGCCGTACTCGGCGAGGAGCCGCCGTGCCTCGCCCGCGGCGGCCCCGCCACGGGCGGGCGGCGGGCCGCTCCGTACGGCCCGCGGCTCAGCCGGCGACCGGCTCGGACGGCTCGACCGGCTCGGAGGGCTCGGACGGCTTTGACTGTTCGGACGCTTCGGAGGGTTCTGACGGCTCATGCTGTGCTCCGGCGGGAGGATGCCATTCGGCCAGCAGGATCGTGGCATCGTCGCTGAGGTGGTCGTGGTGGTGGTCGAGAACGCCGCGGATGAGGCGCCGGAGGGCCTCCGGGGCGGGCTCGCCCGCGGCGGTGGCCCGTACGACCGTGTCGATCAGGCGTCTTTCACCGAACTCCTCACCGGTGGCGGAGCGGGCCTCGGTGATCCCGTCCGTGTGGATGAGGATCCGGTCGCCCGGCTCCAGGTGGGCGTGGTGGACGATGCTCGGCGCGCGCGGCGCGTGGGCGGAACTGATGCCGAGCGGGAGCTGCGGCGCGCGCTGCAGCGCATCGGTGACCACGTGCTGGCGGCGGATCAGGAGCGGCGCGGGATGTCCGCAATTCACCCAGGTCAGGCCGCCCGTCACAAGGTCGAGATCGGCGAAGACCCCGGTCAGCAGCCGCTCGGGCAGCCAACGGTGCAACGCCTCGTCCACGGCGTCGGTGATGTCGGCGAGGCTGCCGCCGGAGCGTCGGGTGGACCGGCAGCCCGCCAGGGCGACGGCCGAACACAGCCCGGCGGCCAGGTCGTGGCCCATGGCGTCGACCACGGTCATGTGCAGGGTGCGTGAGGTGAGCGCGTGGTCGAAGGCGTCGCCCCCGATCTCGTAGGCGGGCTCGAGGACCGCGCTGGAGGTCACGTACCTGGTTCCGATGGTCCGCGGCGGCATGAAGGCCCAGGCGAGCTCGGCCTGGGTGATCATGGGCCGGGTCCGCACGCTGCGCAGGATCGTGTCGCTGAAGCCGGACTTGGACACCACCAGCAGGGCGACCAGCGAGGCCAGGGTCCTGCACTGCTCCAGCAGGGCGGCATCCAGGGACGGAGCGGTCACCCGCAGCACACCGACCCGCTCGATGCCGTCCACCAGCGGCAGCCACACCACCAGCTCGGTCCCGGACGTCAGCTGCATGACACCGGTCCGGTAGGCCCATCCGGCGAGGGTGCCGTCCACCGGCAGACCGGGTGCGCCGCCGCCCTCCTCCCGGTCGGGCCCTTCCCGGGAAACCCCGGAACCCCCGGCCCCCCCGGGATCCCAGGCCAGCGGGACGAGCCGCACCTGCTGTACGTCCGCCAGGTAGATCACCGCGTCGAGCAGCCCCAGCGACCGCGCCGAGCTGCGCACCAGGGCAGGCAGCTCACTGGGGCCGACCCGGTGCGCGACCTGCAGGAGCGAACTCAGCAGGCCCGCGAACTCCGCACCCTCCACACTGATCACCGCCCGTCTCCACGGTAGGCACGGACGCCACCGTCCCGCACGGCAGCACCGGGCGCACCCCCGGAAGTCCGCCGCCCGCCCCCCATTCCCTCCTCGGCCCGTCCCGGCAAGAGTTCATCCGCTGTTGACCGCCGCCGCGCCGCCCGTTCGCCGTCGACTGCGAACGTCCGGGGCGTCACACTGGATACTCGGAGGTAACGTCCTTGAAGCACCCACATGTTGCCCGGTGGACCACCAGCGCGGCCGGCGCGCTCGCCGTCCTCCTCGGCGTCTCGTCGCCCGCCTCCTCCACCCCGGCCGGCGCGGTCCTTCCCCCCGTCGCCGCCGTCGCCGAAACCCCCGCCCTGTACGACGACGAGGCGGGCGGCAACGCCAACGCCGACGACCCGGCCATCTGGCGCAACCCGGCCGACCCCGGCCGCAGCCTCGTGGTCGCCACGGCCAAGGAGGGCGGCCTGCGCGTGTACGACCTGGACGCCCGCCAGGTGCAGTCGATCGCGGCCCCCGCCGCTCCCGGACCGGACCACGCGCCCGGCCGGTTCAACAACGTGGACCTCCTCTCCGGCCTGCGCCTGTCCGGCGGCCGCAGCGATGTCGCCGTCGTCACCGACCGCGGCCATGACCGCCTGCGCTTCTACCGGATCGACGGCGCACACCGCCAGGCCCCCCTGGTGGACGTGACCGACCCCGCGGCGGCCGCGATCTTCTCCGCCGACCAGGACGAGGTCGACGAACAGCACACCGCCTACGGCCTCGCCACCTGGCGCGACCGGACCACGGGACGCTCCTACGCCCTGGTCAGCCGGCGCAGCACCACCACCGTCGCGCTCCTGGAGATCAAGGCGACCGCCGCCGGCACGATCCGCTACGACCTGGTGCGCCGCATCGACCTGCCGTCCTCCTTCGCCCTCCCCGACGGCAGCCGCTGGACGCCGTGCGCCGACCCCGGAGAACTGCCCCAGGTGGAGGGCATGGTCGTCGACCCCGACAACGGCACGCTCTACGCCGGCCAGGAGGACGTCGGCATCTGGCGGATCCCCGCCGACCTCACCGGCACGCCCGTCCTGATCGACCGGGTGCGCGAGTACGGCGTACCGGGCACGTACGACGAGAGCACCGAGGAGTGCACGCCGGGCCGCGACCCCGGCTACGGCGGCGCCCACCTGTCGGCCGACGTCGAGGGGCTGACCATCTACCGCGAGGACGACGGCGACGGCTATCTGATGGCCTCCAGCCAGGGCGACGACACCTTCGCCCTGTACGACCGCGAGATCGGCGACGACAACGAGTACGAAGGGGGCTTCCGGATCGTCGACGGCCGGCGGGGCACCCCGGACGGCGTACAGGAATGCGACGGCGCCGCGGTCCTGAACGCCCCGCTGGGATCCCGCTTCCCGAACGGCCTCCTCGTCGTCCAGGACGGCCGGAACACCCCCGTCGCCAACGGCGACGACGGTGAGGAGCGCGAGAACACCGACTTCAAGTTCATCGACCTCGGCACCCTGGAGCGGGCCGCGGACCTCTAGGGGGTGTCCGGCGCACCGGTCCGCGGCGGTGCGCCGACCGGGTCCGTCCCGTAGGCCGTACGGGGTCCGACCCGTTGCCGCGCCGCGGATCGGGGTAGGGGCGAGGAATGGGAGAAGGCCATGCGCCTCGGCCCGAGGAGCTCCTCGCCGGCCTGAGCGTGGACGCGAGCCGGCCGGAGCAGCCGGTGCTGCTCGACGCCTCCGGGGCGGCGATCCAGACCTGGCGGGAGAACTACCCGTACGACCTCAAGGTCCGGCGCGGCGACTACGAGCGGACCAAGCGCATCCTGCAGATCGAACTGCTCAAGCTCCAGCGCTGGGTCAAGGACACCGGCGCGCGGTTCGTGGTGATCTGCGAGGGCCGGGACGCGGCCGGCAAGGGCGGCACCATCCAGCGGTTCACCGAGCGGCTCAACCCGCGCGGCGCCCGGATCGTGGCGCTGGACAAGCCCACCGACCGGGAGGCCGGCCAGTGGTACTTCCAGCGCTACATCGCCCACCTGCCCGCCCCCGGCGAGATCGTCTTCTTCGACCGGTCCTGGTACAACCGCGCCGGGGTCGAGAAGGTCATGGGGTTCTGCACGCAGGAGGAGTACGAGCTCTTCCTCCACCAGTGCCCGGCCTTCGAGGGCATGCTCGTCGAGGACGGCATCCACCTGGTCAAGTTCTGGTTCTCCGTCTCCCGCAGCGAACAGCGCACCCGATTCGCGATCCGGCAGGTCGACCCGGTGCGCCAGTGGAAGCTGTCCCCGACGGACGTGGCCTCCCTGGACCTGTGGGACGACTACACCGCCGCCAAGATCGCCATGTTCCGGGCCACCGACACCGCCCACGCGCCGTGGACCGTGGTCAAGAGCAACGACAAGCGCCGCGGGCGGCTGGAGGCGATGCGCAGCCTGCTCTCGCGGATCGACTACGCCAACAAGGACGGGCGTGCCGTCGGCCGCCCCGACCCGCTGATCGTCGGCTCGGCCGACACCCTGCTGGAACCGGGGGAGGAGGTGACCGCCCTGTCGCCCACGCCGCTGGCCGCACAGCCGTTCGGACCGGGAGAGCACCCGGAATGACGCGCGGCCCGCATCGACTGCGCACGCATGCATCCGTGCGTGCGCGTGCGTGCGGGGCGGTGCGGTGGGAGGGTGGCCGCGTAGGCACCCGACCGTGACCGAAGGGAGTGCCGGTGGCCGCCTCCGAGGAACGCCGGATCATTCTGGTCAGGCACGCGAAGGCCGTGCCCAAGGACGCCGCGGACGACCCCGACCGCGCCCTGACCGACCGGGGACGAGGCGACGCGCTGCAGTGCGGGCGGTGGCTCGCGCAGTCCGTCTTCGGGGCCGACCTGGTGGTCTGCTCCCCCTCGCGCCGCACGCGCCAGACCTGGCAGGTCATGGAGGCACAGCTGGAGGAGCCGCCCCCGACGGTCTACGAGGACAGGCTCTACAACGCGACCGCCGACGAGCTGATCGCCGTACTGAAGGAGACCTCGGACGGGGTGGGAGGACTGCTCGTGGTGGGCCACAACCCCGGGTTCCACGAGGCCGCGACCGCCCTGTGCGGGGACGGCCCGGACGACCTGGTGGGCCGGCTCCGCTCGGGCTTCCCCAAGGCCGCGGCCGCCGTCCTCACCTTCACCGGCCCCTGGAGCGGCCTCGCACCCGGCGCGGGCCGTCTCACCGCCTTCTGGTCGCCGGGCGACTGAACCCGCCGCCGCGGCGGCGGTCCCGGCTCGGCGCTCAGGGCAGCGGGGTCGCCACCAGGACGAACGGGTGCCCGGCCGGATCGGTGTACCGGCGCAGGTCGGTCCGGTCGTCCAGCGCGACCTCGCCTTCCTGAGTCGCCGTCACGGGGCGCGCCCCGAGACCGACGGCCTCCCGCTCGGCCTCGTCCAGGTCGCCGGGGGCGACCAGGATGCGGAGGTGCGCCTGCTGCGAGTCCTCCGGCCGCGGCCAGGAGGCCGGAGCGTGGCCCCGGTCGCGGCGGATCCCCAGCAGGGTGCCGCCACCGTTCACCAGCACCAGATCCGGATCCCCGTCGGCGGGGCCCGTCTCCGCGCCGAGCAGGGCGGCATAGAAGTGCGCGAGGCGCTCGGGCTCCGCGCAGTCGAGTACGAGGACAGTCGTCTTGGCCACGGTCATGGTGCCCGTGTGCCCCGCGCCGTACGGCGCACACGTGCCGACGCCGCAGAGGCCGCGCCGCGACGGCCTGGACGGTCACGACGGCCACCACGGTCACGACGGCCCCATCCGAACCAGGGCGGGGCGGTTTGGCTCCGCAAGGGTCGGGCACGCGCGACGGCATCGCCCGCTGCCGACCTGTCTACGAGGAGCCATGAACAGCCTTGCCCGTTTGCTGATGGTCCTGGGCGGCTCGACCGTCCTCACACTCGCCGCAGGCTGGTTCGTCGACCTCCTGCTGCGGCGGGCGGATGCGCGCCACCCGGACACCCCGTTGTGGAGCCTGCTCCGCCGCAGCCGCGTTTCCCTGCGGTTGGTGCTGCTGGCCGCCCTGCTGCGCGGCTCGTACCGGCAGATCGGCTGGCCGCCGCTGCAGGAGCACAACACGGCAGTGAGCCGGCTCCTGACCCTGGTGCTGATCGGGGCGGGCGCCTGGCTGGTCGTGCACATCGCGTCCGCAATGGTCGAGTCCTCGTACGCGCGCTACGCCACCGGCACCCGCGATCCGTCCAGGCTCCGGCGGGTCCGCACCCAGGTCACGCTGATCATGCGGATCGTCACCGCCGTCGTCGCGCTGGTGGCCGCCGCGGCCATGCTGCTGACCTTCCCCGGCTTCCGGGCCCTCGGCACCTCGGTGCTCGCCTCGGCGGGCATCATCGGCATCGTGGCCGGCGTGGCGGCCCAGTCGACCCTCGGCAACCTGTTCGCCGGGTTCCAGATCGCCTTCGGCGACATGGTGCGCATAGGGGACACCGTCGTCGTGGACGGGGAATGGGGCGTGGTGGAGGAGGTGACGCTCACCTACCTCGCCGTCCGCACCTGGGACGAGCGGCGCATCACCATGCCGGTGTCGTACTTCACGGCCCGGCCCTTCGAGAACTGGTCCAGCGGCGGGGCCCAGATGACCGGCACGGTCTTCCTCCACTGCGACCACTCGGCACCCGTCGCCCTCGTGCGCCACAAGCTCAAGGAGATCCTGGACGGCTGCGAGGCATGGGACGGACGCGGCTGGGACCTCGCGGTCACGGACACCACGCCCAGCACGATCCAGCTGCGGGCCGTCGTCACGGCGAAGGACGCGGACCGGCTCTGGACCGTACGGTGCGCCGTGCGGGAAGAGCTGGTGGCCTGGCTGGCCGAGGAACACTCCTACGCCCTGCCCAAGATCGCCACGGCCGCGGCCCACCCCGCCCCGTCCGTCGCGGGAGCAGCCGGTCGTCACGCTGGGTAGTCCTTCGTGGTGCCGGGCTGCAGTCGGTGTCATGCTGGGAGATGGCCCCAGCGGATGTCCCTCGCCGCGCCCACCGCACAAGGACGGGCAGCCATGCGTTACATGAACAACCGGTCCCCGCAGTCCGGCGG
Organism: Streptomyces sp. NPDC051211; assembly: GCF_040689505.1. Taxonomy (NCBI): domain Bacteria; kingdom Bacillati; phylum Actinomycetota; class Actinomycetes; order Kitasatosporales; family Streptomycetaceae; genus Streptomyces; species Streptomyces sp. NPDC051211. The sequence goes on from NZ_JBFBAV010000015.1 coordinate 129,746, forward strand.
CCGCCACGCAGTGTCACTGACGGCGCACGTCGCCTCCACCGCTTGCGAAGCGACCAGCGTCTCCTCGCTGACCGAGCCGGGTGGGACCGGCCTGCTCCGCCTGTCCGGGGAATTCGACCAGGACGCCGCGCCGCAGGTGCGCGAGGCGCTGTCCACCGTGCGCGCCGTGGGCGCCCGGCGGACGATCGTCGATCTGTCGGGCGTCGTCTTCGCCGACTCCTCGCTCCTGCACGTGCTGCTCAGCGCCCGCGAGGAACACGCCCTGGTGCTGGCCGGCCCGCTGCACAGCCAGCTGCAGCGGCTGTTCGAATTGACCGGCACCGCCGGCCTGTTCACCTTCGCCGAAGACCCGGAGGCCGCCCGGCTGCTCCCGCCGCCCTCACCCGGCGAGGGAGTACCGGGCTGAGCGGCCTTCCCGGCCGAGCGGCCGCCCCGCTCAGGACGCGAGGTGGAAGCCGGCTCCCACTCCGCCGTTGGCGTTCATCTCGTCGATGATGCTCAGGATCGGCGAACTGTGCTGGACCCCCCACGCATTGCCGACCAGCGTCTGACCGGCGACGACGGGGGCACCGGAGTCGCCGGCGTTGGTCCAGATGAGGTGGGTGAACCAGATTCCGCTGGTGCCCAGCTTCATGCCGCAGGTGAGCCCGGTGCGGTGTCCCTCCTTGCACATGCGCGTCCCGTTGGCGGGCGGAGCCCCGATCGAGGTGATGGTGACCCCGCCGACCGTGCTGGTGGGGGCGACCCGGGTCTCGTCCAGCTTGATCACCGCGTAGTCCAGGCCCTTGGGGCCGGTGCTGAGCAGGTTGTTGGGCGTCCCGACGTACGTCACCGTGCCGATGGCCCCGGTCGCCAGATCGGGGCGGCTGGCCTCGGGCGGAGCCGGAGCGAAGGCCGTCCCCGCGGGCGAGCTGTCCCGGTAGACCGGTTCGCCGACCAGTTTTTTGCCCTGCGCGTCGATGAAGCAGTGGGCGTTGGTGAGGCCCACCAGGTTGCCGGCCGAGTCGCGGCCGACGGCAGTGAGGGTGCAGGTGGTGTAGCTCGTGGGCGCCTCCGGGGTCGGGGCCAGCCGGAAGATGATCCCGGTGCCGCCGCCGACGGCCGCGAGCGGGTCCGCGCTCGCGGGAGGGGCGGCGACGAGGGACATGCTCGCCAGCAGGGCGGCGATACCGAGGGTGCGCAACACACGTAACATTCGATCGCTTTCCGTAGGGGGCCGAGGCCGGATCGACTAGAACGATTTTCTAGTTCCTATCACCCGTGGCGGGGCGGCCCACAGGTCGCCGCCGCTCCTTTGTCAGGTGCGCACCCCACCGGGCGCCGCCGGCGGGGGCGCGCGCGGCAGGTTGTAGCGCCATCGTTTCCTTCCCGGCCTGACGGATCGGAGGCGCCAAGGCGCATACTGGCTTCACGATGACGAATCCATCCGCGCCCCGGCGCCACCTGCCCACCAGCCCCTTCAAAGCTCCCGTCGCCCCGTCGGCCAAGCACTTCGAACTTGGCGACCGGGTCTCACACGACCAGTTCGGCCTGGGCCGGATCATCGGCGTGGAGGAGGGCATTGCGATGCTCGTCGACTTCGGCTCCCGCACGGCCCGGATCCTCAGCCCGTACACGCGCATGAGCAGACTCTGACCTGCTGAAACGACCCGTTCGGCCCTGCATCCGCGCTTTTCGCGCAGGAGCAGGGCCGTCGGCTGTTGTGGCCCCTCGCCCCGGCTGCCACACCGCCCGGCTGCCTGAGGCCCGGGTGTGAAACGCGCCCCGATCGGTTATCCGAAGGGAGGATGTGTACGCAAACCTCCTCATAAGGGGCAGTAGTGGCGAACGACACCGATGCGGCCGGGGCGACCGGGACGACCGGGGCGGCGGGGGCGACCCGCTCCCGCATCACCCTGCACGTGAACGCCCAGGCGCACGAGCTCGACCTGGATCACCGGGTCACCCTGCTGGACCTCCTGCGCGAACGCCTCGGCCTGACGGGCGCCAAGAAGGGCTGCGACCACGGTCAGTGCGGCGCCTGCACCGTACTGGTCGACGGCCGGCGCGCCAACAGCTGCCTGCTGCTCGCCGTCGCCCACGACGGCGCCGCGATCACCACCGTGGAAGGCCTCGCGGACGACGGCGGTGACCGCCTGCACCCGCTCCAGGAGGCCTTCCTCGAACGGGACGCCTTCCAGTGCGGCTACTGCACCCCCGGCCAGCTCTGCTCCGCCCTGGGCATGCTCGCCGAAGCCGCCGCCGACCCCGACGGCGTGGACCTCACCCGCACCGAGATCGCCGAACGGCTCAGCGGCAACCTGTGCCGCTGCGGCGCCCATCCGCGCATGGTGGACGCGGTCCTGGACGTGATCGCGTGAAGCCGTTCGCCTACGTACGCCCGGCGAGCCTGCCGGAGGCCATCGCCGCCCACGGCGGCCGGCCCGGCGCCCGCTACCTCGGCGGCGGCACCAACCTGGTGGACCTGATGAAGCTGGGCGTGGAACGCCCCGACACCCTCGTCGACCTCACCCGGCTGCCACTCGGCACCGTCGAGGAGACCGCGGACGGCGGCCTGCGCATCGGCTCCGGTGTCCGCAACAGCGACCTCGCCGCCCACCCCCTCGTCCGCTCCCGCTACCCCGTCATCGCCCAGGCACTCCTGGCGGGCGCGTCCGGGCAGCTCCGCAACACCGCCACCACCGGCGGCAACCTGCTCCAGCGCACCCGCTGCCCCTACTTTCAGGACGTGGCCAAACCCTGCAACAAGCGGGAGCCGGGCAGCGGCTGCGGCGCCCGCGACGGAGTCCACCGCGACCACGCCGTGCTCGGCCACTCCCCGCAGTGCATCGCCACCCACCCCTCCGACCTGGCCGTCGCGCTCGCCGCCCTCGACGCCGCCGTCGAACTCCAGGGCCCCGGCGGCAGCCGCACCGTACCCGCGACGGACTTCCACCGGCTGCCGGGAGAACACCCCGAGCAGGACACCCTCGCCGAGCCCGGCGAGATCATCACCGCCGTCCTGCTCCCGCCGGACGCCGCAGGCCTGCCCGCCCGCTACCGCAAGGCCCGAGACCGGGCCTCGTACGCCTTCGCCCTGGCCTCCGTCGCCGCCGTGCTCGACCTCGGCGAAGGACGCGTCCGCCGGGTCGCGCTCGCCTTCGGCGGACTCGCCCACCGGCCCTGGCGCGCCACCACCGCGGAAGAGCTCCTGGTGGGCCGCGCGCCCACCGAGGACGCCGTACAGCAGGCAGTCGAGGCCGAGCTGGCCCTCGCACAGCCGCTGCGCGACAACGCCTACAAGGTGGCCCTCGCCCGCAACCTCGCCTGCGAGGCCCTCAACACCCTGGCCCGCGGCCCGCGCCCCTGAGCCTGCAGCCGCAGGCCCGCAGGCCCGCAGGCCCGCAGGCCCGCAGGCCCGCAGCCCGCAGCCCCGCAGCCCGCAGCCCCGCCCCCCCCGCACCCCGCAGCCCGCACCTGAGCCCGCAACCCGCACCCGAGCCCGCAGCCCGTACCTGAGCCCGCCGCTCACAGCCGTGAGCCCGCAGCCCAATGCCCGCGCCCCGCCCCCGCTCGACCACCGACGAACGAGAGCCACCATGGACTCCACCAGCGGCGCCGCCCCCGCCCTCGGCGCACCCGCCACCCGCCGCGAAGGCCGGGACAAGGTCACCGGAACCGCCCGCTACGCGGCCGAGCACGACCTGCCGGGCCGGGCGTACGCCTGGCCCGTGCCCGCCACCGTGGCCCGCGGACGCGTCACCGACGTCGACACCGCGGCCGCCCTCGCCCTCCCCGGCGTCCTCGCCGTCCTCACCCCCGACAACGCACCCCGGCTGGGCACCGCCGACGACCCCACCCTCCGCGTGCTCCAGGGCACCGAGGTGCCCCACCGCGGCTGGTACGTGGCCCTCGCCGTCGCCGAGACCCTGGAGGCGGCCCGGGCCGCGGCCGCCGCCGTCCGCGTCACCTACGACACCGAGCCCCACGACAGCGTCCTGCGCGCCGACCACCCGGACGCCTACACCCCCGAACAGGTCAACGGCGGCTACCCCGCGCACCGCGAACGCGGCGACGCCGAGGCCGCCTTCGCCGACTCGGCGGTGCAAGTGGACTGCTCCTACACCGTGCCGCCCCTGCACAACCACCCCATGGAGCCGCACGCCGCCACCGCCCACTGGGAAGCCGGCGCCGGCGCCCTCACCGTGTACGACTCCAGCCAGGGATCCGGACTCGTACGGTCCGCCCTGGCCGCCCTCTTCGGGCTGCCGGAGGACAGTGTCACGGTGGTCTCCGAGCACATCGGCGGCGCGTTCGGCTGCAAGGGCACTCCCCGCCCGCACGTGGTCCTGGCCGTGATGGCCGCACGCCACACCGGCCGCCCGGTCACCCTCGCCCTGCCCCGGCGCCACCTGCCGGCCGTCGTCGGCCACCGCCCGCCCACCCTGCACCGCGTCCGCCTGGGCGCCGGCGAGGACGGCATCCTCACCGCCGTGGCGCACGAGGTCACCACCCACACCTCCCGCGTCCGGGAGTTCGTCGAACAGGCCGCCGTCCCCGCCCGCGTCATGTACGCCGCTCCCGCCCTCCTCACCACCCACCGCGTCGTCGCCCTCGATGTGCCCACGCCCTCCTGGATGCGTGCGCCCGGCGAGTGCCCCGGCATGTACGCCCTCGAATCGGCCATGGACGAACTGGCCGACGCCCTCGGCATCGACCCGGTCGAACTGCGCGTCCGCAACGAGCCCGACGCCGAGCCCGACAGCGGCCACCCGTTCAGCAGCCGCCATCTGGTGGCATGCCTGCGCGAAGGAGCCGACCGGTTCGACTGGGCCGCGCACCGCACACCCCGCCGCGACGGCCCGCTGCTGATCGGCACCGGAGTCGCCGCCGCCACCTACCCCGTGTACATCGCCCCCTCCTCGGCGCGGGCGCACGCACTCCCGGACGGCACCTACCTCGTCCAGACCAACGCCACCGACCTCGGTACCGGCGCACGCACCGTCCTGGGCCAGATCGCGGCCGACGCGCTGCGGGTGCCACCGGACCGGGTCGCGGTGGAGATCGGGCACAGCGCGCTGCCGCCGGGCTCGGTGGCCGGGGGATCGGCCGGCACCGCCTCGTGGGGCTGGGCCGTCCACGACGCCTGCACCGCCCTCACCGCCGTCCTCGACCGCCACGACGGCCCGCTCCCCGAGGCCGGACTCTCCGCCTCCGCCGATACGACGGCTTCCGCCAAGCAGCGGTCCCCGTACGCCCGGCACGCCTTCGGCGCCCACTTCGCCGAGGTGCAGGCCGACACGGTGACCGGGGAGGTCCGCGTCCGGCGGCTCCTGGGCGTCTTCGCCGCCGGCCACATCCTCAACCCGCTCACCGCCCGCTCGCAGTTCGTGGGCGGCATGGTCATGGGACTGGGCATGGCCCTCACCGAACACAGCACGATGGACCCCGCCTTCGGGGACTTCACGGAGAGCGACCTGGCCTCCTACCACGTACCCGTCCACGCGGACGTGCCCGACATCGAGGTGCACTGGGTCGACGAACACGACAAGCACCTCAACCCGATGGGCAGCAAGGGCATCGGGGAGATCGGCATCGTCGGCACGGCCGCGGCCATCGGCAACGCCTTCCACCACGCGACGGGCCGCCGCCTGCGCGAACTGCCCCTCACCCCGGACCGGGTCCTCGGCGCCCTGGCCTGACCGGCCGGTCCGTCGCCCTGCATCCGGCGCATCGTTCGAACTGCCGTGCCGCCGGAGCGTTTTCGGGTCCGTCTTCCGGGTAGCCGCGCCTCATAGACCGCAATCCTGGAGGCGAGTGCCATGGGCATGGGTGGATGCATCGCCCTGATCGCGGTGGGGGCCATCCTCACCTTCGCTACGGACTGGGAGGCCGAGAGCGTCAACCTCGACCTGGTCGGCGTGATCCTGATGCTGGTCGGCATCATCGGACTCGCCGTCTACGCCAGCGTCCTCAAGAGGCGCCACAGCACGCACCTGACCGACTCGGTCCCCGTGATCCACGAGACGGTCCACGAGACCCGTCACGACCGCTAGGGGGTCAAAGTCCCGACTTGCCGATCATGCCGGGCTCAGCGTGGCGCCCGCAGATCGGCCGACGGGGATGGAAGCGTTTGCCCCGGGCCGGTTGGTACGGAACGGGCGAACGGAGCAGCCGTGGTGGAGTTGTCGACGGGGGACGTCTACGGGGCCCCGTGCTGGGTGAGCCTGATGACCCGGGACCTGGACGGTGCACAGCGGTTCTACGGCGCGGTGCTGGGCTGGACCTTCCGGCCGACCCGGCTGGGGCCGGCGTTCCGGGTCGCCGAGCTGGACGGGGTGCCGGTCGCCGGCATCGGGGCCCTTGCCGGGGACCTCTCGGTACCGGCGGCCTGGACGCCGTACTTCGCAGTCGAGGACGCGGACGCCGCGGTGGCCCGGATCCGGGAGCGCACCGGAACGGTCGGGGTGGGCCCGGTCTCCTTCGACCGGGCCGGCCGCGGCGTCATGGCCACGGACCCGCAGGGCGCCGCCTTCGGACTCTGGGAGGGCCGCATCCTTTCCGACTGGCGGGTGGGGCAGGGGACCGCCCCGGCCTGGCTGGAACTGCGGACCAGGAACGCCTTCGACGCCGCCGTGTTCTACGGCGAGGTCCTGGGCTGGGCGAGCGGACGCCCCGGCTGCTGTGAGGTGTCCTACGAACACGACCAGGTGGTACTGCGCCGCCACGACGGCGAGCCGATCGCCCGGCTGGACAGCGGCCCGGTGGACGAGTCCTCCTCGGAACCGGTGCGCAGGCCGCGCTGGCACGTCCACTTCCGGGTGCCCGCGCTCGCGGCGGCGATCGAGGCCGCGACCGCTCTGGGCGGGGCGGTGGTCTCCGAGGAGGCGGCCGCTCCGGGGCGCCCGGAGTCGGTGACCGTCCGCGACCCGGACGGCGCACTGTTCGACATCCACGCCGCCGACACCGACACCGACACCGACACCGGCGTCGACGCCGAGCCGGCGGATCCGGGCCGCTGACCGCGCCCACCGGCCCTACTGGACAGGGATGATCCTCGGACCTGGCCGACACCCTCGGCATCTCCCGCATGCGGCTGTCCAACCATCCGACCTGCCTGCGCGACTGCGGCCAAAGGCCGGGCGCGGGGCGGTCACGCTTGGAGCAGGCGGTCGATCTCCTCGGAGTCCAGCAGGATCCCGAACTCCTTCTCCAGTACGTGCCGGAGGCCGGCCGGCTCGACCGTCTGCTCGGTGCGGGTGCCGTCCGGGTAGGTGGTGGTCCAGGTCAGTCCGTCGATCTGGTGGTGCCGGGCGGCGCTGAACTGCTGCGCGAACAGCCGCTTGACGAACGGGGAGCGCGGGTGGCTGCCCACGTAGTGGCTGCCGACCACGTAGTCGATCGGGTACTGCGGATTCAGGGTGAAGGTGTGCCGGTCGATCCAGCCGTCCGGCCCGTACTGGTACAGCCACCACTGGTCGAAGCCGTGTACGTCCGTGCGCCGCTCCAGGCGGAACCGCCAGCCGTCGAATTCCGCCTCGGCCCCGTCGGCGAGCTCGACGGGCCCCAGCGGGCCGGCGCCGAAACCGACGTCGCACAGCCAGGTCCGATCGTCGTCCGACGCCGTGACGGCCAGCAGGGCATGGGTCGCCGGCAGGATCTTGTCCGCCCCGAGCGTGATGCGTCCGCTCATGGCCGTGAATCGGAAGCCCAGATTTTCCAGGGCGGCGGCGAACAGCGTGACGTGCTCGTAGCAGTAGCCGCCCCGCTGCCTCCGTACCAGTTTGTCCTCGACGGACTCGACGTCCAGCGGAAGCGGAATGCCGAGGACCGCATACACGTTCTCGAACGGAATCGACGTCACATGGGCCCGGTGCAGTGCACGCAGCACGTCCAGCGTCGGTGCCCGCTCCCCGTCGTACCCGAGGCGCCCGAGGTAGGCATCGAGGTCCAGCCGGTCACCCTGCCAGCCGTCCCCGCGGTCGGTCTGCATGCTCGTCGCCCCTCATCCAGGTGAGTCGGTGCCCATTCCTTCCGACCTTAGGCGACGAGTGCCCCGACAGAGCCGAATTGTCGATCACATGCCCGATTCGGGCGGGGCCGACGGCGCGCGTCAGCCCCGCGATGTACGTGTCTCCCCACGCGGGGGAGGGGGAGGGGCGACGCGGGCCGTGGTGGTGTTCACGGTCCGCGCCGGTTCAGTGATCGGAATAGCTGAAATCGCCCACGGTCCAGGCGCTGACGTCGCTGATCGCGACGCGGTACATGCCGCCCGTTTCGGGGATTCCGGTGCTGCCCTGCAGGATCCGGGCGAGGTGGAAGTGCAGGTGAGTGGGCGGGCCGCCCCTTTCGGGACGTTCCTGCGCCGGATCGGGGGTGAAGATGCCGGAGAACGGTCCGAGGCGGTCCGAGTCCGCCAGGACCTCCGCCACCCGCTGCCGCCATACGGCTTCGGGAGCAAGCCGACCTGTGATGACGGTGCCGCCGGTGACCACAGTCAGGGACATCTGATTGCTTTGCTCGGACTCCACCACGGCGGCGACGTCCATGAGCAGTTCGTCAGGCTTCGACATGGAACCCGAGTCTATCCGTCATGGCCCCACCCGCCCTGCCAGTGGGGGCGTCGCATCGGCATCGTGTAGCGGGCCGAGGCGACGGTGATGCCTCCGGGCAGAGCCGGATCCACCCCGCCCAGGGCCGCCGGCGAGCGGGCTCCGCGTACACGGCGTTGACGCAGAGGTGCCCGACCTGCCGGTGCTGCTCGCCGTCCTCGACGGCCGCCGCCCCCACCGCGACCCGAGGCTCTGACCCCGGCGGGCCGACCCCGGCGCACTGCAACGCAGGTCCCCTGGACAGGGGCGCCCACGTACAAGAGGCACCCACGGTCAGGAAATTGATGGCACATCAGAAGCCTCCGGGGGTGTGGGCGAGGGGGCCGGACCCTCTGGCACACTGTGCGGACGAACGGCCGATCGGGCCGTGCACGGACGGGGGCAGGGCATGCGGGGTCGGGGGACCACGCTCGGGGGCCGCTACACGCTGACCGAGCGCATCGGCGGCGGGGGCATGGGGGCCGTCTGGCGTGCGGACGACGAGGTGCTGGCGCGGCAGGTCGCGGTCAAGATCCTGCATCCCGCGCTGCTCGCGGACGGTACGTTCGCCACCCGCTTCCGGCGCGAGGCCCAGCTCCTCGCCGCCCTCAGCCATCCCGGCATCGTGGACGTCCACGACTACGGCGAAAGCGGCGCGGGCCCCGAGAGCGGCGAGGGTGCCGAGGAGGACCGGGTCGCCTACATCGTCATGGAACTCGTCGACGGCCGGCCGCTCGACGAAGCCCTCGCCGAGAGCGGGCCGATGCCGGCCGAGCGGGCGCTCGGCCTGCTCGCGAAGGCGCTCGACGCGCTGCACGCCGCACATCAGCGGGGCATCGTGCACCGCGACCTCAAGCCGTCGAACCTGATGCTCCGCGACCGGGACCAGGTCACGGTGACCGACTTCGGCATCGCCCGCGCCCTGGCGAGTACCAAGATCACCGCCTCCCACGAGGTACTCGGCACCGCCCTCTACATGGCCCCCGAACAAGCTGAGGGAGCCACCGTCACCCCGGCCTGCGACCTCTACTCGATCGGCGTCGTCTGCTACGAACTCCTCACTGGGGAGCGGCCGTTCACGGGCGATAGCGTGCTCGAAGTCGCGCTCAAGCACATCAGGGAGCCGGCACCGGAACTCCCGGCCGTCTTCCCGCCGGCCGTGCGCGGGTTCGTCGCCACCGCACTGGCCAAGCAGCCCGAGGACCGCTTCGCGGACGCCGCGGCGATGGCGGCCGCGGCACGGGCCGCGATCGGCGCCGGGCCGGCACCGGCGCCCCGCCCCGCAGCGGACGACACCGACCGTGCCGAACCCAAGCCCGAGCCCAAGCCCGAGAGCCGACCCGAGGCCGAGCCCAAGCCCGAGAGCCGACCCGAGGCCGAGCCCAAGCCCGAGAGCCGACCCGAGGCCGAGCCCAAGGTCGAGTCCCGCGCCGTGCCCGAGCGGCCGCGGCGCCGGTCGAGGCGTGCCCTCCTGGTGCCCGTCATCATCCCGGTGGTCATCACGGCGGGTGCGAGCACGGTCCTGTTCATCGACCGGCCCCTGCACAGGTCCGAGGCGAACGCGCTCGCCCCACAGCCGTCCGGCGCGCCACCCGGCACGGCGGGCGCGGGCGCCGGCACACCGCAGGCAACACCCCCGACCTCCGGGCCTTCGCCGTCCGGGCCATCGCCGTCGGCCGCCGGCCCGACCGCCCCGCCCCAGTCCGGCACCGCCCCGGGCGCCGTGGGCCGGCCACCGAACACGCCGCCCGACGCGGGGAACCCCGGCACCCCGCCTCCCGGCGGCCGCACCACCGCGCCCCAGGCCCCGCCCGCCTCCAAGCCCGCCCCCGGCGCCTCGACCCAGAAGCCGTCCAAGCCGCCGGGCTGCGGCGGTACGGACTGGGGCTACATCGTCAACGTCGGCGACGGCCTCAGGCTCGGCCTGGCCAAGAACACCCTCGCCGGCGGAACCGCGGTGGTCACGGGCGGGGCGACCGCCTACGGCTGGGTGCATTCGGTGCCGAGCAGCTGGCACCAGTTCAACCCGTGCAACATGGGCTCCCCGGCGCTCGTCCAGGAAACGGACGGGAGGGTGTCCCTCTCGAACGGCTTCAGCTACCTGGCGAACTGGACGGTCGCCCCCGCGACCACCCGGGGCGCCTACTACCTGCAGGACTACATGGGCTCGCTCTGCCTGACCGACAACGGCGCCGGCAAACAGGTCACCATGGTCACCTGCACGCCCGGCAACAAGGCCCAGGAGTGGAGGGTTCCCTGAGAAGCCCTCGGACGGAGGCACGCCGCCACGGCCGCCCCGGGGACGGGCGTGGCCGTGCGGGGGTGGGAAGGGCTCGGTAGACTCGTCTTCTGGAGCGGGATGGTTGATCGGGCCGTGCAGGCTGCCGATCCCCCCGGCCCCGCCAGCGGCGCATCTCGCCGCATCTCCCTTCCCCACCGGTGGGTGCCACCGCTCCCTTTCACCGAGGAGCAGCCATGCGCAAACCCTCCCTCTCGAAGTCCCGCTGCTCGCGTCGGATCGCGATCGGCATGGCCGGCGCGGCCCTGACCGGCCTCGTGCTGGCACCACAGGCCTTGGCCGCGGACCAGCTGAAGGCCCCGCGGCCGTACGTGTTCAACTACGACTGGAACAACCACCTGTCGCTGGGCGGCGGGCACTTCACCGTGGGCGGCCGGGTCTACGTGGACGTCAAGTTGAACTCCGGTGCCACGCACTTCCGCAAGTGGGTGACCGCCCGTCCCGGACAGCGCAACCCCGGCGGTACGTTCCACATCGAGACGAACATCCCGGCCTCCTGCCCGGGCGACAAGAACGGCTACGCCCGCGGCTACGACCAGGCCACCGACACCTGGGCGGTCAGGCTGCCGGTGTCCATCTGCGTCCGCTTCGACTGAGCCCGCACGCGCGTCGCCGACACGCTGCGCTGGGAACGCGAGCAGGGTCTGGACCGGGCGCGACGCGCCGGTCTCAGCGCCGAACGCGAACGCGAGTTGCTCGACGCACTCGCCTGACCCGACACCCGGTGGCGGACGCCCGAATCCCTGACGCCCCGGACTGCCCTGCCCGTCCCGGTTCGTGACCGGCCGTCAGCCCTCTCCCTTCGCGGGGGCGACCGGCGCGGCTTGGGCCGGCGGGCCGGCGCAGCGGAGCCGGGCGGCGGTCACGGGGGCGCCCTCCGCGACGTTCCGGTCGTACGTGACCTTCCTGACCGGCACGGCCCGTGCACCGACCGCGACGTCGAAGAACTTGTCGCCCTTCGGGACGGCGCGCAGGCGGGAGCCGGGCAGGGCGGCCGCGAGGGTGGCGGCGTCCTCGTCCCGCCCGGCCGGGTAGCTGATCACCGGGGGACCGGCGGGACGTACCGCAGGCGCGGACTTCGAGGTGTCGGTGACGGCGAACCCGTTGCTCCGCAACGCCGCCGCCACGGCGGCGTCGTCCACGCGCACCGCGATCCCGGCCGGGTTGGTCGCGGCCGAGGTGTCCGGGGCGGGCTGGATGCGGGTGTCGCCGGTGATCGGCCGGTCCGCGCCCAGGGCGTCCCACAGCGCCTGCGAGCGGGCCTCGTGCCACACCAGGGTGGAGCCCACGCCGGGTACGCGGTGGTCGAAGACGCGGATCGGGACGGTCGCGAACTCCGTCCGGTCGGCACTCAGCCGGCCGAGTGCCCAGCCGATGCGGATCAGGTCGTGCAGATCCGTGCGGTCGTCGGTGCGTACGGACTTCAGCAGGGCCTGGGCCGTACGCGCCGCGCTCGCGGGTCCGGCCAGGGCGCCCTCGGCGGTGAGGCGGGCCAGCAGGTCGGTGACCACCCGTTGCTGGCGGCGGACGCGGCCGAGGTCACCGGGCCGGTTGATGTGCCGGGCCCGGACGTAGCGCAGCGTTCCGTTGCCGTCGGTGTGGTGGACGCCCGCGGCGATGTCGAGGCCGGCGTTCTCGTCGAAGAGGGGCTTGTCGGTGCACACCGTCGCGCCGCCCAGGTTGTTGACGGCCTGTTCGAAGCCGGTGAAGCCGGTCTCCAGGTAGTGGTCGATGTGCAGGCCGGTGGCCTTCTCGACGGTGCGCACGGTCAGGTCGGCGCCGCCGATCGCGTACGCACCGTTGATCTTGCCGCGGCGGGCCGGGCCGGTGTCACCGGCCTTGCCGGCCGGGGCGGCGTACTCGACGTAGGAGTCGCGGGGGAGGGAGACGACGCTCGCGCGCCGCTGGTCCTCGGACAGGTGTACGAGCATCATCACGTCGGTGCAGTTGCATCCCTTGCCGCCGACGTGCAGTCGTCGCTTCTCGGCGGCGGAGATGCCGGTGCGGCTGTCGATGCCGACGACGAGGATGTTCGTACCCCGACCTCCACTGGCCGAGACGGCCTGCGAACCCAGGTACGAACCGGAGGCGAGGGTCGCCAGCAGGGTGAGGGCAACGGTGAGACGACGCACAGCACATCCCCAAACTCGATCAAACCGCCTGAATCTGGATTGAACGGACAGTAATGGAACCGGGGCGCGAGCCACCGGACTACGCGCCGGGAACGGCAGCCGTCTCATCCCCGTAGTGGACGCCGACATTGTCGTGAGCAGGCCTCGCACGCCCCGCAGGCCCCTGCGCGAACGCCCGCAGCACGTTCGCGGTGACGGTGCGCGTGAACGCCCCGGCCCGCGCGTCCAGACCGTGCGGCCCCTTGCCGACGCCGACGCCGACGCCGCCAGCGCCGACGCCGTTCCCGGTCTCCCCGCCGCCCTCCCCGTCGTCCGCGCCGACGTCGAGGGCCTCGACCCAGCGCATCGTGCCCGTGGCGAAGACGCCCGCCCCGCCCGGCAGCGAAACGTAGGCGGTATCCGCGTACGAGGGGCGGCCCTTGCACACCACCGGGGAGTGCGCCAGGATCTCGACGGGCCGCGGGGTGGGATGGGCCGGGTTCACCCGGTCGAACTCGACCCCCACCAGGTGCGGGAAGGAATCGCCCGGCCGCACCCCGGTGCCCGCCAACAGCCAGTGCCCCGGGTGGGTCACCACGTACGGCGCGTCCACCGGATACCCGTCGTAGATCACGCCGAGCAGTGAACTCTCCGGATCGGGCGAGGGCTTGCGCCGGAAGTCGTTCGTCGGAGGCTGCCCGCGCCGGAAGCCCGGATCCGCGGCGTAGTCGTCCTTGTAACAGACCACGATCCGGTCGTCTCCCACCGCAGAGCCCTCGAAGCGCACCCGGCGGTAGCAGCAGTTCGCCCCGAACACGGCCAGGTTCATCCCCGCGTCCCGCGCCTCGGTGACGTGCCGCCGCTGCTCCGGGCTCCAGTACTCGTCGTGCCCCAGCGACAGCATGGCCCGGGCTCCCCGCAACAGGCCCGGCTCACGGGCCACGTCCACCCCGGTGGCGTAGGCCAGCTCCAGCCCCATCCGCTCGGCCAGCGCGATCAGCGGCGCCTCGTACACGAAGAACTGGCCGGCGCCCTGCCCGCCCAGGTACGGACGGTCGAAGGAGACCTGGAGGGACCGCGACCCCTTCTTGCCGGTCGTCCCCTTGTAGAGGTCGGCGCCGCCCCACCGGTTGTACGCCTGCCAGGTCGCCACCGAATTGACCACCACCACCCGGCCGGCCGCCGACGGAGACGGGGACGGTGACAACGACGGTGACAACGACGGCGACAACGACGGCGACCGGACCGTGACGGGCACGAATCGCTGCGCCCGGCCGTCACCACTGTCCAGCCGCAGCAGGTAACTGCCCTCGGGCCAGCCGGAGGTGTCCACTTCCGTCGTCGTCCGCCACTCGGTACGGGCCATCCGCGTTCCCGCATCGAGCCGGGCCGACGGCTGGAGCACGCCCGGCAGGACGGCCGAACGCCACACCAGGCGGGCCCTCGCCCCGCCGTACCAGCCCATCCGGTACGCGGAGACGGTGTAGGAGGCGGACGTCGTCGACACGCGCAGCCCGAACGCCTCACCGGAGCAGACGCTGACCCGGTCGGCGAAACCCTCGATGGCCCGCGCCGCCCCGACCCGGGTGATCCGCCAGTCACGGGCCCCCGGCAGGGAGTTCTCGGCGCACACGTCGAGCCCGTACTCCCGCGCCGCACCTGCCGACCCCGCCGGGGCGGTCGAGGCCGCCGACGCCGACGCCGACGCCGCCGACGCCGTGCCGAGCCACGGCGGTGCGGACGCCAGCGCGGCCGCGAGCCCGAGGACCCGCCGGCGCCCCGGCCCCGGTCCCTCGGCCCCGCCCGGATCGTTCGCTTGAGCCGCCACCACATCACCTCGTACGTACGGAGAGCTGTGCGCCCCTGTTCTAGCCGACCGCCACTCCGCTGCTGCGCACGCCGCGGGGCCGGGCGCGCCGCCGCGGGATCGGGCGCGCCCTACCCCTACCCGCGGGTTGAGGGTTCCGGAGCGCCGTCCATGTGATGGGATCGAGGGGGGAACGCGCGGTCGTGTCCGCCGGCAGGGAAAGGCAGGCGTGTGAGTGAGGTCTTGAAGCCGCAAACGGTGCTGTGCCCGCATTGCAAGGCGGGCCCCGTGGACGGAGAGGCGAGAACCCTCGGCGCCCGCTCGGGGCGCCTGACGGTGACCTGGCACCGCCTTTCGTGTCCCCATTACGCGGCCGACCGCATTCTCGCCGGCTACGAGGCATAGCGGCAGGACACCCCAGGGAGGGGCACAGCGGCTGGGACCTGGCGCGGCACAGGACGGCGCAGCAGCGGTTTCGGGGCGGCCCTCAGGCGCGCCGTACCGAGCCCGCCACCGGGGAGCCCGCCCGCAGTTCCAGCCGGGGGCCGGTGAAGGCGGAGCGGAAGCGGTTGTCGTGGGAGACCGCGACCACCGCGCCCGGGAAGACGGCCAGGGCCTCCTCCAGCTCCTCGACCAGCGCCGGTGACACGTGGTTGGTCGGCTCGTCGAGGAGGAGCAGGCCGGCCGGGCGGGACACCAGCCGGGCCAGTTCCAGCCGGCGGCGCTGCCCGACGGAGAGCGAGGCCACCGGCACCCGCAGGTCCTCCGGACGGAACAGCCCGAGGCCGAGCAACTCCTCGGCGTACTCCTCCGGATCGCCGGGCCGCCCGGCCGCGAACCCGTGCAGCAGCGGGTGGCCGGCCGGATCGAAGACGACCTCCTGCGGGAGATAGCCGACCGACGTCTGGCACCGCACGGTGCCGCGGTCGGGTGCGATGTCCCCGGCCAGCACCCGCAGCAGTGTCGACTTTCCCGCTCCGTTCGGACCCGACACCAGCAGCCGGGCCTCCGGGCCGATCGCCAGCTCCGGCACGGACAGGCGCCCACCGACCCTGATCCCGGCCAGCTCCGCCACGTACGGGCTGTCCTCGGGCAGGACCCCGCCGTCGGCGTCGATCCGCGCCGCGAACCGCAGCGGCTCCGGCGGCGCGGCGACCGGCTCCCGAAGCAGCTGGTCCAGATGCCGGCGCGCCGACCTGACCTGCCCGGACAGCTTGGCCTCGTGGGAGCGCCGGTGCTTGCCGAAGCCCTGTCGGGGGTCCTTGCCGGCGGTGGCCAGACGCTGCCCGGCGGCCTCCACCAGCCGCTCCGTACGGGCGAGCTCGTCGAGGTACTCCCGGTGGCGCAGCTGCCACCCGCGGCGGGCGGCGGCGCGGGCCGCCCGGTAGCCGGCCCAGCCGTCCCCGTACCGCGTGACGGTCCGCAGATCGCGGTCCACCTCCAGGACGGTCGTCGCGACACGCTCCAGGAACGCCCGGTCGTGGGTGATGACGACCAGCGTGCCGCGGTGCGCGCGCAGCCGGTCCGCCAGCCATGCCACGGCGGGCTCGTCGAGATGGTTGGTCGGCTCGTCCAGCAGCAGCAGTTCCGGCGCCGCGCCGAGTACGCAGGCCAGTGCGAGCCGGGACTGCTCGCCGCCGGAGAGCGAGCCGAGGGGCCGCGAGCGCCCGAGGTGCCCGATGCCGAGCCCGTTCAGGGCCGCGTCGGTGCGGGCGTCGGCGGCGTAGCCGTCCCGGGCCTCGAACGCGGCGCGGAGGTCGCCGTACGCATCGAGCTCCGCGGGCCCCGCGCCGGCCAGCGCGACCTCGGCGGCCCGGATGGCGGCTTCGAGTGCCCGCAGCTCGTGCAGGGCGGCGTCCACGGCGTCCTGGACGGTGCGGTACGGCGCCAGCTCGAGGGTCTGTCCGAGATGGCCGACACCGCCGGGGAAGGACACCGTGACCTGGCCGTGGTCGGGTTGCTCCGCACCGGCGATCAGCCGCAGGAGCGTCGACTTCCCGGCCCCGTTCTCGCCGATGACGGCGGCCTTCTCACCCGGCCGGAGGGCGAAGGAGACCTGGTCGAGGACGAGGCGGTCGCCGTAGGCCTTGGAGACCCCGCGCAGGGCGAGCTGGGAGGCAGCACGCGCACACGAGGCCAGCCTACTGCGAACCGCAGCGTCTCGTCTTCTCGGATGAGCGTTGTCCCGGATCAGCGTTCCGCCAGCTCCGACGGGGCCTCCTGGACGACCCAGCCGTTGCCGTCCGGGTCCTCGAAGGTCATGAACGAGTTCCAGGTGTCGCCCTTGCCGTCCTCCCAACCCGTCTCACCGACATGGCGGATCGGCGAGACGTCCACGCCGCGTCCCACCAGTTCCGTGCGGGCCGCCTCGATGTCCGTGACACAGAGCTGCAGGCCGTGCAGCGTGCCCGGGGCCATGGCCTTCGTACCGGGCGCCGGGGGCATCCCCTGGAGCATCGCGATGGAACACCGCGAGCCGGGCGGGGTCAGCTGGATGATGCGGATGCCCGGGGCGACCTCGTCGTCGAGATCGACCTTGAAGCCCACCTTGTCGGCGTAGAACGTCTTGGCCCGGTCCATGTCGGTGACGGGGACCGGTACGACTTCGAGTGTCCAGTTCACGGAAGACCTTCCTCGGAAAACGGCGAGGTGCACACAGCAGCGCACACCCACCGTCGCCCACGAAGGTGCCGTCGCGCACGCCGCAACGCCCCCCGGGGGCCGGATCCGGCAGATCGTCCCCGGCGGCCATGAAGGATGATGGCCACCTCCGCACGATCACAGGGGGATGGCGCATGACGCTCAGGACGACGGGGAACGAGAACGCGGCCTACGCACTCCGGCCCGGTGTACCGAACATCGAAACGTACCGGCGGCTGCGCGGCGAGACCGGACTCGGCGCGAAGAGCGTGGCCGGCTCCGCGATCGGGCTGCCGAATTCCTGGTACGGCGTGACGGTCGCGTACGGCGCCGAGACGGTCGGCATGGGACGAATCGTCGGCGACGGCGGCTGCTTCCTCCAGATCGTCGACATCTGCGTGCTCCCCGCCCACCAGGGCCGTGGCCTCGGCAAGCTGATCATGACTGAGCTCACCGCGGAGCTCGAGCGGCGCGCGCCGGAGGGGACGTACGTCTCCTTGATCGCCGACGGCGACGCCCGACACCTCTACGCGAAATTCGGCTTCACCGAGACGGCGCCCGAGTCGGTGGGCATGGCCCGGCTGCTCTGACCCGGGCCGCCAACACCGCGCCGTTACGTGCAGGGACCACTCCCCGTCCACCCGGGCGTGGAGCAAGGTCATGGACCGTCACGGTCTCCTCGTGGGCGGGATCGGCGGGGTGGACGCTGCCTGGGCGGCGTTGGGTTCGGGTGGTCAGAGAGTGATCTCGGCCCGGCCGCCGGTGGGTGAGTAGGACGGCTTGCCCGCGTAGTCGACCTTGTACGAGCCGGTCAGGGCGCTGGTGTCGATCTGCCCGGTGACCGGGTCGATCGGCACCAGGAGTTCGGCGGTGAGGTGCGCGCGGCCGTCGGGGCCGGTGACGGCGGTGCCCAGGTCCAGGCCGCCTTCGGAAGTGAAGCGCAGCAGCTGGCCGGTGACGGGCGCGCCGTCCTCGGTGGTCAGGCGCGCGGTCAGGCCGGGTATCCGGACGGCCGCCAGGACCCGGCCGGGGCCGGCTTCGATGCGGGTGGCCAACCTGGCGGCGGGGACGGCCGTGGTGAAGGTGACGGCGGTACCGGGCAGGGGCATCCCATTGCCGCGGTCGATGCTGCTCACGGAGTGGAGCAGGGCGACATCGGCGTCGAAGGTGGCCAGGGACCAGCCGTTCGGCGAGAAGCACGGGGCGGCCCCGGTCCCCAGGTACAGCGGTTCGCTCTCGACGAGGTCCGGATCGTATCGGACGGTGTGGCGCCGGTCGGCGACGTACACCCTCCCGTCGGGAGCCACGCTCACTCCCGTCCCACCCAGCGCGCCCCGCGCGGTCACCGCAAGGGAGTCCAGGTCACGCCGCTCGACGGGCATGTCCTCCCCGACGAGGTAGAGGACGGAGCCGTCCGGGTGGACGGCCAGACCGCCCGGGCGGCCGTCGAGGGCGGTCACGAGGGCTTCACCGCTGCCGGTGTCGAAGCGGACGAGTCCGTCGGGACCCAGGACGAACAGGTACGCGCCGTCCGGGCTGGTCACCGGTGCCTCGTGGATCCCGCCCTCGCGGAAGACCCGCACCCTGTTCCCGGTGGCGAGGTCGATCTCGGCCACACCCTCGCCCACGGCGTACACGCGCTTCCCGTCGGGGGACACGGCCAGGGAGCGGTAGCCGGTGTTCCCCTCGATGGCGACGGCACCGGTGACGGCGAGCCGCTCCACGTCGACCACGCGCAGCTCCGCCCGGTCCCGGACCATGACCACGAGCTGCTTGCCGCCGTGGACGGCGACCATGTCCAGCGGCTCGACCGAACCCAGCGAAACCGTGGCGGTCACCCGCGCGGTGACCGGGTCCATCGCGGAGACCCCGTTGCCGTTCGGGCCGTCTCCGCGGTGCACGACGTAGAAGAAGTAGCCGGACACAGTGGTGATTCCTCCCCCTGGGCTGCCTGCCCCCGTCCGGGCAGGACCAACACCCGCAGTCTATGGATCATGGTGAGGAAACCGGCAGGGCCCGATCACGCCACCGCGGCCCCCGGACCCGGGTTCTGCGTACCTGACGGAGGGACGGGGCGTTTGCCGACAACGGGCCGCCGGGGGCCGGACAATGGCGCCCGACCACAAAGAATGGCGAGGGGAACCAGCCGTGTTGATCCGCCTGTTGGGACTGAGGCGTCTGTTGAAGTTCGTGGGAATCGTGGTGGCCGGCCTGGTCCTCTACGGCTGGCTGAAGAACTGACCCGATGTCCCCCTCTCAACCGCCTGCGACGTCGGCAGACTGTTCCTGAAGGGACTTGAGCGTCGAGGGGGAACGGTTGATGTCGCGGCGGGCCTGGAAGTGGGCGATGGCGGGGTGGGCGGTCATCGTGCTCGCGGGTGGGGCGTTGACGCTGTACCTGAACGGTGCCGAGAGCGCTGCGGGGGAGCCGCTGCAGTGGGAACGTGCCCCCTCGCATGGAGCCACGCTCTTCATGTGCCCCACCCCGGCTCCGGGTGCCGCGGACACCCGTCACTCCTGTGCCTACTGGGAACGGGGCTAGTCGGTCGCGGATCAGAGGTTTCGACGGGCGCACCGCCCACCGCGCACCGGCCCACCGCCGTCACGGCGTTGCGAACGCCCCTGCCCGGCCCGCCGCTGCCGCCGCGCGGGCCGCGCGTTCCGGCAGCCGCGGATCCGGGGCCGCACGCAGCAGGAGCAGTTCCTGGTAGAGCGGGGCGGTCGCCGTCACCAGGAGGGCGCGGGCGTCCGTCCCGGGGGTGAGGTCGCCGCGCGCCGCCGCGCGGGTGACCACCGGCGTGCAGCGCTCGTACCGGTCCGCCCAGAAGCGGCTCAGCGCCCCGGCGGCCTCCGCCGAGCGGAAGGACGCGGCGATCAGGGCCGTGGTCACCGTCGGGCCGGCGGCGAGCGCCTCGTAGACCTCCTGGTTGAGGGCGGTCAGGTCGCCCTCCAACGACCCCGTGTCCTGCGGACTCCAGGTGTCGTCGGAGGCCGCGTCGAGTACGTCGGCCAGCAGGCCGCCCACATCGCGCCAGCGCCGGTAGACGGTCGTGCGGTGCACGCCGGCCCGCTCGGCGACCGCGTCCACGCTCAGGCCGTCGTACCCGGCTTCGACCAACAGCGCGCCCACGGCCTCCACGACCTGCGAGCGGATGCGGGCGCTGCGGCCGCCGGTACGGCGGCGGGCGGTCGAGCCGGAAGAAGTGCCGGAAGAAGTGCTTGCGGGTTCCTGATCATCCATGTCACCATCTTAAAGCAACATTCATCGCATTAAGGAGTTCCGATGCTCATCGACCGCCGTCGCAGCAGCCCTACCGACCGGTCCACCCCCTACCCCCGGAAGAAGCCCTATGACTGCACAGCTCACCGCCCTTGACGTCACCAAGTCCTACAACGGCCGCCTCGTCCTCGACTCCGTCACCTGCTCCGTCCCCGCGGGCGGACGCCTCGGCATCGTCGGCGAGAACGGCTCCGGCAAGTCCACCCTCCTCCGGCTGCTCGCCGGTGCCGAGCTCCCCGACCAGGGCGAGATCGTCGTACGCGCCGACGGCGGCATCGGATACCTGGCCCAGGAAGAGGCGCTCCCCGCCCACCTGACCGTTCAGCAGGTCATCGACCGGCCGCTCGCCGCCCTGCATGCCATGGAACAGCGCATGCGCCACCTCGAAGCGCTGATGGCGGCCGGCTACGACACCGCTGCCGGCTACGGCGCGACCGCCGGCGACGACACCGCCTCCGGCGAAGACCCCGCCGCCTTCGACGAGAGCGCCGCCCTCGCCGAGTACGCCGACCTGCTCACCGCCTTCGAACTGCGCGGCGGCTACGACGCCGACGCCCGGGTCGAGCGCGCCCTGCACGGCCTCGGCCTCCCGGACCTGCCCCGCGACCGCACCGCAGCCGGCCTCTCCGGCGGCGAACAGGTCAGGCTGCGCCTCGCCGCCCTGCTCGCGGCCGCCCCCGAGGTCCTCCTGCTGGACGAGCCGACCAACCACCTCGACGACGCCGCGCTCACCTGGCTCGAGGACCACCTGCGCGCCCGCCGCGGCACCACCGTGGCCGTCTCCCACGACCGCGTCTTCCTCGACCGGATCACCACCGCCCTGCTGGAGGTCGACGCCGATCTCCACCGCGTCGTCCGCTACGGCAACGGTTACCAGGGCTACCTCGCCGAGTGCGCCGCCGACCGGCAGCGCCGCGCCGAAGCGCACGCCGACTGGCGCGCCGAAGTCGCACGGCTGCGGGAGAACGCGGCCACCACCGCCCGCCGGGTGGCCCCCGGGCGCGCGATGAAGGACGGCAACAAGATGGCGTACGACCGCGCCGCCGGACGCGTGCAGCAGTCCCTCTCCAGCCGGGTGCGGGGAGCCCAGGAGCGGCTGGGCCGCCTGCTCGCCGCCCCCGTCCCCGCACCGGCGGAGCCGCTGCGTTTCACCCCCGCGCTCCGGGACACGGGCGTGCGCGGCCCACTGGTGGAAGCGGAGGAGGTCGAGGCCGCCGGGCGGCTCGCCCCGGTGAGCCTGACGGTGTCGGCGGGCGACCGGCTGCTGATCGGCGGGGCCAACGGGGCGGGCAAGAGCACCCTGCTGTCCCTCCTCGCGGGCATCACGGAGCCCGACCGCGGCCGCCTCGTACGCCGTGGCCGGACCGGCCTCCTCGCCCAACAGGCGTACGTGGGCCCGCCCGGGCGTACGGTGCTCGGCGCGTACGCGCACGGGCGCGCCGGAACCGCCGAGGAACACGCCGAACAGCTCCTCTCCCTCGGCCTGTTCGCCCGCGAGCGGCTCGACGTACCGGTCGGCGTGCTCTCCGCCGGCCAGCGGCAGCGCCTCGCCCTCGCCCGCCTGATCAGCGAGCCGGCCGACCTGCTGCTCCTCGACGAGCCGACGAACCACCTCTCCCTCGCCCTGGTCGAGGAGTTGGAGGCGGCGCTCGCCGGTTTCCCCGGCGCGGTCGTCGTCGTCAGCCACGACCGGCTGCTGCGGGACCGCTGGCGCGGCCGACGGCTCGAACTCCGCGCGCCGACCGCCGTCTTCACGCCCCGCTGACCCGGCCCCCTCCCCCTCACCACGGAAAGGAACCGCCTTGCCCGCACACCTCCACGCGGTACGCAGCTTCGCCGTCACCGACCCCGACTCCGGCCCGTACGCGCTCACTTCAGGCCCCGACGGCGCCCTGTGGTGCACGCTCGTCCACAGCGGCCGTATCGCCCGGCTCACCCCTGCCGGCCGGCTCCAGGAGTTCGCGCTGGACTCGCCCGACTGCGGTCCTTCACTCATCGCCGCCGGCCCGGACGGCGCCCTGTGGTTCACCCGGATGCGGGACCACCGCATCGGCTGCATCACCACGACCGGGCAGGCCCATTCGTACGCACTGCCCACACCGGGCGCCGGCCCGTACGGCATCGCCGCCGGCGGCGACGGGGCGCTGTGGTTCACCCAGCTGCACGCCGACCGGATCGGCCGGATCACCACCGGCGGCGAGGTCACCGAATTCCCGCTGCCCGTCCAGGGCGGCTTCCCGTCGGCGATCGTGGCGGGCGGCGACGGGGCGCTCTGGTTCACCCTGAACCAGGCACACGCCATCGGCCGGGTCACGCTCGGCGGCGAGATCACCGTGCACCCGCTGCCCACTCCGGGCGCCGCACCCGTGGGCCTGACGGCGGGACCGGACGGGGCCCTGTGGTTCACCGAGATCGGCGCCGGCCGCATCGGCCGGATCACCCTCGACGGCGACGTCCGCGAGTTCACCTTGCCGGATCCCGGCTGCCGCCCGCACGCCGTCACCAACGGACCGGACGGAGCACTGTGGTTCACCGAGTGGGGCGCCGGCCGCATCGGCCGCGTCACGATCGGCGGCCAGGTGACGGAGTACGCCCTGCCGGACCCCGCCTCCGAGCCCCACGGCCTCGCCTTCGGTACCGACGGCGCGCTGTACGTGGCGCTGGAGCGGGGTGGGATCGCACGCTTGGAGTTCACCTAGCGCACGGGTCGGCGAGGCGTGCGTCAGCGGCCGAACGTGCCCTGGCAGAGCTGGGTGATCGAGGGGTTCGTGATTCCTTTCGAGGAACGGCAGAGCTCGGCCATGTCGGCCCGGCCGGCCGTGGGCGCCTGCCGGGGACGCCGCGCCACCACCGGCGTGCCTGCGCTGCGGGCCCGCTTCTTCGCCTTCGCCTTCCCCTTCGGGTGTGCCTTCGCCTTCGCGTGTGCCTTCGGCTTCGGCGCCGATTCGGCCGTGCGGGACGTCCAGACCCTCGACGGACGGGGGCGGTGGTGCCCGCCCTGCCGCTCGGCGGTCCGTCGGCCGCTGTTCCGGTCCGCGTCCCGGTCCGGCTGCGGCCTGGCCGCAGGCAGGACGGCCGTCGGGGCCAAGGCTGCCGGCCGGCTCACCGGCAGTTGCGTCAACGGCAAGGCCGCGTCCCGGCCGCCGCCCCGTTCTCCCGGCCGGTACGGGGAGCCCGGGCCTGCGCCGGGGGGCCGGCCGTCCGCATCCGCAGGCGGCCTCCCGTCAGCGGAGCGGGAGCCGGAGACGGTGACGCAGCCCGACACGGCGATGAGGGCGAGGAAGGTGACGAAAATCAGGGGCAAGTTCCGGCGGATCATCCGATTACTGTGACGGACCGCCTGCCTGCATGTGGGCCGGCCCGCCAACGTCCCACCGACGAGTGATCAGCCGAAAACAGGTGACAGCCCGGAGCAATGCAGAGCGGCACCGACGGGCTCGGCGGGAAGCGGATCCGCGGCCGGCGATAGGGTCCGAACACAGGAATGACCGAACGACCGAATGACCGAACGGCCATGAAACTGAGGGGGAACCGCATGGAGCAGGGCCGGATCCTGCTGCTGGACGCGGCTCCCGGCGCGTTGCTCGCCCGGGAACTGGAGCGTCTGCTCGGCCACGGCCTGGCCGTCACGTTGAACCTGCGGCGCGTGGCCGACCACGCCGGGACGCGAGCCGCCTGGGCCGGCCGGGTCGACTTCACCGACTTCGACGCCTTCGACGAGGCCGCGCTGATCACCGAGACCGCACGCGACGGACTCGGCTATCACGCGGTCAAGTCCCGGGCCGGTGTACCCCTGCGCGCCGCGTTCCTCGCGGCGGCGACCGACACCACGCTGGCCAACCGGCTCCGGGTGATCGGCCGGGCCGGAGCCGGCACCGACCACGTCGAGTTGGCGGCCGCCGCCCGTCACGGCGTGGCCGTCACCCATACCCCGGGCTCCAACGCGAACGCGGTCGCCGAGTTCGCCCTGGCCCAGCTGCTCGCCCTCACACGGGACCTGCCCGCCCACAACGAGACCGCCCACCACGGCAGTTGGCGCACCCCCGCCACGCCGGCAGTGGAGCTGTCCGAACTGACCCTGGGCATCGTGGGATTGGGCCGCATCGGCCTTGCGCTGGCCGAGCGTGCGACGGCGCTGGGCATGAACGTCCAAGGCTTCTCACGGCGCCCGCCCGAGGCTTCGCTGCCGTCGGCCCGCTCCCTCACCACCTTGCTGGCCACCAGTGACGTGGTCTCCCTGCACCTGCCCCTCACCCCGCAGACCCGGGGGACGATCGGCCGGGCCGAACTGGCGCTGATGCGCCCGGGGTCGATCCTGCTGAACACCGCCCGGGGCGGCATCGTCGACGAGCAGGCGCTCGCCGAGGCGCTGCGCGACCCCGCGCATCCCCTCGCGGCGGCAGCGGTCGACACCTTCGAGCACGAACACGCCGCCTTCACCTCACCGCTCTTCGGCCTCCCCAACGCCTTGCTGACCCCGCACGTCGCCGGGATGAGCCGCAACGCCATGGCCACGGCGGCCCTCCGCTGCGCGGACCACGTCGCAGCCCTGCTCGCCGGCCGCTCGGACGGCATTCCCGTGGTGACCGCGTAACGCCGGCCGTCAACGCGTCGCCGGTCCCAGGGATCCGGGGTCCCTCCGGTGTTACTGTCGCGACCATGTCCAGACTCGAGACGGATACGGAGTTCGCGGCATGACCGGGCAGGTGGAACTGCGTCCCGTGGACGAGGAAACCCTCCACGGGCTCCTGGCGGTGGCCGTTGCCGACGCCGCACCCGGTGAGGTCATGCCGCCGGTGGCCGGCCCGCCCGGCTGGACGACGGAGCGCAAGGAGGCGTTCCTGGCCTGGCACCGTGCTCGACGGCCAGGACTCGCCGGTCCACTGCGCGAATGCACCTTCGCGATCGTCAGGGACGGAAGGATCGTGGGATCGGCGCGGCTCGCCCGCCGCGACAGCCACGACGACGTCCTCGAGACCGGCCTGTGGCTCGCCCGTTCCGAGCGTGGCCGGGGGACCGGCACCGCCACCCTCCGCAAGCTCCTCGACGAGGCTGCCGCAGCCGGTGTACGAGCCGTGGTCGCCGAGACCACGGCCGGCAACCCCGCCGCGCTCGCTGCCCTGCGCCACAACGGTGCGAAGCTCACCACGCACCGGAACGGTGCCGACGTCCATGCCGAGCTGCCAGTCGACCCGTGAATCCGCGGGCGGCCGCGGGCCTTCACGCACCGCCCCACCCTTCGTTCCCGCACCGATCTTCAGGGACTCCCCGAGGGGGCGGCCTCCAGGGAATCGAGCCAGCCGAGGAGACGGGCTCCCTCCCGCTTCATGATGCCCGGGTCGCGCAGGGCGTTGGTCAGGAGCGACATGCCCTGATAGCCGGAGATGAGAGTGACGGCGAGGTCGTCCGGGTCGGCCAGGCCCAGGGAGCGGAACTGGAGGCCGGCCCAGTCCACCAGCCGCCGGATCACCGCGCCGGCCTCCACGTCGAGGGTCCCGTCCGTCCGTTTGTCCAGTTCGACGGCCAGGGTGCCGGTGGGGCAGCCGTAGCGGGCGGCGACGTCGCGCTGGTCGACCCAGGCTCCGATCAGGCCCTTGAGGCGGTCGCGCGGATCGGGCAACTCGTCCAGTCGGCGAGTGAGTTCGTCCAGATGCGCACCGTGTTCGGACAGCGCGGCCAGGACCAGCTCGTCCTTGGTCTTGAAGTAGTAGTAGACGTTCCCGACGGGGACGTCGGCCTCCCGCGCGATGTCGGCCAGGGTGGTGCGTTCGACGCCCTGCTCGTGCAGGACCCGGGCGGCCGCGGCCGTGAGCCGTCGGCGCTTGTCCGCTGCCCGCGCCCGGGCTCCACCTGAGTCAGTCACCCAACCAACTATAGACAGCCCGCCCCTGCGGCGTGTTAACGTCACCTCGTCGAAGTAAGTCAGTCAGCTCACTAACTCAATGCGGGGGATCGAAATGATCGTGGTGACGGGTTCGACCGGCAACATCGGGCGCACGCTGGTGCAACTGCTGGCCGGGGCGGGAGAGGAGGTCACCGCCGTTTCGCGGAGTCCGCGTTCCGAGGGGCTGCCGGCAGCCGTCCGGCACGCCCGGGCCGACCTCGGGAACGCGGCGAGCCTACGGCCGGTCCTCGAAGGCGCCGACGCCTTCTTCCTCCTGCTCGGGGGCGAGCTCAACAGCCACGGCGAGAGCCCGAACGCCCTGATGGACGTGGCGAAGGAGGCCGGGGTCGGCCGGATCGTCCTGCTCTCCTCGCAGCTCAACTCCACCCGCCCCCAAGCCCTCTCGCACGCCCGACTGCGCGAGTTCGAAGCCGCCGTGCACGCCTCCGGACCGGACTTCACCGTCCTGCGGCCGGGGGGCTTCGCGTCCAACGCCTTCGCCTGGGCCGAGTCGGTCCGCGCGAAGCGCACGGTCTTCGCTCCGTTCGGCGATGTGGCGCTGCCCGTCATCGACCCGGCGGACATCGCCGGGGTCGCCGCGGCCGTGCTGCGCGAGGACGGCCACGCGGGACGTACGTACGAGCTGACCGGACCCGAGGCGATCAGCCCGCGCCGGCAGGCGGCGGTGATCTCCCAGGCCCTCGGCGAGGAGGTGGCCTTCGTGGAACTCACCCGCGAGGACGCCCACGCGCACCTGGCGCAGTTCATGCCGGAGGAGGTCATCGACGGCACCCTGGACGTCCTCGGCGCCCCGCTGCCGGCCGAGCAGAGGATCAGCCCCGACGTGGAGGCCGTCCTCCGCCGACCGGCCGGGCCCTTCGGCGACTGGGTCGCGCGGAACCTGCCGGCCTTCCGGTAGAAGCAGTTCCGGCCTCGTCGAGAGGCCGGCTCCCGGGCCGTCCGCCGGGTTCGCGCGCCGGTTGGTCCCGCCCGTCGGGGCAGGCGCCAACCGGGCGTTGGGCGGACATGTCCGGTGCAGAACGCCGTTCACCGGTCCGGCGGTCCCACGGCGGGCGGCCGCCTACGGGCCGGTACGTGAAGACGGCCCGACGGATGTGCCGGTGTTGTGCAGATCCCGCCGCCCGGAGCACGGGCGGAGGGGATCTTCCCGCCGCGCCGGACTGGCCGGAAGCGACCCCCGTGCGCCCCCTGCGCTCCCACCCGCACGTTCCATTCGGCAAGTCCCTGGGCAACGGCATGCCGTCGACTCCGACTTTCCGAAGGGACACGTGATGACGAGGGTTCTCGTACTGCACAGCGCCAATCTGGTGAGGTCCGCGCTGACCGCGCTGCTCAGAGCCGAGGCCACCTTCGACGTCTCGTCGGCGGGCTGGCGGACCGCGAAGCGCCATGCGGAGTCGTTACGACCCGACGTCTGTGTCGTCGACGTCGACTGTCCCGAGGCCGCAGCCGTCCTGGCCGGGGAGGAGGGCCGCCGCCACCGCGACCTCCTCGGCCGGAGCCCCGCCCTGCTCGTGCTGGCCCACGCCGGCTCACCCGGCGCCCTGCGCAAGGCCTTTGCGGCCAAGGCCCGCGGCTACGTGGACAAGGACGGGTCCCCGGGCCGCCTGGTCCGGGCCATACAGCGGGTGGCCGAGGGAGAACGCTTCGTCGACGCGTCCCTCGCCTCCGCCTTCCTGGAAGTCGACCAGATGCCGCTGAGCCCCCGCGAACACAGCGTCCTGGCCCGGGCCGCCGAAGGCGACTCCATCGCAGAGATCGCCCGGGCCCTCCACCTCGCCAGCGGCACCGTGCGCAACTACATGGCGGCCGTCACCCGCAAGACCGGCGCACGCAACCGCGTCGACGCGATCCGGATCTCCCGGCGTTCGGGGTGGGTCTGAGCCACCCGGCGACCGACGGGGCCGATCGGGCCGGGTCGGGTCGGACCGGGTCCGGTCCGTGCCAGGCAGTCCGGTCAGCCCGCCTGCTCTTCCCAGAGGCCGACCAGGTCCCGGTAGAGCGGCGAACGGTCCGGCAGCTGCTCGTGCGTGCCGCACACCGCACGGGCCCCGTCCAGCACCAGCACCCGGTCCGCCCGCGCGGCGGACGAGATGCGGTGCGCCACGACGATCAGCGTGCCGGGCCGCGCCGCCAGGGCCAGCTCGGCCCGCTCCTCGGTGTCCGCGTCCAGATGGCAGGTGGCCTCGTCGAGCAGGAGCAGAGGAGCGGGGGAGAGGTAGGCGGCTGCCAGGGCCAGCCGCTGCCGCTCACCCTGGGACAGCCGGGCCGGTTCCAGCACCGCGTCCAGACCGCCCAGCCGGCCCACCAGCTCCCCGAGATCCAG
Organism: Streptomyces sp. NPDC051211; assembly: GCF_040689505.1. Lineage (NCBI taxonomy): Bacteria > Bacillati > Actinomycetota > Actinomycetes > Kitasatosporales > Streptomycetaceae > Streptomyces > Streptomyces sp. NPDC051211. The sequence continues at coordinate 158,684 of NZ_JBFBAV010000015.1, forward strand.
AGCCGCCACGGCATGCGCCACCAGGGCGTCCGTACGGCCGGGGGTGTCGCCGGTACCACCGGGACGCAGGTGCAGCAGGTTCTCCCGTACGGTGCCGGTGAAGACGTACGCCTGCTGCGGGAGCAGGCTCCGGCGGGGGTCCGGGCCGTCGGGGCCGGGCCCGCGCCGGGCCGGCGCGCCGGACACCAGGACCGAGCCCCGGTCCGGCGGGTGCAGGCCGGCGAGCAGCGCGGTCAAGGTGGACTTGCCGATCCCGCTGGGGCCGACGACCGCCAGGTGCTCGCCGGGCCGCACGACCAGGTCGAGACCGTCCAGCACCGGCCGGGCCCGCGGCCCGTAGGCGAAGGCGACGCCGCGCAGTTCGGCCGCGGGAACCATCGGCAAGGACGCGCCGCCCCGTCCCGCGGCCGGTCCCGCAGCCGGCCGCGGGACCGGCGGATGCAGCTCGGACTCCGGCGCATCGGCACGGACACGGCGCGGTACGTCGGCACAGAACCGCTCCAGCACCACCAGCAGCCGGGTCCCCGCCGTCCCCAGCGCCGTCATCAGCTGGTGCAGGGCCGGCAGCAGCGCCTGGACCAGGTACGTGAGGGCGCCGACCAGGGTTCCCGCCGAGACCCCCCGCGTCAGCAGCCAGGGAGTTGCCGACAGCAGCGCGACCACCGGCAGCCGGCCCGCCACGCCCAGGGCCAGCGTCCGGACCGCGGCCCAGCGGGCCAGCACCCGGGACAGACGCTCCTCGGTGGCGATCAGCGACTCCACTTCGGCCCCCGCCGCCGGTCCGCCCCCGCACGCCACGACGTCCCGCAGTCCGGCCCCCAGCGCCCCGACCCGGGCCGACAGGGCCTCGTCCGCATCGAGGTACGACCGCTGCACCCGGGCCATCGGAGCCAGCGTCCCCAGGAACACCCCGAGGCCCAACAGCAGCGGCGGCACCACGATCAGCAGGAGAACCGGGGCGAGCGAGGCCATCCCCAGCAGCGCCCCGGCCGCCGTGAACACGAACGAACGGGCCGTCAGCACCAGCCCGGCGAAGGAATCCCGTGCCATTTCGGACTGCTGCGTCACGCGCGACACGGCTCCCGCATCCGTCCGCGCCGGATCGGCCACCGCCTCCGCCAGCGCCGAGGTGACCGCCCGCCGCACCAGCCCGTCCCGCAGCGGCTCCACCAGGTCCGCGAGCCCGCCGAACACACCCCGCAGCGCGACCCCGCCCAGCAGTGCCGCCACCGCAGCGAGCGACAGCCAGGCCAGCCCTGTTCCGGGCCGCCCGGCGAGGAAGCCGTCGTCCAGCGCCCGGGCCACCCCGTAGCCCCCGAGGAAGGTGTGCGCGGACTCCAGCAGGGACCAGCCGCCCAGCACCGCCACCGCACGTCCGCGTCCCCGCAGGAACCGCCGGGCGTCGGGTGCCACCCGGGCGAGCGCACCCCGCTCCGTGGGCGCGTGCTCGGGGGAGAAGGTCTCGGGTGAGACGGACTCAGGGGAGACGGACGCAGGGGAGGGAGGCGCGGGCGGGACGGCCTCGGGGGGCCCGGCCCCGGGGCGCCCGGCCCCGGGGGACGCGGCCTTGCGGAAGGCGCTCATCGGGCCACCTCCGGCCGTGGCTCCGGCTTCCCCTCCGCACCGTCAGCGGTCCCGGAGAACACGGCACGGTAGGCCGGGTCCCGCCACAGCTCGCGATGGGTGCCGACGGCCCGTACGCGCCCCTCGTCCAGCCAGACCACCATCCCGGCCCGGGTCACCGACGAGACCCGGTGGGCGACCACCAGCCGCGTGCCCGGCCGGACTTCCCGTGCGAGGGCGCGTTCCACCTGGTGCGCGGTGACCGTGTCCAGGCCGGACGTCGCGTCGTCGAGGATCAGCAGCCGCCCGGCATGGCAGAACGCCCGGGCCAGTCCCAGGCGCTGGTACTCGCCCCCGGACAGCGGGGCGTCCGCCAACGGCGTGTCGTACCCCTCGGGCAGCCGGCGGATGAAGTCCTCCGCACCCGCGGACCGGGCGGCGGCACGCACTGCGTCGGAGTCCGGCTGCGGCCCCGCGCCGAAGGCGATGGCCTCCCCGACCGTCGCGCCGAACAGGGCGGGCCGGTCGAAGGCGTACCCGACCTCGCGGCGCAGCCGGGCGCCGTCCGGTGCGGCGAGCGGCACGCCGTCGAGCAGCACCTCGCCCTCGTCGGGTGCGGTCAGCCGCCCCGCGACGGCGGCCAGCAGCGATTTGCCCGATCCGGAGCGGCCGACCACCGCCGCCGTGCTGCCGCCCGGGACGACCAGGTCGATGCCGCGCAGCACGGCTCTCCCGTCCCGTACGACGGTGACACCGCGCAGTTCGAGGGTCCCGGGGCCCTCGGGCGGCAACGCACCGGTGCCCTGGGCGAGTTGGGGCAGGTCCAGGAGTTCCGCGGTCCGGCCGGCCGCTGCCCGGCCGCGGACCAGCGCAGCCAGCTGCCCGGTCACCGCTCCCATCCCGGCCGCGAGGGCTGCGTACCTGGAGGCGGCGAGGAGTTCCCCGACCCCCAGCGCACCGCCGGCCAGGCGGAAGCCGGCGACCGCGATGACGGCGTACAGCAACAGGGGCATGAGGGCGCTGCTGCGGGCGACCGTGGCGCCGTACACGCGCCACATCTGCCGTCCCTCGACGCCCAGTTCGGGAAGTCCCTTGAGGATCCTGCGGCGTTCGCGGTCGGTGGTGCCGGCGGCGGCGATCGTACGGGCCCCCGCCAGGGTCTCCACGAGTCGCTCGGCGATGCCCAGTTGGGCCTTTTGGTAGCGGGTGACGCTCGTCGACGAGTCCCGGGCGAAGGCCCGCAGCAGGAGCAGCAGCAGCGGCAGCCCCGCCACGAAGGCGAGTGCGGTCCACACGTCGATGACGAAGAGCGCGGCTAGACCGCCGAGCGGCGGCAGCAGGGCGGCCAGGCCGGTGGCGGCCGTCGCCGGTACGGTGGCGGCCTCGGTGGCGTGGGCGGTCAGCCGGGCCGCGAGGTCTCCCGGGGCGAAACGGGCGGCGTGGTGCGGTGCGGCCGAGAGCAGCCGGCCCAGGGTGAGCCGGCGCAGCCAGGCGGTCGAACGGGCCCCGACCGTACCCGTGAGCGCGGCGGTACCGGCATCGAGGAGGACCTCGGCGGTGACGATCGCCGCGCAGAGGGCGATCCAGGCAGACGCGGAAGGGTCGCGGCGGAGCAGCAGTTCAAGGGTGTGGCCGAGGACGGCCGGTTCGGCGAGGGCGGCACCGGCGGCCGCCACGGAGCAGACGAGCACGGCCGCGGTGCGGCCCGCGCTGTGCCGGGCGGCCGCGCCGAGGGTGCGGTCGGCGGTCGTCATCGGCGTGCGTCCTCCGGAGGGTGTGGTGCGGGCCCGGGCGGCGAGGCCGCCCGGGCCCGGAGCGCCGGGGTGCCGGTCCCGGGTCAGTTACAGGTGGTGAGGCTCAGGCTGCTGTCCCCGCAGAGCAGCAGGCTGGCGCGGCTGCCGCCACCGCCGCCGGTGGTGGCCTCGGTGATCTCTTCCTTCGGGGTCTCCATCGACTGCAGGTCGAGAAGCGTCATGATTCTTTTCCTCTTCTTTCGACGGGTACTTCGGATGGATGGTGCTGGTGGTGCTGGTGGGTCACGGTCCCGTGAGGGACCGGCTCTGGGGCCGCCCGAGGGGCGGCAGGAAGGGCAGCTGCGCGCGCCCGCCGGGCGCCGCGCCGCCGAGTGCGAGCAGAACGCCCGCGGCACCCGTGGACAGGTCCATGGACAGCCGCATCATCTGCTCGCCGGGGAAGGCCAGGTGCCCCTGGTAGGGCACGGCGTGCCGCGCGAGCGCGTCGATCTGCCGCCGGATGTCAGCCGGGCCGGTGCCGGGACCGGGTGCGGTGGTCCGGGCGAGGTGCAACACCATGCCGGCGGCACCGCGGAAGAGCCCCGGCTGCGCGTAGAAGGTGGCCTGGGCCGCCCGTACGATCTGCCCGCGCGCCCGCTCGAACTCCTCCTCCGCGCCGTGCTCCAGGTAGTCGTCGAGCACCATGCCGATGCCCACGCTGCCCGCTCCGAGGTACGGCATCGTGCGCCAGCCCTCGTTCACCTGGAGCGTGCCGTACACGCTCGACACGCAGCGCCCGAGGTCGCGGCGCAGCGCCTCGGCGGCGCGGTCGCGGAACCCGGTGTCACCGGTCCGCTCGTACAGCCGCAGGAAGAGGAGCGCAGGACCCGAGGAACCGTGCAGCAGCCCGGCCCGGGTGAGCTCCGGCGCGGTCCGGGCGACGCGCTCCGCGCACCGCAGGGCCGCCGTCCGCAGGGACGACTCGCCCGTGGACGCGGCGAGCGCGTCCAGCGCCAGGCCGATGCCGGCGAGGCCGCTGTGCAGGTCGGGGGCGATGTTCTCCCAGGGCTGGCGGACGACGAGTTCGGCCAGTTCGAGGGCCCGGTCGGGGTGGCCGAGCCGGTCCAGCGTCCAGGCCAGACCCGCCAGTCCGTCGTAGAAACCGAGGGGAGTGCCGGACGCCGGCTCCTTGGTGCGGGCCAGCAGCCACTCCTCCGCCTCGGGCCACCGCTCGGCGCCGGTCTCGGCCAGGGCGTAGAGCACCCCGGCAGCCCCGTAACCGAAGCAGAGCCCACCGCCCGCATGGGCGAACTGTGCGGCGTCCCCCGGGAAGAAACGATCCTCCCGGTCGGGTGTCGCGGAGACCCGGATGGCGGCGGCCAACGAGGTTCCGCTCGCCGGCCAGTCACCCGGCTCCACCGGCAGGTACGGCCGCGCCGGCCGCACCCGACGCACCGGCTCCGCCGGCCCCGTGGCCCCCGTCGGACGCCCGGTTCCGGGCGCCGGATCGGGCCCGGCCAGGATCTCCTCGACCGCCTCGTCCAGGAAGCGGCGCGGGACGGGGAACTGCGCGGCGGCGACGTCCGCCAGATGCGCCGCCTTCGCCCGGTCCAGTACGAGCAGGCTCGTCAGCGGAAGGAAGAGCGCCAGACGCAGACAGGCCAGTGCGTAACGGTCCACGGAGAACCCGCGCCGTTCCGCCGGTGCGACGAACGCAGGGTTGGCGACCGTCTGCCGCAGCCCCTCGTCGACGTGCGCGGCCGCCTCGAAGTCGAGCAACGCCACGGACGGTTCGCCGGCCTCGTCCTCCGACACCATGATGTTGAACAGGTGCAGGTCGTTGAAGACCACCCCCCGGGCGTGGACGGCGGCCACCGCCTCCGACACCCGCGCATGGACCTTCACGGCCCACTCGGTGTACGCGGCGAGTTCGGCCGGATCCGGGTCCGCCTCGATCAGCGGATGTCTGCGGGCGAAGAAGGTGTTGAGCGGCTTGCCCTCCAGGTACTCCAGCGCCAGGAAGTGGTGATCGCCGACCGTGAACGCGCCGCGCACCGCGGGTACGCAGTCCAGCCCCGCCAGCAGCTCCAGCGCGGTCCGCTCCCTGCGCAGCCGGGCCACCGCGTCGGCTCCGTCGGCGGCGAGCCCGGCGTAGGGCCGCCCCTCCTTGAGCACGACCCGCTCACCGGTGCGGCTGTCGCGGCCGAGGTAGACGCCGCCGCCGTTGGAGAAGTGCAGTGCGCTCTCGACGGTGTACGGGAGGTCGGTCAGCGTGACGGCAGCGCGGGCGTCGACGTGCGGTTTCAGGAAGGCGGGCAGCGCCACCCAGTCGGGCAGGCGGAACACCGGCCCGCGCAGGTCCGGTACGAGGCGCCCCTCGGGGTCCTCGACCGCCGGACACAGCTCACCGTGCTCGTCGTAGCAGTGCCGCAGGGTGAAACTGCCGTAGCGCAGGTACACCGGGCCGTCCCCCCAGCGCAGATCGCTGAGGACGTACGGGCCGTGCTCGCCGGCCAGCAGCCGGTCGAGGTCCTCCGCGATGGTGCGGCACTGCTCCTCGTCGCCGGGATAGACCGTGATGAACTTGCCGCTGCCGGCCCGGTCGGCGTACTTGGCGTTCCGGGTGTGCAGCAGATAGCGGCTCGGGACGAACTTGAAGGCGATCTGCCGGGCCAGGCAGTACGCGTGGACCCGGTCCAGCACCGACTCGGCGTTGTCCAGGCCCGCCGACACATGGATCTTCCAACCCTGCGAGGGCAGTTCGAGCCCGACGGGACGCAACGCGAGCCAGTCCCCGCTGCGGTGCGCCCGCCAGCCCTCCGGAGTGGGTGCGAGTGCGGCGGCGTACCTGCCGCCCTCGGCGCGGCGGTACGGCGCGTCGTAGAACCAGCGGTCGGCGTCGCAGTATGCGGCGTACCCCTTGTTCACACCTGCTCCCTCGGTCGGTGACAGGAACGACGGTGTCACGGGGCGCCCGGGCTCCGACAGTCACCGCTGTCACCAACGAGGCGTGCAGTACGCACGAGTCACTTGCCGCAGCCGGAAGCCCTGGGTGGGCCGCCGGCATGTGGGGGCGCCGTCAGTACAGCGGGCCGGAAGGGAACATGTGGTCCGGGAACGGATCGGGCAGGGCGGGCCCCGGCTGAACGGCTGCCTCGGCGAGACGGGTCGCCAGTCGCGCGGGCCACTCCACCGCCCACATGATCGCGGCGGCTCCCGCCAGCTGCCAGAAACCGTCTACGTACAGACCGGGCTCGGCGAAGGCGAGGGCCTGGCAGACCAGCCAGAGCAGCAGGCAGTGGTAGGCGACCAGGGCGAGCGAAGCGGCACCCGGCACGGGCAGCGACAGCGTGATGCGCGGCAGCATGAAGAGGCAGACGGCCGCGCACAGGATCAGCGCCTGCCGCCAGCCGGGCCCCGCGTCCAGCCGGACCCCGTCCAGCACGAGCACGGCGAGCGCGAGTCCGGCGGTGTTGAGGACGACGGCGGCCAGCGAGTACGCGGCCGCCCGCCCGGTATGAGTGCGGAACAGCGCGAAGAAGGTCCGGACCGAGGTGGCGACGGCCGCGACGAGGAGCCCGCCCACGAAGGCCGGCCACCATCCGTCCAGCCGCGCGGACAGCCCCACGGCCGCACCGATCCGTACCGCGCCCCAGAGCGCGAGCGGATACACGACCGTCAGGGTCAGCAGGCTGACCAGGATGCCCACTGCCCCGATGAGCATCAGCCGGCGCATCGGGGCGAAGAACTCCCGGTCCGAGACCCCGAGAGGGGGCTCCTCGGCCAGCTCTCGCTCGGCACGCCGTAACGACGGTCGCGTCAGACGCCCCGCCAGACGCGACGTCATCAGCACCGCACAGGTCACGAGTACGGCCGTCAGCGCCACCGCGAGCGCCTGCCGGCCCGCCCCGCCGGACAACCGGAAGTCGACGACGGCAAGGGCCGCCACCACAACGCCGACGGCCACCGAAACCAGGAGCGGCAGGACACCGCCCCACCCCCGGCCGGGCCGCGGCCTCGGCCTCGGCCTCACAACGTCTTCCCTCACCGTGCCCCTCCTCTGCTGGAACCCTCCCCAACTAGACTTGCCCGGCCCGAAACCTCGGCTCGGCCGCCGTGTGATCATTGCCGCATGATCTTCCGCCCTGCCACCGACGGTCCCGCAGACCTCGACCGCGCCGCCGCCTACCCCGCCGGCGGACCCGTCGCTCCCCTGACCGCCGAAACGCTCCGGCAGGAGTTCGCGGAGAACCGGATGCGCCCCGAGTGGATCTGGTTCGCCGAGGACGAGGGCGGGGAGATCCTGGCCCGCGCCCTGTGGTGGGGCCGCGCCGACAGTGAGCAGCCGATCGCGCTGGACTGCCTCCAGGTCCGGGCCGGCGTGGCCGATCCCGCTGCCGTGGCCACCGGTTTGCTCGCGGCCGGGCACGCGGCCTTCGGCACCCTCCCCGGCTACAACATCTCCCTGCCCCATGACTGGCGGGCCACCCCGGCGGTGGCCGAGGCGGTCGCCTGGCGCCGGGAGGCGGCGTACCGGTCCGGCCTGACCAGCGAGATCGAGCGACTTCGGTACGAGTGGACCCCCGCCGCAGCTGCCGCTGCCGAGGTCCGCGAGCCCACGGGGAGGCTGCTCTTCCGGGAGGGCACGGACGAGGAGTTCCTCGATGCGTTCGTCCGGCTGTCATCGGGGAGCCTCGACCTGCACACGCAGAACGAGCTCCGCACCATGGACGCCGAGCAACTCGCCCGGGACGACATGGAGTTCTACCTCGACTGCCCCGGGAAGCGCTCCTGGTGGCGGCTGGCCCACCTCCCGGACGGCACCCTCGCCGGCATGGCCATCCCGTCCGCCACCCCCTACCACCGCAACGTCGGCTACCTCGGCGTCGTACCGGAGCAGCGCGGCCAGGGCCTGATCGACGAGATCCTGGCCGAGATCACCCGCTTCCACGCCCTCGAGGGCGCCGACCGCATCACCGCGACCACCGACACGGTCAACGTCCCGATGGCCGCCGCCTTCGACCGGGCCGGGTACGAGGTCACGGAGATCCGCCTCGTCCTCGAACGCCCCCCGGCCTGAGCGGGTCGCTCCCCGCGGCCCCTTCGGCCCGCACCACCCGACCACCCGACCACCGCGACCCCCCGACCGCCCGATCGCCCTTCCCCACATCCCGAAAGGCAGCAAGGATGCGCTCCGAACCCGGCCCCACCTCCCTCGCCGAAGTCCGCGCCCACATCGACGCGCTCGACGCCGAGCTCGTCGACCTGCTGGCCCGACGCCAGGAACTGGTCCGGGCGGCGGCCGGCTTCAAGGCCGACGAGCAGGCCGTCCGGGCTCCGGACAGGGTCGAACGCGTCGTCCGCGCGGCCCGGGTCCGGGCCGAAACCGCCGGGCTCGCTCCCGAGGTGGCCGAGGCCGTCTGGCGGGCGATGATCGCCGCATTCATCGACCTCGAACTGACCGAGCACCACAAGCTGGGCGACCAGCGCTGACCGCAAACCGCAGGCCGCAAACCGCAGGCCGCTGACGGCAGGCCGCTGGCCGCTGGCCGCTGGCCGCTGACCGCCGACGCCTCGCGCCGGGCTCGGCGGGTCAGCCGACCCGGTTTCCGGGCGCCACCCGGTGGGCCTCCAGCCCGGGGGTGGCCAGCAGTTCGGCGACCAGGGCCTCGGATCCGCCGATGTAGGTGCTGACCAGGTCCACGTCACCGCCCAGGCACCAGGCGTGGTCCTCGGGCCACCACAGGTCGGGCAGCTCGGCGAACTCGTCCAGGGAGACCGGCGAAACGGCATCGTCCAGCGTGCCGGCGAGCAGCAGTTCGTCCCGGCCCGGGGTCTCGAAGGTGGGCACCCGGTCGAAGTCCCAGCGCCCGTAGCCGTTCCACAGGCCGTACCAGCAACGCTCGGGGGTCCGGGTGTGCCGGGCCAGCACGGGGATCAGCGCGCGGGCGAGGTCGGGCGGGGTGGGACCCTCGGCGGGGTGCTCGTCCCATACGCCGGGCAGGCCGTACTCGGCGGCGTTCTGGTAATCGCGGTCCATCCCGATCAGGTCGTGCCAGTCCGTGCGCGGCGCCGCTTCGCGCCCGTAGGCGGCAGCCACCGTCGACCACCGCACCGGGCGCTCGTCCAGGGACGCCGGATGCAGCACCCGGGCGTAGGCGGCGAACCCCGGCGCGGCGATGCCCGCGACGGTGCCGAAGCCGCCGAATCCCGGGCCGCGTTCGGCCAGCCGGCGGGCCGGACCGAGATCGGTGCCCTGGACGCGCAGTCGGCCGTACAGGTCGGGACCGGGCTCACGGTGCACCGGGCGGTAGTCGTCCATCCGGCCAGTGTGCTTGATCCGGATCACCGGAACGCGGTGGCACGAACGCTGTTGCCGCACAGGGCGAAGTTGCCGCCGTCTTCCGGCGCGAGTTGGAGTGCCCCTCCCGCGATGCCCACGACGATCGAGGGTGCGACGGAAGGCTCGGCGCCGGAGGCGCAGTACCCGTCCGCCTCGCCGAGGACCGGGGTGAAGGTGATCCGTGTCGTGACCGTGCCGCCGACCGGGAGTTGCACGAGCGGCGCTTGTCCCTGGCGGACCACCTTGAGGGGTTTGTTCTTGTCAGGCGAGCCCTGACCTGCGAGGGCCACGGTCGGGAAGCCCCGGAGCTGGCACGCCTTCGGGCCTTCGTTGATCACGGTGACCCGTACCTGAGTGGACCCCACGCGCTCCGCAGGGTTGGCCACGAACTGGTTGTGCGTGCAAGGGGGCGCTCGCCGCGAGCCGGTTGCTTCGACCGACGTCGACGTCGACGTCGACGTCGACGCCGAACCGGCGCTGGCGCCGGCGAGCAGACTGCCGGCCAACAGGCATGCTGTGAGCAACGGGGACGATGCCTTTCCGGTACCGCCCCTTCTTGTGCCCTTCATGGCCCTCCTCCCCTTGCCCGGGAGCGCCGCAATGCTCCGGCCACCCAAGCTCGGTGTCGGATTCATCCCTCCCCAGCATCCCATGACGCCCTCGCAGGCGCCGGGCGGGAATGCGGGGATCAGGTGCCGGATCCCGGGACGCGGGCCAGGGCGGCGTCGAGCATCCGCCGGGCGGTGGCGGTGAGTTCGTCCAGCTCAGGGGCCGGGCGGGAGCGGGCGAGGGAGCCCGCCAGGCGGTCGTAGAGCAGGCCGTCGGTCCAGGCGGCCAGCAGTTCGGCGGATTCCTGCGGCCGGTCCGCCCCCAGGCCCGCGAGCATCTCGGCGGCGCGTGCCCGCGCGCCGAGGCCAGCCTGATGGAGTTCTGCCTCCAGTTCCGGGTTGCGCCCCGCCTCCAGGCTGAGTTCGAAGCGGGCCAGCTGGCGTGCCCGGCCCACCGTCAGCCACTGGTATAGCAGCCCGGCGACCGCCCGCGCGACGGCGTCCCGGTCGGGCGGCTGCGGCGGCGTGAAGGCCGTGGCGTCCGCGTCGAGGTCCGCGAGGTCCAGCTCGGCCACCCGCCGGTAGCAGGCACCGATCAGCGCCGTCCGCGTACGGAAGTAGTACGAGGTGCTGCCCGCCGGCAGTCCCGCCGCGCCGTCGACGGCGCGGTGCGTCAGGTTCCGCAGGCCGCCGGCGGCGACCAGGCCGATCGCGGTGTCCGCGAGGAGGGTTCTGCGGTCGCTCGTGCGGGAGCCGGGCCCTTCGGGGGTGGGGGCTGGGGTGGGGATGGACATGCGCTCACTCTACAGCTGTAGAGTGAGTAGCGAGCCTCTACGGATGTAGAGGCTCGGTCGAGCGCGGAGGAGCATGCCATGCCGGAGCGTCAGCGCCACGCCGTCATCGTCGGGGCGGGGATCGGCGGGCTCACCGCCGCCGTGGCACTGCACCACCACGGGTGGCGGGTCACCGTGTGCGAGCGCGCGGAGGGGCCGGCCGCCGCCGGAGCGGGGATCGTCCTCGCCCCCAACGCGCTGCGCGCCTTCGACGCCATCGGCTTCGACGCCACGCGTGCGGCCGGCCGCACCGTACTGGCGGCCCTGGGCCTGCGCCGCCCGGCCGGCGACTGGCTCAGCCGCGCCGACACCACCGCGATGACCGCGCGCTACGGCAGGTCCGCACTCGCCGTGCACCGCCAGGCCCTCACCGCCGGGCTGGCTGCCGTGCTGCCCGAGGGCACCGTCGCCTACGGGGCCACCGTCACGGGCGTGGACGCGGGCGGGGGTGGGGACAGGGCCGGGGCCGGGGATGGGGCCGGAGTCGGAGCCCGGGCCGGGGATGGGGCCGGGGGGCGCCCGGTGGTCCGTACCGCCTCCGGCGACCTCACCGCGGACGTCGTCGTCGCAGCCGACGGCATCCACAGCCCCCTGCGCCGCCGGTACTTCCCGGACCACTCCGGCCTGCGCTACAGCGGGGAGACCGCCTGGCGCGCCGTCCTGCCCGGCGACGGGCCGCCTCCGCCGCCGGCCGAGACCTGGGGCCGCGGCCAACGCTTCGGGGTGGTCCCGCTCGCCGACGGCCGGATCTACGTCTACGCCACCGCCGTCGTTCCCGAGGGGTACCGGCCCGCCGACACCCTCGCCGAACTGACGCGCCGCTACGGCACCTGGCACGACCCGATCCCCGCGCTCCTGGACCGGATCGACCCCGCGGCGGTGCTCCAGCACGACCTGTACGACCTGGCGGCCCCGCTCCCCAGCCTCCACCACGGCCGGATCGCCTGGATCGGCGACGCCGCACACGCCATGACCCCCAACCTCGGCCAGGGCGGCTGCCAGGCCATCGAGGACGCCGTCGTCCTGGCCCGCCTCCTTGCCGTCCGGGCGGAGCGGGGGGCCGCCCGAGCGGACGGGGCGGCGGCGCGGGCGGATGGGGTGGCTACGGGCGCGGATGGGGCGGCGACGGGCGCGGAGGGGGCCGGTATACCGGCCGCCCTCGCCGCATACACCCGGGCCCGCCTCGCCCGCACCGACGCCATCCGGCTCCGCGCCCGCCGCGCCGGCCGGATCGCCGCCCTCACCCACCCGCTGGCCGTGGCCGTCCGTGACCTCGCCGTCCGCGCCACCCCCGCACGCGTCACGCACCGGGCCCTGGACGACCTCTTCAACGGCTGCGCCCTTCCGCCGACCGGGGAATGACGGCCGCACCCCGGGCGTTGGCACCCCTGCCGTGGTTTGTTGACCCTTCAACCCGAAGGCGGGCCGAGCCTCATGACCGACATCGACTGGGACAACCCGACCGACCCCAGGTCCGGCTGGCAGCTGGACCACATCAAGCAGTACGTCACCACCAACGGCGCCGAGGGCCAGTTCTGGAACGGCACCCAGACCCTGCTGCTGACCACCGTCGGCCGCGTCTCCGGCAACCCCGTACGGACCCCGCTCATCTACGGTGAGGACAACGGCCGCTACCTCGTCGTCGCCTCCAACGGCGGGGCGTCGGAACACCCGCTCTGGTACCGGAACCTGACCGCCCGCCCCGAAGTCCGCATCCAGGTCGGCCCCGAGACCCACCAGGCCATCGCACGCACGGCGACCCCCGAGGAACGCACCGCGTACTGGCCGCTGATGGCCGGGCACTGGCCCGCGTACGACGACTACCAGGCCAAGACGGACCGCGAGATCCCGATCGTCGTGATCGAGCCCGTGGGCTAGCTCCAAGCCCGGGCAGCAGTACTGGACCCCCGCCATCCGACATGATCAAATAGGGGATGGCATCCTTCTGGACCGGCCAACGAGTACATCTGCGCGGTATCGAGCCCGACGACTGGACTGCGTTCATGCGCTTCTCCGCGGACGAGGAGCGGCTGGGCGACCTGCTGAACCCGCCTCGTTCCGCCGAGAGCTACCGCGCCTGGGCGAAGGAGCAAGCCGCCGCCGGGTCGGACGGCGACCGTTTTCAGTCGGCGATCGAAGCCGTCGGCACGGGGGAGATCGTCGGCGCCGTCGGCTCGCACCACGCCGACCCCCGTGCGGGCTGGTTCGAATACGGCGTCACGATCGGTGCCGAACACCGGCGCAAGGGCTACGCGGCAGAAGCCGCAGTCCTGTTGCTGCGCTTCATGTTCGCCGAGCGGCGTTACCACAAGTGCCAAGCGCGGATCTTCGCGCACAACGAGACTTCGCTGGCACTTCAACGCCGGCTCGGATTCGTCGAGGAAGGCCGCCTCCGCGATCAGGTGTTCTACGCCGGCCGGCACCACGATCTCGTCATGATGGGCATGCTCGCCGACGAGTTCGCCCAGCTGCATTCGATGAGCGAGCCGAGGCCGGGCTGACAGGCCCGACCCGGCTTCGGGTCGCCGCGGGCGGTCGGATTCAGATCGAGCCGAGGTCCGAACTCACCCACCGCTCCGGACGCATGTGGATCACGACCTGCTCGCCGTGGTTCTTCCACGCGAAGTCGACGTAATCGGCCACCTTCTCCGCGGGCAGGTACCGCGAGGAGATCTCCACCAGCTGCTCGCGCACCGCAGGTGCTGTCGAGACGACCGGGCCCTCGACCGACACGTACCGGATCGTCGGCTCCAGGCGGTCGACCATCAGGCTGAACCGGCCTGCGGCCTTGATCAGTTCGGTTTTGCGGGAGTCCCGGCCGGTCATGATCCAGATGTCGCCGCCGGGGGCGTACTGGTACCAGATCGGCACCGTCAGCGGTGCGCGTTCACCTTCCGCGCCGGCGCCCGTGCCGGCGTCCACGGCGAGTGCGGCGGTGTGGGGCTCGGCCAGGAACTGTTCACGTTCGGCGGGGGACAGGGCCACGGCTCGCTCCTTCGGCAGGGAAGACCTACACGGGGAGAACCCCGCCCCGCCCCGGCTCATTCCTCCAGGCGGCGGTTCGCAGCCCCGAAGGCTTCATCGCGGCTGGTTTCCGGGGTCGGGCGAAAGCGCGAACCTCCCCCAGAGGGTGCCCAAGTGCCCATGGAGGACGTCTTCGGCCTCCTGCGGAGTGAGATGGCCGATCAGGACGTGTGTGGTGAGGCCGTCCGCCAGGGCGAGCAGGGTGCGGGCCTCGTGTGACGCATCGCAGGTCCCCGGGGTGGCGCCCTCGCAGGCTTCCGCGATCAGGCGGGTGAACGCCTCCTGCAAGCCCCCGTAGTTCGCCTTCAGCGTGGCGGCGAGTGCCGGGGTGACGGCCGCCTGCGCCACGAAGGCGAGCCAGACCCTGGCCTCGGCGCGGTGCTCCTCCCGGAGCAGGGCGATCTCGGTGGCCGCGTGGCCCAGGGCGGTGCCGGCCGACTGGGCGGGGCTCCCGAGGACCCGGGCCCGTACGCGCGCGCTGATCCGCTCGGAGATGTGCCCGAGGGCGAAGACCAGCATCTCCTCCTTGGTGCGAAAGCACCGCTGGACGGCCCCCATCGACACCTCCGCGCGGGCGGCGACATCGCGCAGCGTCACACCCTCCAGCCCGCTTTCGTCGGCGAGCCGGCAGACGGCCTCGGCGATGAGATGACGTCGGCCCTCGTGATCCACCTGCCTGGGCATGCCCGCGCGCCTCCCTGTTTCCCGTACGGACGTGTCGCCTCACTCTATTCGATGCGCTCGCATCGGTTCCCCGCTATTGTTCCGATGCAAGCGCATCGAAACGCATCGAAACGCGATGAAGGAATGAAGGCAGGAGAGTGCGAACCATGCAGGACGCCTTGTGGCAGAGGCCGGCCGTGGCCCAGGCGGAAGCCGTACGGAGCGGGGAGGTGTCGGCCGTCGAACTGGTCGACAGCCATCTGGAGCGCACCGCGGAGGTCAACCCGCAGGTGAACGCGGTCACGCAGCTGCTGGCGGAGCGTGCCCGCGAGGCCGCGGCGGAGACCGACCGCCGGCGGGCCGCCGGCGACACGCTGGGGCCGCTCGCGGGCGTGCCGTTCACGGTGAAGGAGACCACCGCCGTCGAAGGCGTGCCGACCACGTTCGGCGTGGAGCGCTTCCGCGATCTCGTGGCGCCGGCCGACGCGCCGCCGGTGGCCCGGCTGCGTGCCGCCGGGGCCATCCCGATCGGGCACAGCAACATGCCCACCCTGATCCTGGCCGGGATGCACACGCGCAGCGAGCTGTTCGGCGACACGGCCAACCCGTGGGACCGCAGCCGGACACCGGGCGGCACCAGCGGGGGCGATGCGGTGGCCGTGGCCACGGGCATGGCGGCGCTCGGCCTCGGCAACGACTCCGGCGGCTCGATCCGCGTCCCGGCACAGTTCTGCGGGGTGGCGGGGCTGAAGCCGACCGCCGGGCGCTTCCCGGCCGACCACCGCTTCCTGGGCCCGGAGGACCCGGGCCCGGCCTCCCAGATGCTGGTCACCGACGGGCCGCTCGCCCGGCGCGTGGGCGACCTGAGGCTGGCGTACGAGGTACTGGCCGGCACCGACCCCCGCGACCCGCGCGCCGTACCGGTGCCCGCCTACGGCGAACCGCTCCCCGGACCGGTCAAGGTCGCCGTCGTGGCGGACCCCGGCGGTCACGGCGTCCACCCGGCGGTCCGCGCATCCGTCGAGACCGCGGCCGACGCGCTCCGCGACGCCGGGTACGAGGTGCACGAGGTGCCGGACGTGCCGCGGTTGGACGAGGCGCTCGAAGCGTACGGCCGCATCACCGTGACCGAGTTCGCCCCGACCTGGCCGATGGTGCGCACGCTCCTCGGCAACGGCGGGGACCGCTACATCCAGATGACGATGGAGCAGACCCCGCCCGCGAGCGCGGACGAGTTGATGAAGCTGATGGGCACCTGGCTGAACATCCGCCGCTCCTGGGCCGAATTCCTCCACGAGTACCCGCTGTTGCTCGGCCCGTCGTTCACCGAGCCGCCGGTCGAGCCGGGCCTGGAGTCACGTGACAGGGCAGGCCGGGACCGGGTCGGGTCCGGTATGCGCCTGTGCACCGTCACCAGCTTCGTGGGCGTGCCCGCGGTGGCCGTACCGACCGGGCTGGCCGACGGGCTCCCCTGTGGAGTGCAGATCATCGGGCGCGCCTTCCGCGAGGACCTCTGCCTGGACGCGGCCCAAGCGGTCGAGGACCGGCTCGGCGTACTCACCCCGATCGACCCGCGCGGGCCCGCCCGACCGGCTTGATCATTGCGACCCGGACCCGGACCCGGACCCGGACCCGGAAACCCGGACCCGGGCCCGGGCCCGGAAACCCGGACCCGGTCTGACGCCGGACGCCTCCGCCCGGATCGAGCCCTGCCCCGGCGGCCGCACGGTCGCCGGGCCCAGCTCCTCGATGCCGACGGCGAGGACCTGGCCCAGGTCCGCCCGTACGTC
>NZ_JBFBAV010000016.1:0-174934 GCF_040689505.1 Streptomyces sp. NPDC051211
CGGCTGCTGCTTCCCTGCGGGCGGTATGCCGGACGCCGAGGCGGCGCAGCTTGCGACGTACCCGTTCACCCAGTGCAGCTTCATCGGTGCCGGCCAGCAGATGAGGAGCCGCTGCGGCGACGGTGGCCGCGGCCTCGGTCCAGGTCGGCATCGTGGGACCGGCGTAAGCGAGGGCCACGGCTCTTTCGAGGGGGGTGAGATGCGCGAGCACGGCGCTGATGCGCGGGTCGTCGACCAGGGCGCCGAACAGAACCTCGTGCGGGTCCGGGCCACCCCGGAGAACGTCGTACGCGGTCATTCCGTCACCGAAGTCACGGTCCAGGCTCCACAGCCGTTCTCCCCCGACCTTGCGATGCCACATCGGGGTGAGCTGGCGATGGATGGCTCTGGCCTCGGCGCGCAGCTGGTCCAGATGTGCTGAGGTGATAGGGCCTCCCGTGAGCAGCGGGGCCGACCAGGAGCCGAGCAGTGCGGTAGCGACGGCCTCCTGCCATCGAGCACCGTGTCCCCGCCGGCCGGGCCACAGGCCGGGGGAGCCACTGAACGAGGCGATAAGGGTCTCCTCGCCGGCGGCTGCCGCCTTGAGCGCGCCCACTGCTCTGACCAGGTCGGGTTCCTCATCCAGTGGAGTCGAGAGCAACACCTTGCGGCTGCCGTCGGGCAGCATGAGCTCCTGCTCGATGTTCGGATCAGCTACGGAGGCTTCGGCCGGCAGCCACTTGGCCCGGTAAACGCGGTGGGGGTCCGCGGGGATGGTCACGTGGCTGGGAGAGCCCGCCCGGAGGTAGGTGATCGGGCTGCCATCGACCACGTAGTCGTGGGTGAACTTCTCCATCTCCAAGATGCGGGGAAGCGACTGTGCTTCGTCGACGCCCAGCGGCGCGCTGGTGCCGGCTGCGGCGCCTTCACCTCGCGCTTCCTCGTCGGAGCCGCCGGACGAGTACAGCCTCCGTCCACGGGAGGAGGAAGGAGCGTGAGTGGTCATGGAGTTCTCCAGCCGGTTGCCATGTGAGCCTCGACCTCTCGGTCTCGCCAGGCCGGCCCATCGGCAATAAATCTTGGAAGACTTTCCTCTGACTGCCGTCATACCGGAGTTCGTCTGTCCGTACGCGGCTGCATCCAGCCCGTCCAGGCCGAGCTCCTCCCCAGCGTCCGGATCGACGCCGGCATCGACCACCACGGACGCCGCCCAGCGCCGAGCCCTCGAAGACCTCGACGCCACCGTTCTCTACCAGGCCTGGTCGGCCAGTACGAGAGACGAGTGGTGCAGGGCCAGATCTTCAGACCGAGGCGTCACCGACCAACGGCGAGGTCGCTCCGCCCGTCAACGTGCTCGACGAACGTCCGCCTCTGGCGTGCAGTTGATGAGGCGATGGCTCAGCGCGTGCGGCTCGGGGAACCGGAGGACGGAGCGGTCAGGGTGGCCGGGACAGACGCAGGCAGTCCGGCCTGCTCGGAGGCGCCGCGTAGGTGCGGGTCAGACTTCGGCCGGCCTGAGCCAGCCGAGGCGTTTTGGATGCGGCGGGTGTTGTACCAGCCGTCGAGGTTCTCGAGGACGTCGAACGCGACTGGGTGGCCCGCACCGGCGGCTACTGGAGGCGTGTCGTGGATTATCGGTCAAAGGTGGCTCAAAAACCCTCTTGGTCTTCTTTGTGCTGCCGCTAGGGTCGAGATAGGTGGCCTGACCAGCTACCTAACGCGGCACGGTGGAGCACGCTCCACGCTGCTGCCGCCATGTTCCATTGCACGTGTTCCGGGGGGAATGAATCATGAGGGAATCTTCGATGCGCGCGGGCGCGTCCGCGTCGACACTCAGCGGCGCCATTCCGCTTTAGGCCGTCGTCCGGCCGCACGGCCGTTGCGCCCATCTGCGGTTCGGGTGGGACTCTGCCCACCTCCTCGCTTCCCCTGGCTGCGCGCCTGCATGGCGTGTTCCGGCGGCTCTCCGTCCTTTCCTGCGCGGGAGGGCGCCGTCTGCGTCCCTACGCTCATCGGCCTGCTTTGAGCATTGCCCGCGAAACCGGGCTGCTTGCTGCCATCACAAGAAGGATTTGTCGAACTCTAATGCGAAATAATTTGCGAACTGGTGTTCGCCGGGCCGTCGTGCGTGCGGTCATGGGTACCACCGCGATGACAGCGGTCCTCGCGGTGGGCGCGGAGAGCGTGGCGTTTGCCGTTCCGGTGCCTCCGCACAAGGAGGCGCGGGCCGCGGGCATCGGCACCACCGACAGCCAGCGGGTCGAGGCTGCCGCCGTGGTGCGGCTGGATCCGACCGCGGACGTACTGCTGCTGAGCGACTACGACTTCATCCATGCCCTGTGGCAGAAGGCGAGCGATGCGGGGGAGAGGCTGGACTCGGTGCGCACGGCGGCCGAGCGGGCGATGTCGAGCACCGTGGCGGCCGACCACGTCACGTTCATCGTCACGGGTATCCACGAGGCGTTCAGGCTGGACCAGCAGCGTGAGCGGGACAAGGCCGAGGCCGAGCGCGCGGCGCGGCTGGCCCGTCAGCAGGTCCTGGTGGTGATCGGCATCCCGAGCACTCCGGAATTGCTGTCGCTCAGCGACGACAACTTCATCCGGGCCATCGTCCGGCACGCGGCCTCCGGCGCCGAGGTGCGCGCCGCCGGCACACGTGCATTGCTGGCCGACGAGGCCGCTTGGCGGGAGTTCATCGCCACCGGCGCGCGCGAGGCTCACAAGAAGGATGTGGCCAGGGAGCTCGCCGAACTGGAGGAGAAGAACCGCAAGGAAGCGGAACTGCGTAAGAACCATGCCGCGCGCAAGAACGTCGCAGCGCTGTTCCGCATCCCCATGACGCAGGGCCTGCTCGACGTGAGTGACGACAA
This sequence comes from Streptomyces sp. NPDC051211, assembly GCF_040689505.1. Lineage (NCBI taxonomy): Bacteria > Bacillati > Actinomycetota > Actinomycetes > Kitasatosporales > Streptomycetaceae > Streptomyces > Streptomyces sp. NPDC051211. The sequence goes on from NZ_JBFBAV010000016.1 coordinate 2,850, forward strand.
CTTCATTCGCGAGATGCTGCGCATGGCGCCGGCGGACCTGAAGAACTCGGACCTGTATCGGACCGGCCAGAAGGCGGTGCTCAGCACGAAGGCCTCGGACTGGCTGGACTTCCTCTACACCGGTGCCGACGCGGCCTACAAGCGGGACGACGAGGCACGGCGCAAGAAGCTCGCGGAGGCCAACCGCATGCTGGCCCAGCAGATCCTCGCCGCGGCCAAGGAGAGCGGCTTCAACCCGAACCTCGTGGCATCGGCGGAGAAGGCCCTGGCGGCCGGTGACGTACAGGTCGCGGAGTTCCTCTCGGAGGAGGGCCAGAAGCGGGCCCGGCGACAGACTCTGGCGATCCGGGCCCCGGGCCAACAGGACCCGACGCAGTTGTTCCAGCTGCGCCACACCGGTGTCAGCGGGGGGACGATCTCCGCCGCCCCGGTGACCCCGGCCAGCTCGCAGGACATGCGGGACAACGCGACGTGGCTCGTCGTGCCCTCGCTGGCCGGCCAGGCCGGCTGCTTCTCGTTCGAGGCGGCGAGCAAGCCCGGCCATTACCTCAAGGGCACCGTCAACCAGGGCCCGGTGGTCCTGGGGGCGAACGACAACACCGCGGCCTTCCGCAACAGCGCCACCTGGTGCTTCACCTTCAAGGGCATCGTGTCCGGCCAGCCCGCCTCTGCCCTGTTCACCTGGTCGGTCGCCGACAAGTTCAAGGTCCGGCTGAACCAGAGCAACGAGCTGGTGACGGGCGCGCCGCCGTCCACCGGAGGCTCGCTGGGGTTCGTCAGCTACCCGGGGTGGGCCATCACCGACCCGCTCGCCCCGTGACCGGCTCCCGGCGTGAACCTCCGCTGGGCAGAGCCGTCCGCGCCGGGCTGACCGCCGCCACGGCCGTCGCGGCGGTGGCGGGGACCCTCGCGGGGAGTCCGGCTCATGCCCAGGACCTCCCGCGCGAGGGGCCGTTCGTACGGGCGTCGGCCGCGGTGCCCGCCGTGCTCTCCGCTTCGGCGGATCCGGGAGCGGCGGAGGCGGTGCTGGTCGCGGCGGCTGCCGGAGCGCGCGCTGAGGTACAGAGGATCGCTTTGTCGGGGCTCCCGGCAGAGCTGCGGACCTCGGCGTGGAACGCCCTGCGCAGTACCCGGGGCGATGCGGCCATCACCGAATGGCTGGCCCCGGGCGGGGGTTTCGAGCAGGCCAAACAGCGGCTGAGGGACGCCCGTACCCGCAATCGGCAGTTCTGCGACCGGGTCGTACGCACCCACCCCGCGGAGTTCGCACCGCAGACCCGCGCCGCGGCGGAGCGGGCCCTGAAGGGTTCGGATGCCGACCGGGCCGCGTTCGTGAAGACCGGGTACGCCCAGGCGCAGCACGGCGACCGGGTTGCCCGGGAGGCGGCGGCCGGTGAGCAGCGGGCGGTGCTGGAGCGGGACCGGGAGTTCGTACGGTCGCTGGCCGAGCACGATCCGGGCGAGCAAGTCCGGGTGGCGGCGCAGTGGGCGCTCCGGTCCGGAGCCGCAGACGAGGACGTCCGGGAGTTCTACGGGTTCGGCTGGGTGACCGGCGGGGCCCTGGACCTGGAGGGCCACCGGCTGCGGACCACGGACTCCGAGGCCCTGCGCCACCGGACGCTCACGCTCCTGCTCAAGACCGCGACCGAGGCCGAGGCGGCGCTGCGCGGCGCGTCCGATGCCGCCGCGGCCCGCGCCGAGGTGGAGCGCGCCTGGCAGGCCGTGGCTTCGCACGCCCGCGACGCCCACACGGCCTGGCAGGCGGAGCGGGAACGCGCGGCGCAGCAGGCCGAAAGCTGGAAGGGCATTCAGGCCCTCGCGCAGGGCTCGGCGGAGGAGATGTGGAAGCGCATCACCGATCCTGCCGGGGCGAACCGGCAGTCCTGGTCCAAAGAGGAACAGGACGCCGTCGGATCCGCCGCCTTCTGGCAGGACATCCTCCAGCAGGCCCGCGACGGCCAGACCCGCATCGCGCGCTGACTACCCCCACGGGTGACTGGCGCGACGCGCCCGTGCCACACCCGCCAGGGCCACGCCGGGCGCCCACCAGCACGGGTGCCCCGCTCCCCTGCACAGGGGCGGGGCACCCGCTTCTCTTCCTCACCCCTACTCCATGCCGCCCTGCCGCCATGCCCACCACCATTGGAGGAGATCCTTCTCATGAGAGCACGACTTCGGCCCGGCGCCGGAGGACGACCGGGACGTCTGCGGACAGCCGTCGCCAAGGCGGCGGCCACGGCCGTGGCCGCCGCCTTACTGGGCGGGCTGGCCACCCCTGCCCAGGCTGCCGCACCCGAACGGGACACCCTCACCGCCTCACAGGCGGCCGCACTGCTAACCCTGGCTGTCCGAGCGAAGACGGACACCCCCGCACCTGTCCTCCCGCAGACCTCGCTGGCCCGGCTCAGTGCCGATGCCGACCGTCAGCTGGTGGAGGACTACGCCGAGTTCGATGAGGAGGAGGAAGTCCGCGAGGCCGCCAAAAAGGCGCTGGCGAGCCCGGATCCGAACGCGATCCGCGACTTCCTGGAGCGGGGCGAGGCCGAGGCCCGCCAGCGTGCCAAGGACAAGCGGAACGCCATCGACGTCGAGAACCGCAAGAAGATCGAGGCGCTGCGGGGTACGGGCGGCCCTCACTTCAACGCCGAGGTCGAGCGCGTTCTGAAGGCCACCGCGCGGGACCGCGCGGACTTCCTGGCGTTCGGTGCGGACATCGCCCGCCAGCGCGACAAGACGACCCAGGACAACGACCGCAAGCGGGCCGAGGAGAACCGCAAGCGCGTCGAAATGCTGGTAGCCACCGGCGGCCCGGAGGTGAAGCGGGCCGCCCAGTTGGCCCTCGCCTCCGGTGACGACAAGGTGATCGCGGAGTTCCTGGACAAGGGCTACCTGATCGCCGCGCAGAAGGACGCCGACGAGCGGGCCGCGCGGGAGAAGGAGCAGAAGGAGGCCCTGGAGGCGGCGGAGCGGCTGCGCAAGCTCGCCGAAAACGCCGCCCGCGCCGCCGAAGCCCGTACCAAGCTGATCGCCGCGCACGGGGATGCCGTCCGGGCCCTGAAGAACTCCTCCAACGCCATGAGCCTGGCGGCCGCCGCCTCACGCGACGCCGACCGGCTCCTCGCCGGGGACCGGGCGGGCAAGCGACTGTCGGACTACACGGAGGTGAAGAAGGACGTCGCCCGGCAGGTGGGCTTCGCCGACACCGCTGCCAAACAGGCACAGGTAGCCGCTGGGCAGGCGAAGGTGCAGGCCGAGATCCTGGTGGAGACGGGGCTGACCTACGGAACGCAGTGGTCCGACGTCGCCTCCGGCATCGCCGCGGCGTCCGACGCCGCGCTGCGGGCCACCCAGACCGCCCAGCACTCGGTCGACGCCGCCGCCGCGACCGCCGCGGGCCTCAACTCCCAGAACCAGGCCCAACTGCACGAGCAGCAGGCCAAGGCATGGCGCGCCAACGCCGAGCAGCACGCCAAGACAGCAGCCGAACTGGCCCGCCAAGCCGAGAAGCAGGCCAAGACCGCGGCCGACGCCGCCGCCAAGAGCCGGCAGGCCCGGACCGAGGCGGAGCAGGCCGAGAAGGCGGCCTGGGAGCACGCCCGTAAGACCCGCGATGCCCGTCTGGAAGCCCAGCGCCAGGCCAAGATCGCCGACGAACAGCGGGCCGTCGCCCAGCGCGAGCGCGAGCTGGCCGCCGCCGCGAGGGCGCGGTCCGAGCGGGAGCGGGACGCCGCGGCGCAGGCCCGGGCGCGTGCGGACGCCGAGGCGCGTACGGCTTCGGCCAAGCGGGCCGAGGCGCAGGCGGCCGCGGCCACCGCGGCGGAGTTGCGCTCACGGGCGGCGACACAGGAGGGCAACGCCTCCAGGACATCCAAGCTGGCCCAGGACGAGGAGACCAAGGCCCGCAACGCACGGAACCAGGCGTCCGAGGCAGAACGCCTGCACAAGGCGGAGGAAGCCCGGGCCAAGGCGACCGAGGCGCTGGCCGCCGCGGCGAGCGGCACGTCCGACGCCGCTCTGGCACGACAGGCCGCGGACGCGGCACGGGCCGACGCCGATGCGGCCGGACGCGCGGCCGTCACGGCCCGCAGCGCCGCCGACGCAGCCACAGGTGCGGCGATGAGGTCGCGGGCAGCGGCCATCGAAGCGGCGGGCGCGGCCGCCCGGGCCCGGGCGGCGGCGGCCGAAGCCGACGCGCACGCCGCGCGGGCCGACGCGGCGGCGAACAAGGCGGAGGCAGCCGCCTTCGCCGCGAACGCGGCGGCGAACAAGGCCGAGGCACAGGCCGCCCTGACGCGTGCCGCGACCCAGCGGGCGAACGCCAAGGCGGCCGAGGCCACCGCGCAGGAGAACCGCGCGGGCACCGCCGCACACGCAGCCGTCCGACTGGCCGGGCTGGCCGCCATTCAGGCCAACCACGCCCTCCAGGCGGCCAACCGCACCCGGGACGAGGCCGACGGGGCCACCCGCGAGGCGGCCATGGCACAGCTCCAGGCCACGATCGCGGTCCAGGCCGCCACCGGAGCCCGGAGCACGGCGGCGGGCATCGCCGACCCGGCGAACACCGCCATTACGCTCACCGCACCCTTCGCCGGCAAGGACGTCGACGCCGACTTCGCCGCTGCGGTGGCGGGTGCCGCACTGAAGATGGGCCTGGAGCAGGTCGCCTCCGCGGAGGCCAAGGCCGCAGAGGCGGTCAAGGCCGCAGAGGCCGCTGAGGCGGCGGCGAATCGGGCGAACGCACAGGTGGCGCCGGCGTTCAAGGCGGCCGCCGCAGCTGCGCGTTCGACGGCGGACGCTGCACGTTCCTCAGCGGCCGCGACGACATCGGCCGCACAGGCTGCAGAGGACGGCGCGAAGGCCAGAGCGGCCGCGGCACGGGCCAACCAGGCCGACGCCCAGGCCCAGGCCGACGCGCAGCAGGCCCGCCAGGCCGCGAACAACGCCTACGCCGACGCGGTGGCCGCCATCACGGCCGCCACCCAGGCCGAAGCCGAGGCGGAACGGGCCCGGGGCGCCGCGGCGGAGGCGGAGAACCATGCCGCAGCCGCCGACAGCGCCGCCACCCTGGCCGAGAAGGAGGCGAGCACCGCCCAGGCCGCTGCCACCCAGGCGGAGAAGGACGCCGCCGACGCCGCCAAGCTCGCCACCTCCGCCGAGCAGCACGCCAAGTCCGCGGAGACCGCAGCCGCCAACGCCCAGCAGCACGCCCGCGAGGCCGACGACGCGGCCAAGAAGGCCGAGGAATACCAGCGCGAGCAGCAGCGCAAGGAGCGCGAGGAGGCTGCCAAGACCAAGAAGGACAAAGGCCCGCCCGTCTCCTTGGAGGAAGCGGAGCGAAAGGCACTCGCAGCGGCCGGCATTACCCCCGAGGAGTACGCGGCGGCCCGCGCGCTCGCGGAGGACGACCTCATCGACTACCTGCTGGAGAACGGCGCCGAGATCCTCGTCGAACTCTTCCTGGAAGACATCAAGGCCTGCATCGACGACCCCGACATCCCGACCTGCCTCTGGGCCATCGTCCAGAACCTCGGCCCGGCCAAGGCCGTCAAGATCGCCAGCAAGATCCCGAAGATCGTGAAGGCCATCGCCGGGATCAACGACTTCCTCGACAAGTCGGCCAAGGCGAAGAAGGTCGTCGCGAAGGCCGGGAAGGTCATCGAGCGGGTCAGGGCTGTCGTCTGTCCCACCGCTCCCAAGCCCAAGCCGAAGTCCGCGCCGAAGGCGCCGTTCCTTGCGGCCTCGTCCTCGGGAGGGGGCGGCTTCGACGGCTGGAACGGCTGGGAGGGCTGGGACGACTGCGAGTTCATTCCTCTCGGCCAGAACCTCCCCGAGGGCGGTATCGAGGTAGCCCTGGACACGCTTGCCCTGAGGAACCTGCGGGATTACCACTTCGAGGGCGGCAGGATGGTCACCCCCAAGAAGGGGCTGTTCAACTCCGAGCTCACGCTCGGGGACATGAAGGACATCTTCTACGGGGCGGTCACGGACCAGGGTGCCTGGAAGCAGGCGAGCGGCGGTACCACCTACCGTGAGAGGAACGTCTGCCTCGATCCCAAGAAGAAGTTTGGGAAGTCCTCCAGGGATACCGGAGAGGTGGAAACCCACTGCCTCACCATCGTGGTGAGCGTGCACGGGGACCTGGTGACCATGTACCCGATTCTTCCGACCACGTGAGCTGAGAGAGGAGGCCGACATGGGCCTGGGGATCCGGAGATTGAACCGTGCACAGGACGTCGTCGAGGAATTCGGTGACGACGCGGAGGACTCGTTCCTCGCGATGTGCGTGCGAGCACCGGAGAACAGCCTGCGGCGCGGCATCTCGCCGTACGATCTGACCATGTTCAACACCCCCCAACTGGAGCGTCTCGTCGTCGAACTCGAGCAGCTTCCGGAAGAGGAGCAGACGCCTGTGGTGAGGCACATCGTCGAGCAGAGCCACCAGGCGATCCGCCGCTCGGGCTACCTGCTCTTCATCGGAGACTGAGAAGCCCTCGGTATTCGGATCCGGATACGGGGCCGGCGCGTGAGGACAGGGGCCGCCTGGCAACTCGGGGATGTATCGACCCGATGCGCCAGGCGGCCCCTGCGGCCGTCCTGGCACCGGAAGCTGGGATGACTGCGAGTTCCCAGGGGCCTCCTGGCATCTGCAGAAGGTCATCCGCCCTGAGGGGCCGGATCCCCAGGCGGTGGCTCTTGGCTCCGCTGCACAGGAAGCCCGGTGGGTCTGGCCCCACGCCGAAGGCCGAGTACGACGTTCTGGTCGGCCTCGACATGGTGAGCGGCAAGGAGCAGTGGCGAGGTGAGCCCGGTTTCAACACGGAACTGCACCCCGCAGGGCGCTCGGTCATCGTCGCTGCACCGCAGGATCATCTGTCAGCAGCACCGAGTATCCAGGCAGGAACTGAATGTCCCCGATCACCGCGAATCCCGCTCCCAGCCGCCGGAGCACCGCAGGGTTCCCACCCCGAAGTGCGCTGCCGATCCGGTCCGTCCGCCAGTCATCACCCATGAGCGCGACTCTACGGCTGGTGATCACCAAGGGTTCAGCATGCTCTTGCTCGCCCTCCTTCCCGCGCTGTTCAAGATCGAAGCAAGTGATGGGAAGAGCGGCGAACTGCTGAGATTCACTTGCTTAGGGCTGGGCGGCGCCCTGCCGGCGGTTGGCTCGGGTCCGCAGGAACCGCACGGGGCCGCTGTCCCGGCCGGTTACCTCTGTGAGCATGGCCTCCAGCTCGGGAGCGAGGTCGAGGACTTCCCTGTCGTCCTCGATCTGCGACCAGCTGTGTAGAGCCCGCATGCCCGAGGACTCGGTGGCCGGGTGTCGGCCCGTGCGCGGTCGAGTGGAGTTGGGGGGCAGGTACCACCGGGGCGGCGGCAGCCGGTCGGCCGGAGACCAGGGCGAGCCAGCCGCGGAGTTCGCGGAGGTTGATCGTGTGCAAATGACCGGCCCCGAAGCGCTCTGCCAGCTCGTGGTCCAGCCGTTCGGCTTCCGCTTCCGCCTCGGCAAGGCGCGGCAGCGAGCGGCGAGGGCGCCGCCCACGTTTGAGGCGATGAACGCCAACCTGCGAGGCGGCGTCGGTCAGCGGTTCCGCGGTGAGCGGTCGCCGACCGAGGACCCCGGGCCCAGGGCCCGCGGCCGTGGCCAACGTCGACGGACCCGGCGTCGGCCACGGGACCACGACGGCCCAACCCCGACGGCCCCGGCGCCGGTTACGGCGGCGCCGGGGCCCTCAGACCTACATCTTCTGACAGGTGACCTTGGCGCCGTGGTACGGGAAGGTGACGGTGTCGCCCTTCCATCCCACGCTCCAGGGCGACAGCTCGTCGCTACCGTCTTCGCCGAACTCCATGCCCATCAGCTCTTTCGCCTCTCCGGGCACACCGCTGACGTGGTACGGGCCGTCGTCGCCCTTGACCTCCAGCTTGCCGCCGGAGAGCTGCCACGTCCCGGAGCTGCCCTCGCGGCCGCCATCGCTCACCTGGTAGGTCCCGTCTCCGACGGTCACCGTCGCGGAGATTCCGCGGCCACCGTCGGAGATCGTGCAGTCCCAAGTACCCTTCGCGGCCTCCTCCAGGGACTTCGCCCCGGCGCAGGCAACCACGGTGAGTGCCAGCGGCACCCCCACCGTTCCGACGGCCACCCACTTCGCCCAGCGCTTCATAGTCCGGCTCCCCCAAGGTCGTTCTGTCTGTTCTTCAGGCGAGCCGGACCTTACCTGAAATCGATCAAGAAACGCGAAGTCGGCCGTTGAGGAAGCAGGCGCGGACCAGGCAGCCGAGGGCCGCCGTGCACAGCACCGTCCGGAGGACGTTGGTCGTCACCCAGGTGGACTTGAAACGCTCGACGACGGAGAAGTCCGTGATCTTGGCGGCATCGCCAAGATCAGCCAGCTCGTGGTCGAGCGGAATGTTCACGGCCAAGACGGCCCTGGAGCTGGACCCGGTCGTCAAAGGCTTGGACCGCGGCTTCGGCGGCGAGGAGCAGCGGCCGGACGGCCCCTTCGGGCCGGGATCAGCGGAACCAGGCGCCGCCCGGCCCGGGGCCGGTTGACCCGCCGGGGCATACGATCCTCGGATCCTGAACAAGGGGGCCAGATGGAGGAGTTGAGCTCGCCGACAATCTTCCGCAGTGCTCGCGCTGTCGTGGCGATCTGATCACCAGCGTCCTGATGCCGCAGGATGACGCCGAGGGGCGGCCGATTCACCTGGAGCTGTGCGCGGTCTGCGACGCGGACCGGCCCGCCGCCGTCGGCTTGGACCCGGCCGCGCGATGCCGGGTGCGGCCACGAGCGGTGAGGTGGCGAGCAGCCCCGTGCGCGCGGGCAGGTGTCTGTGCCACGCCGGGTGCGCCCGCGGCGACGACGCGGGCGCCGAGTCGTCAGGCGGGCCGGACGGTGATTGTGCAGAGGCGCTTGGTGGCCCGGGTCAGGGCTACGTACAAGTCCCTTTCCCCGCCGGGGCGGGCCGTGATGATTTCCTCGGGGTTCATGACGACGACCCCGTCGAATTCCAGGCCGCGTGCTTCGGACGCCGGCACGATGCGTGCGTGGTGAGCGATGCCCCGGGTCGTCAGCTCGCTCACCCTGGTGTCCGCGCAGATCACTCCCAGAAGCTCGCCCGGGTGCGCGGTGCTCTGGGCGCGGAGTTCCTGAACGACGGCGGTGACCAACCCGTCCGGAGGTGCGGTCACGGTGCGAGGGCTCTCACCGCTTCGCAGTGACCGTGTGGGCTTCTGGTCCGGAGCGATCCGCGCGAGCAGGTCCCGGACGCTCTCCAGGATCTCCTGCGTGGTGCGGTAGCTGACGGTCAGGTTGTGCAGTTTGAACCGCGGTCCGAGGTGGGGGCTCAGTGCTTCCTTCCAGTCGCGTGCTGTCGCGACCGGGCCTGCCTGGGCGAAGTCACCCACCAGCGTCATCGCCCTTGCCGGGCAGCGGCGAACGATCATCCGCCACTGCATGGCGGTCAGTTCCTGCGCCTCGTCGACGACGACGTGCCCGTACGTCCGCTCGGGGGAGCCGTCGACCAGGCTCGCCGCCTCGTCCAGCAACGGCACATCGGCATCGGTCCACGGGTCGTCCGGACCGCGCAGCAGAAGGGACCGCTCCTGCGCGGTCAGGCGGGGCAGGTGCTCGGCGAGAGCGCCGGCGTTCGTCAGGAGCGCCTTCACGAGGTCACCGGGCACCAGCCGCGGCCACAACACCTCGACCGCTCGGTCGACGGCGTCGTCGTCGAGGAGATCGGCTCGGATGGCGTCCAGGTCCAGCTCGTGGACCGGACCCGAGTCGGCCGCACCTTCGGCACGGCGCTGGGCGGCTCCCGTGAACCGGTCGAGGTCCATGCCGGTCATCCTGGCGGCATCGGCGTCGATCTGCTCCAGGAGGTCGCCCATGTCTCGTTGCATCGCGTCGGTGACGGCGTCGACCAAGAGCTCCCTGAACACCTGGCGCGCGGGGTTGTGCCCCGGTGCGGCTGCCACGGCGGCGTCGCGTGCCGTGGCGACTTCCTCGCCGGACAGGTGAACCAGTTCCTGTCCGACCCGCACGGTGAAGTCACCGGCGGGGGCTTGGTGGACGCGCAGCAGGCCGGCCAAGGCGTCGGCGAGGTCGGAGCTGCCCTTGAGACGCGCCGTATCGAACGGGTCCACCGTGTCCGTGGACACTCCGGCCAGTTCCCGGCAGGTCGCCAGAACGACGTCGTTCTCTCCGAGCGAGGGAAGGACCTGGGAGATGTAGTCGAGGAACCGGGCGTTCGGGCCCACCACCAGGACACCCTCCTCCGCGGCGCGCGGGAACGCGTACAGGACGTAGGCCGCCCGGTGCAGGGCGACCACCGTCTTGCCGGTGCCGGGCCCGCCCTGCACCACGGTCACCCCGCGGTGGGCGGAGCGGACGATCTCGTCCTGCTCGGCCTGCAGCGTCGCGACTGCCGCGTGCATCCTGCCCGTACGCCGTGCCGACAGAGCCTCGGTCAACGGGCCGTCCCCCACGACGTCCTCGTCGGTCGGGGCGGTCCCGTCCAGCAGTTCGTCGCTCACCGAGATGACCGTGCGCTCCTCGAGGCGCAGGTGCCGGCGCCGCCGCAGGTCCATCGGGTGGACCGGTGTCGCCTCGTAGAAGGGCCGCGCCGCGTTCGCGCGCCAGTCCACGAGCAGAGGCAGGTCATCCTCCTCCGTATGCAGTCCGATCCGCCCGATGCGCAGGGCCGTGCCATCCGTCCAGTCGATGCGCCCGAAGACCAGCCCTTTTTCGGCGCCCTCCAGCCGGCCGATTTCCTTGGCCAGACGCTCGGCGGCGATTTCTCTCTCGTATGCCTCACCGGCGCTTTCCGTCGGGGCCTTCAGCACACTCGCTCGGTGTACTCGCGCCTCGGAAAGCCGCTCGGTGAGCAACTCGTATAAGGAGGACACATAATCCCCCTCCGATTCAACCGCACGCACAGCGGGATCATTCATTTTCGACAACAGGGGGCTCCTTCGATTCGAGCCACACCATACGGTCGAAGTTCCCTAAAGATAAGTCTTGACTTACTTGGTAAGCCGTGGCCCTGCGACTGACTCCATGACGGCTGACCGTATGCGTATCGTGCATTCCGCCGTTCCGTATATCGCTAATTGTGCTCCCGATTTCCGCCTGCCTTACGGGCGAGCCCGCCCTTGGATGCCGGCGATGTTTTGCCGCGCTCGGGAAAAGGTCGGATCGGTGAACTCTCACCCCGTTCGCCGCCGCGACGCCCGGCGGCAGGCCCGTCCGTGCCACCCGCGTACCGGCGAGCTGTTGTCCACCGTGAAATTCATGGTGCAGACCCTCGCCGCCGCCGGCGAACTCCAGCGCGACCTCCAGCGCGAACTGACGTACGACGGGCTGCGGGCCGCCGAGACGAAGGGCAACAAGGGCGGGCGCCGCCCCGCCGTCCCAGCCACGAAGGCCGACGAGTGCGCACCGCGTACCTGGAAGGCCGCTCCATCGCCGCCCTCGCCCGCGACCATGACGTCAGCTGCGGCGCCTCCGTACCGCCGTCGCGGACCTGGCGCGCTCGGCGGGCACTCGACCAGGGCATCACCGTACGACGCGGCCAGGGCTACACCCTGCGCGTCACCGCCGTCCTCGCGGTCCACTGGCGACTCCTCGACCTCTGCCAGGTCCTCGACGGCACCGCGGCGCTCCCGGCCCAGGCAAGGCCCGCCGCGAGTACGAGACCGCGTCAACGCACTCCCGGCTGCCAGCCTGCGTCGAGCTGACCGACCACCACATCCGCCGAGATCAAGAACTGGCGGCTTTTTGGGCTTACCTCGGCGCTAGCCCTCACTGGACCGGCAACCACGAGCTCGACGGCGGCGCGTACCGGGTCTTCGGGCAGGACGGCAGCGGCGGCCTCGCCGCCGTCTGGTGCGCCCGGCCGGGTCGGCCCCTCGCCGAGCAGCCCGTGGTGTTCATGGGCTCGGAGAGTGAGAGCGGCCTGCTGGAGCCGGGAACCTGTCCGGCTTCCTGTGGGTCCTGGCCGACGGCTTCGGACTGAGGCCGACGGCTGCGGACCGAGGGAAGCCGCCCTGCACGACCACCGCGAGGCACGCCCGGACACGGCCCTGGCCGGCCTCGCCGAACGGCACGCGAGCAGCCCGCGCCGACCGGCCCGGGAGATCGTCGCCGAGGTTCGGGCCGAGCGTTCCCGACGTTCCTCGACGACCTCGACGAACTCTGCCGCTGAGTGGATGCCCCGGCCGCCGCGGACGTCCCCGCCGGCCGGGAACGGCGTCAGCGGCGGGTCGTGGTGTGCTGGAGGGAGAGGGAGCCGACGCGGCCGTGGGCGTCGGTGTCGACCAGCGACACCATCAGCGGGGTGCTCCCGGTGGGCCCGGCGGTCAGGGCGCGCAGGCGGAACTTCTCCGTGCGTACGGCGTCCCGCGCGAGCGGCGTGCCGCCCCGCAGCAGCCAGTACGGCATGACGTCATTGGCGATGCGCAGCTCGACCGTCCGCCAGGCGCCACTGGCCGGGTCCCGGCGCTCCAGGACGAAGCCGTCACCGTCGCCGGGCGCGCGTACATCACCCGCCGCGTAGAGCAGGGACTCCAGCTGGAAGGCGAGCAGCAGGTGCCCGTACGCGCGCGTGTTGCCGTTCCGCAGGGTGACGCTGAACTCCTGGGCGGGGCCCCCGCGGACCAGCGCGAGCCGGCCGCCCGGCGCCGACACCGACATCGCGAGCCGAGTCGCCGACGCGGGCGGGGGCGTGGGCGCCACCCGGCTCGGGGACGGTGCCACCGGGCGGGGCTGCGCCGCGGTGGGCGAGGGCGAGGGAGAGCCGGCCGCCAGGGTGGCCGACGGGGTGCCGGCCGGGGACGGCAGGGCCGGGGATCCGGCCGCCGAGGTGGCCGCCGAGCCGGCCGCCGCTCCGGCCGAGGCCGTACCGGCGGGGGTGGCGGAGCCGCTCGTGGCCCCCTGCGGGGCGCAGCCGGCGAGCGCGGCGGCGGCCAGGAGGAGGGCGAGGGCGGGGGCGGTGGGTCTGACGGGCATGGTGCAGGACCGTACCGGCGCCGGGCCGCAGGAAGGGCCCGGAACGATAACGCTTCGGCCCCGACCTCCGCGCCGTGCCGCCTGCCGCCGAGCGTGCATACGGCCGGTCGGCCGGGGCAGGGGCGCCGTAGGAGGTGGGCCGATGGGTGCCAGGGAAGAGGACCGGCCGAAGGGACTCGGGTCTCGGCTGCAGCAGGACGGCGCGATGGTGGACGAGCACGGCCGCCCGCCCGGGGTCGCGTCCCGGACGGGCACCGGCTCCTCGCAGCCGCCGGCCGACCCGGAGCGGATGCGTACGTTGCAGGAGGACCGGGCAGAGGACGACCGGACCTGAGGCGGCGGGACCTGGCAGCCGGACCTGAGGCGCCGAACCTGAGGCGGCGGGAGTTGCGGCGACCCGACCTGAGGCGGCCGGACCTGAGGCGGCCGGACCTGAGGCGGCCGGAGCTGCGGCGGCGGGAGCTGAGGCGTCCGGACCTGCGGCGGCGAACCTGAGGCGGCGGGAGCTGCGGCGACCGGACCTGGCGGCCGGACCGAGGCAACCGGACCTGAGGCGGCCGGACTGAGGCGGCCGGACCTGGCGGTCCCGGATCTCCGATCGGGCAGGTAATCGTCAGTCGCGGCTGCGAGGATGCCCGGCATGGAAGCAGCACTGACTCGCGAGGAAGCCTCGGACGCGGTCGGCGACCAGGGATGGCGTCTCCTGCTGGGCACCCTGCGAACATCGGTCCCGGTCGGGTCGCTGGCTTCGGCGACGGAGGTGGCGACCATCGCGGTCACGGCATGCGGTGAGGATGCGGACCGACACCTTTCCCTCGACGTCAGACCCCGAAGGGTCGTCCTCACCCTGCAGTCCTCCGACCAGGCAGCGGTGACCACCGCTGACGTCGACCTCGCGCATCGGATCTCCGCTGCCGTCCGTGGGATCGGGCTGAGAACGGAACCCGAGATCGGCACGGGGGCGCCGCGGTCGGTCCAGCTCTTGGAGATCGCCATCGACGCTCTCGACATCGCCGCGATCCGCCCGTTCTGGAGGGCGGTTCTGGGCTACGGCGACGAGGCGGGAGCCGACGGGCCCCACGATGCGATCGTCGACCCCCTCGGGCAGGGCCCGGCGGTCTGGTTCCAGCAGATGGAGCTCGCGCGCCCGCAGCGCAATCGCATCCACTTCGACATCTGCGTTCCGCACGACGAGGCGCTCCGACGGATCGAGGCCGCGCTGGCGGCCGGCGGACACCTCCTGTCGGCGGCCCGTGCTCCGGCCTTCTGGGTGCTCGCCGACCGCGAAGGCAACGAGGCCTGCGTGACCACCTGGCAGGGCCGGGACGGCTGACGGCTGACGTGCGTCGTGCGTCGTGCGTCGACCAGGACCGGAACAGCAGAGCGGCCGGGCCCCACCACGGGGCCCGGCCGTTCCGTACGTGCCGCCGCTCAGCCGCCGCCGTCCCCCTCGCCGGAATGCACGGCCTCCACCAGCGTGGCCAGCATGTCCACGGCACTCCCGTCGTGGTCGCTGCCCGCGGTGCCGCTGCCGCTCTGGACGTTGGCGGCCCGGTCGACCTCCACCACGGAGTCGGCGTGCGAGTTGTCGATGACGGTGATCAGGCTGTCGCCCGCGGCGGCGGGTGCCGCCCCACCGCCCAGCAGGGCCGCCGCGAGGACGGCGGCCCGGAGGCGCGGAACGGTCACACGCCCACGCCCACACCCACACCCACGCGCTCGCGCATGGGGTGGTGCCGCGCGATGTTCTTCGTCAGCAGCCTGGTGGACTCGCCGACGCCGATCTCATCGGCGCCGTCCGTGGCCGGCAGCCGTCCGTCGGCGATCCGCAGCTCGGTGAGGGCCGTGTCCATCGCCCGGTGCGCCGCGAACAGGCAGGGCGTGCTGTAGATCGCCACATCGACACCGAGCTCGGTCAGCTCGCCGAGCGAGAGGCGCGGCGACTTGCCGCCGGCGATTTGATTGAACAGCAGCGGCTTGTCGCCGACCACCTTGCGGATCCGCCGGATCCACTCCACGCTCCGGACCCCGTCGACCAGTACGACATCGGCATCCGTGGCGGCCAGGGCCTCCGCCCGGTGCAGGATGTCGGCCTCCTCGGTCGCGTCCGTCCGCGCGACGACGACCAGGTCCGTCCGGGTGGCCAGCACCATCTCCAGCTTCTCCAGGTACTCGGCGAGCGGCAGCACCTGCTTGCCGTCCGCATGCCCGCACCTGCGCGGCCGCTTCTGGTCCTCCAGGATGACCCCGGAGGCCCCGATCCGTTCCAGCCCTTCCACGACGTGGCAGGCCACTTCCGGGTCGACGTATCCGTCGTCGATGTCCACGAGCAGGTGGTGCCGGGGGAAGGCGCCGCGCAGCCGCTGGACGAAGGCGACCATGTCCGGCCAGGCGATGAACCCGATGTCGGGCAGTCCGTAGTACGAGGCCGCGAATCCGAAACCGGAGACGAACATCCCGTCGTAGTGCCCGGCCGCGACGGACGCCGAGTACATGTCGTATACGCCGATCAGGGGTGTCGTGCCGGGCTGGGCGATCTGCTCGCGCAGCGTGTTCCCGAACGTCATCGTCCGAATCCTCCATGGTGGTTGCGATGGCACAGGGGCAGGGTCGGGCCGACGTGACGCGGCGGCCCTTTACCCAAAACTGATCATTTCCGGGGGATCCCTAGAACTTCTCCCTACGCACCCTTTACTCACCCCAACGGCCTAGCCGGATTCACCACAGAAACGTCACTGGCAGCCCTGCCGCCGACACCGGGGCGGTGTATGCAAGAGGGATGCACCTTCGGCGACTGCGGGCGGCCAACCACCGGTCGGCAGGGCTGGGCCACGCGCTGGTGGCGGTCCCGCTCGCCCTGATCGCTCTCGTGACGGTGGTCGACATCCTCGCTCCGCCCGAGGTCCACCTCGGCCCGTTCCTGGTCGCCGCCCCAGCCCTGACCGCCTCGTTCGCCGGCCCCCGCACCACCGCGGTCATCGGCGCGGTCGCCGTCCTCGCCCAGGCCACGGTCGCGGCGGTCCGCACCAGCCTCACCGACCTGAACCACACGTTTCAGATCATCTCGCTGGTGCTCATCTCCGTGTTCGTGACGCTCTTCGCCCATCTCCGCGAAGTGCACGAGAAGGAGCTGATCCAGTTGCGGTCGGTGGCCGAGGCCGCGCAACAGGTGGTCCTGCGGCCGCTGCGCGAGCGGATCGGCCCGCTGCGCGTGGCCTGTGTGTACCTGGCCGCCGAGGCCGAGGCGCAGATCGGCGGCGACCTGTACGCCGCCGCCCGTACCGCCCGGGGGACCCGGCTGATCATCGGCGACGTACGCGGCAAGGGCCTGGAAGCGGTCGGGGACGCGGCCCTCGTCCTCGGCGCCTTCCGGGCCGCAGCCCATCAGGAGGCCGGCCTGCCGGGGCTGGTCGCCTATCTGGAAGGAGCCGTCGCCCCGGACCCGGACGGCGCCGGTGTCCCCGGCATCGACATCGGCGGCGACCGGGGCGAAGGATTCGTCACCGCGGCCGTGCTCGACATTCCCGACCAGGACCCGGTCATCCACCTCGTCAACTGCGGGCACCCGCCGCCGCTGCTGCTCCGCGGCGGACAGGTCAGCGCCCTCGAGGTCAGCCATCCGGCCCCGCCCCTCGGCCTCGCCGCACTCGTGGAATCCCGCGTCGCCCCGGAAGCCTTCGCCTTCGCGCCGGGCGACATCGTGCTCCTCTACACCGACGGAGTCCTGGAGGCGCGGGACGAGAAAGGCGTGTTCTATCCCCTGCCGGAACGCCTCGCGACCTGGCCGGCCCTGGGCCCGCAGGAACTCCTGGACCGGCTGCGTGCCGACCTGACCGCCCACGCGGCCGGCGGAATCCTGGGGGACGATGCCGCGATGGTCGCGATCCAGCGGCTGCCGTCAGCCGTCGAGTCGTCGAGTCGTCGAGTCGGTGAGCGGTGAGCGGTGAGCGGTGAGCGGTGAGCGGTGAGTCGTCAGGTCCGGCGGAACAGGTCCGTGGGTTCGGTCCTGGTCCAGCCCTGCGGGGCGGGTGGCCGGGGTACCTCCCGGCCTTCGCGCCGCCACTGGCGCTCCAGGGCGTCGTAGACCGGTGTGTCGGACACCGCCGGGGGAGCACCGGGCGGCTTCGACGACCAGATGGTGGGTGTCCGCGGGGCAGGGATGGTCTCCTCCATGCCGGGACAACGATTCTGCTCGACGAGTTGTGTCGGGTTGTGTCCGTTTCGTGATGGCTGCGTGCTCTGCCGTAGTTTTCGCGGCCCACCGGCGAAACCCGATTGCCCTGCCGGAACGACGCTGACATGGTCTCGATCATGCCTTCCTTCTCCGCACACGACGGAACCGAACTCGCCTACCACGTGTTCGGAGACGGCCCCCCGCTCGTCTGCCTGCCCGGGGGACCCATGCAGGACTCCGCCTACCTCGGCGAGCTCGGCGGCCTCTCCGCACACCGACAGTTGATCAGGCTGGACCTCCGCGGCACCGGCCGGTCGGCGAAACCGGCGGATGCCGCCTCCTACCGCTGCGATCGACTGGTCGACGACGTGGAGGCCCTGCGCAAGCACCTGGGCCTGGACGAGACGGACCTGCTCGCGCACTCCGCCGGCGCGAACCTGGCAGCGCTGTACGCAGGCCGCCACCCGGAACGCATCGGCAGGCTCGCACTGATCACGCCGAGCGTACTGGCCGTGGGGCTGACGATCACCGGCGACGACCGGCGCGAGACCGCACGGTTCCACCGGGACGAGCCGTGGTTCCCCACGGCGTTCGCGGCGCTGGAAGCCGTCGTGGCCGGCCGGGCCGCGGACGACAGCCGGCAGGCCATGGCACCGTTCTTCTACGGCCGCTGGGACGCCGCGGCCCAAGCCCATCAGGCCGCCGAGCACCGGCAGCGGAACCAGGAGGCCGCGGCTGCCTTCGGCGCGGAGGGCGCCTACGACCCGGACGCCACCCGCACGGCCCTCGCTGCCCTGCCGGCACCGGTGCTGCTGCTCGCCGGAGAGGCCGATCTGGGTGCCCCGCCCAAGGCGGTGGCCGAGTTCACCGGGCTGTTCCCGAACGCCCGGCTCGAAATCCAGCCCGGAGCCGGACACTTCCCCTGGCTCGACGACGCAGACCGGTTCGTGTCCGCCACCGCCGCCTTCCTGAGCTGAACCCGCCTCCCCGAGCTGAGGGGGGCTCAGGCCGGGGTGCCGGCACGGGCGGACCGGCCCGTGCCGGGCGCGGTCAGTGGCACGGCCCTTGTCGGGCGCTGTCAGTGGCACGGCCCGCGCCGGACGCTGTCAGTGGCACCTGCCAAGATCGGTGCATGACCAGCCAGATCCTCCTTCCGTCCAACCCGCGCACCTCCGCGGTGTACACCGACTGGGTCCGCGCCCACGACCCCGGCGCCGAGCCGGCCGCGCTCGCCCTGATCGACGTGGCCGACAAGGCCCGGATGCGTGCGTACGAGAAGCCGGGCCGGTTCGTGGACGGGATGGAGTTCCAGGCACGGCAGCTGCCGCCCGCGCACCTGCCCTGGTTCTGGGACACGGTCGGCCACTGGCTCCTCACCGGGCAGCAGCGCGCCGCCGCCCGCTGCTACACCCTCGCCCGCAAGGCGGAGCGCGCCCACCAGCTGCCGGTCGACCCCGACTGGCACCGGGCGAACGTCCTGCTGTACGCAAGCCACGGCGCCCTCCCCGCCACCGAACTGAGCGGACACCAGGCCTGGCTGGCCGCCGCCCTCGAACCCGGCCCGGCGCACCAGGAGTTCGTACGGGTCCTCACCGCCTGGGCGGCTTCCCCGGGCGAGCTGCCCGCCGACCTGGCCCGCCGGGTCCGGGCATCGGCCCGGGCCGCCGGACTGGACCCGGCCGAGGAAGCCCGGGTCCTGGGGCAGCTGGTGGCCACGGCGCGCGGCAAGGCGGTGCCCGACCGCCTGCTGGCCGCGGTCGCGGACCTGCTGGGCGAGCACCAGCCCGGTGACGAGGTGCGAGCCGCCCTGCTCGACCTGTTCCCGGAATCGAAGAACAACGCGGCCGCCTGGCTGCGGATCCTGCTGAACTCGGGCGCGGCCGAAGCCGCCGCGGCCGGCCGCATCGACCCCGAGGGCGGGCTCGGCGACTGGCTGCGCCGGTATGCGCGCGCCTACTCCCACCGCCCCGCCTGGGGCGGAGTGGTCCGCCAGCCCATGCCCCCCGAACTCTTCGGCCTGGTGGCCCGGTTCGCCCCGAGGCTGCGGGCCGCCGGCACCCCGGTGCGGCTGCACGAGGACCGCTACCGCTACCAGCACCTGGACGCCGACCTGCTGGACGCCTGCCTGGCCGAGGACATCCCCGTCGAGGACCCGGGCCCCGCCGTGCGACTGGAATTCTGGGACGAGCACTCCCAGCGCGACCTCAAGGCCCTCGCCGCCGACCCGGTGTTCGGACGCCGGCTCGAAGGCACCGTGCACGCCGGACTCCGCGGCGGCGGCACCGCGATCACCCGGCTCCCGCAGAACGCCGGCATCGCCGCCGAAGTGCACAGCCGGATAGAGAACCTCCTCGGCGCGCTCCGCGGCGGCGGCCTCGCCGCGGCCGACGAAGCCGTGGACGAACTGCGCGAGCTGCTGGACCGGCCGACGACCACCGCCCTCGACGGGATCGAGGAGGCCCTGGCCGGACTGGACCTGACCGGCCCGCTGGCCCGCGCCCTGCGCGCCGGACTGCCCGAGGAACTCGGCTGGCCCGCCCTGGAGGAGGCGCTGTCCGGCTTCGGCCCGGACGAGACCGTACAGGTCACCTCCACCTGGCCCGTCCTCACCGTGTACGGCACCGGCCGGGCCGTCGCCGTCGACCACGCCGGCCGCCGCGGTCAGTGCTCCTTCGAGATCCCCGACGACGCCACCGCGCACACCGTGCACTGGGTGGGCGGACGGTTCCTGGTGAGCTGGACCGACCACGCCCGCAACACCTGGGGGGAGCACGCCTTCTGGGCCGACCGGCCCGAGGACGTCTTCGAACCCGAGCACCAGCTGGGCCTGCGCCCCTACGGCAGCAGCATCCAGGGCGGACTCGGCTTCCAGTTCGAGAGCCCGGACGGCGGCGGCCGGTACGACGGAGAGCGGATCCTGCGCCCCGGCGGCCGCGAAGGCATCGGCCACCGCGACATGCAGATGAGCGACGGCGAAGGCTTCTGGAGCGCCAGGGTGTTCCACTCCGTGGAGACCTGGGCCCGCCTCGACCCGCTCACCGGAGAACCGACCGCCGACCGCACCCTGCCCGCGTTCCACCGCGGCGTCGACGTACCGCCGGGCATGGAGCACTACAAGGACGGCCAGATCCTGGCGGCCATGCCGCCCGGCGCACCCGCCTCCCCGCTCGGCCAGGACGGCCCGCTGGTCGGCTGCCGGGTCTTCAACCGCACCCCGTGGTCCGGCTACTCCCCACGGGAATTCCTCCTCGAGTCCGTCGACGGCCGCCGCGCCCACTACCGCAGCCGCCGCTGGGGCCGCCGCCCCTGGGGCATCATCGGCCTGCCGCAGGGCGGCGAGGACGGGGTGCTGGCCGGCGAGGAGATCATCCGCTGCCACGCGGCCGAGGACAACTCCCTGCTCTGGCAGGTCCCCGGCTTCCCCGGCTCCGACACGAAGACCCGCCGCACCCGCACCCTCGGCGAGCAGGCCGGCCCGGTCCCGCCGCCCGCGTTCTGGCACTTCCTGACCCCGCGCGACGAAACCTCCTCCAAGGCGCTGCGGACCGTGGACGACGACGCCGTACGGGCCCTCCTCGACGCCGCCCTGCAATCCGACCCGGACCGCTCGCCGTCCCTGGCCGGAGTGACCGAACCCCGCGTCCAGGCCGGTGTGGCACGCGCCGCGCAGCTGGCCGCCGACATCCTGCGCCGCCGCCGGGAACTGTCCCGCCGGGTGGCCATCATGCGATCGGGCCCGGCGGTGCACCTGGGCACCCCGGTCCCGGACACCGTCCTCACCCCCGCCCTGTGCGGCCTGCTGCCGGAACTCCGCGCCTACGAGGCCCATGTGCCCCAGCCCCACCCCGCGCTGCTCACCGCCGTCGCCGCGGACGGCCGCCACCTGCGCGGTGAGATCGACGACGAGACCAGGCGCCTCGCACTGCCCGCCAGACCCGCCGAATGGGCCGTCCTGGTCGGCCGGATCGACGCCGTGGCCTGGCGGGCCGCCACCGCACCCACCTCCGACGAGGACCGCGCCGCCCTCGTAGCGCTGCTGGAGACCTGGAGCACCCAGCCGTTCGCCGAACCGGGCGGGGCCTGGCGCACCGGCCGCGCCCCCGAACAGCAGCTCTCCGCCTGCCGGACCGCCGGCCCGGTGGCCTCCGCCGCCGAACGCGGCGGCCTGGCCCGCTTCCTCCAGCCCGCCGCCGCACCGGAACCCGCCGGGGCCGAGGAATGCGAGACCTTCACCATCGCCGGGGACGACCGCGCCCGCCTGCCCCGCCTGCTGGAACTCCTCGCCGAACACGGCCCGCTGCCCCTCCATCCCGAAGCGGTGGACCTCTTCTGCTGGCGCACCGGGGTACGGCGCCCGATCGCCGCCCTGGTCCTCGGCGGGCTGCCCGCCCGCGAGGACCACCGCGACCACCTGAAGCTGCTGCGCTCGGCACCGTACAAGGCGAACAAGGACGTGGCCCGCGAGTACGCCGACTACCGCCACCGCCTCGGCGACGCCGGCCGGCGCGCGGTGCTCGCCGCCGGCCTGCCGCAGGACCCGGCCGAGCTGTGGGCGCCGGGCGGGACCGTCGCGGCAGCGGAACGCATGGCCGCCGTCTGGGCCGGGCTGCTCGGCACCGTCCCGTACGTGGACGAGGGCCTCGCCGTGGCACTGGAGTCCGAACTGGGCCTCGCCGACGCATGGGCGCGCTCCCTCCCGGCCGGCCGGGCCCCGGAGAGCGAGGCCTTCCTCGGCGAGGGCGGCTACGTCCTCGCCGGCAGCGCGACCGGCGGACTCGACCTCCACCACGCGGGCCCCGACGGCACGGCCGGCCCCCGGGTGCCCGCCACCCGCCCCGCGCACCGGGCGGCCGCGTCGGTGATCGCCTGGGCCCTGACCGAGCGGCCGGTCGCCGATCCGGCCGCCGCGGGCGCCCTCGCCCTGTACTCCCGGCTGCGGACCGTCCTCGACGACCCCGGCACGCTGATCCCCCTGGGCCGGTTCCGGCCGCTCGCCGAGGCGGTGCCCGGCGACCCGGCCTTCGCCCCCTACCAGGGCCCCGTCCTACCGGGCCCGCAGCCGGCGGGGGAGCAGGCGGTCGAGGCCTCGACGGCATACGACGACGGCCTGTTCGTGGTCGCCGTACCCGCCGGCGACGTCTTCCTGCGCCCCGGCGCACTGGCCGAACCGGAGCGGGTGCAGCGCGCGGGCCGGCTCTGCGCCGAACTACGCCTGACCCGGCTGCTGGAGCTCGTACACCGCCACCAGCGGCTCTTCGACGGCCTGGCCCGGACGGCCGAGCGGGCCGCCGCCACCCCGGTACCGCCCGGCGGCTACGAACTGAACCCGGCGCTCAGCACCCCGGACCTGGTCGCGGAGGCGGCCCGGACACTGGGGGTCGGCCAGGACGCCGCCGCCCTCCACCTCCAGCTGCTGGCCCTCGCCCGGCCCACCGACCAGAACGTGCGGCGCTGGAACGCCTGGACCCAGGACCGGCACAAGGCCGCCCGCGCGGAGCTGGTGGCCGCCGGCGCGGTGCTCGCCGCCCGCCGCGCCCGCGCCGGACGCACCGCCTTCGTCCCGGGACCGTGGACGGACCTGAAGCCCCCGCACCTCCCCCTGGAAACCGCCAAGACGGCCACCCACCTGGCCACCGTCTCCGGCCCGGACCCGGACGGCCCGTTCCTCCGGCTGCTCGCTCCGGTGCCGGTGCACGAACTGTTCGCTCAGGCCTGGGCCGCCGCCCGGGGCCAGGAGGCAGCCGCCACGTGAACGGCTGACCTCGACGGCCGGGCTCAACGGCCGGCCCCCGGCAGACAGCCCACCGGCCCGCCGGCATCCGGCCTCAACGCGCCCCGGCTCGCGCCGCGTCGATGAAGGCCCGGAACAGCGGCACGGTGTCCTCGCCCAGCTCCGCGTGGGCCTGGAGGCCGACGACGAACGGGGCCGTCGGATCCTCGGCGGCTTCGATCACGCCGTCCTCCGACCAGGCGGTGGCCACCAGCCCTGCACCCAGCTTGTCGATGCCCTGGTGGTGGTGGCAGTGCACGGTCGCGGAGGTGCCCATCGCGGAGCCGATCCGCGTGTCCGCGTCGATCCGGATCCGGCGGGGGTCGTACTGCCCGGGGACGGCCGGCGAGTGCTGCGGCAGGTGCTGGTTCAATGTGCCGCCCCGGGAGATCGATATCAGCTGCAGGCCGCGGCAGATCCCCAGCACCGGGATGCCGCGCCGCTCGGCCACTGCCAGCGCCGCGAGTTCGGCCTCGTCGCGGACCGGGTCCGGCGGCAGGGTGTGCGGGTCGGCCTCGGCGCCGTACCGCCATGGCTCGATGTCCTGGCCGCCGGTCATCAGCAGCGCGTCGGCCCGGGACACGACGGCCTCGACGGACTCGGGCTCGGGCAGGGTCAGCATCGGCGCGCCGCCCGCGTCGACCACCTTGGCGATGTACGCCAGCGGCAGGGCGGCGATCGGCACGTCCTTCCAGATGGTCCAGTTGAGCAGGGCCCTGTCGGCCGTGACGGCCACCACCGGTCGGTTCAACGGAATGTCCTTTACCTCGGTACACGAACAAGGGGTAGGTCGAGTGCGGCCGGGGGCGGGGCCGGGGCACGGCCTCTGCCGGCCCCGGCCCCCGGCCGCACGCGGGGTGTCTCTCAGCCCGCCTGGACCACGGCACAGGACCAGGTGAATCCGCCGCCGCCACCGATCACCACGGCGAACTCCCCGGCCTCGAGGTCGTACGAGGAGGAGAGGTCGGCCAGATTGGCCAGCACGTCTCCCGCTCCCAGGTGGCCGCTGCCCTCGCGCTCCTGGACGATCTCCGCCTTCGTCAGCTCGGTGATCAGGGCGCTCGTCCCGGCGAGGATGTGGGTGCTCAGCCGTGGCAGGGCCACCCAGCGGATCCGCGGATCGCCGGGTTCGAGGCCCGCCTCCGCCAGCGACTGCAGCAGGATCGAACGGACGCTTTCCGTGGCGGTCTTCATGAAGGCGGCCATCCCGCCGTTCATTTCGAGATAGGCCTTCTTGGGGCGCCTGATGTCGATGGTGCCGCCGTCCCACCGAGCCGCCGGAGTGAAGGGGTTCCTGCCCCGGTACATCGCCTCGAACTCCGCCGCCGTCGCGGAGCACAGCGAGCGCAGCAGGAACGTCCCGCCGGACCCGCCCTCGGCGCGGCGCCGCAGCAGCGCCGCCGTGCCCGCGTCGCCGTAGATGGCGCCGTAGTCCGCCGTCCACCGGTCGAACCCGGGCGCCGCGAACCGGTCGCCGGTGGTGACCAGCGCCGATTCGGCCCGCGGATCGGCGAGGAGCCTGTCCACGGCGACGCCCAGGGCGGCCGCACCGCCGTTCGACATGTGCTGCACACCGAGCGGCAGCGCTTCGCGGGCGCCGATCCGGTCGGCGACGTAGTGAGGGGGCGACCAGAAGTCGTGGCCCTGGTGGTAGATCCAGGCGTGCGCCACGAGGTCGAGCCGCGCGGGATCGTACTCCGCCGCCGCGAGGACGCGCTCGGCTGCCCGTACGGCCAGGTCCGGCCCCGGTATGTCGGCCGCCGGCACCGCGGTCAGCCCGATCTCCCGGGCTTCCTCCTCGGTCATCCGGCCCGATGCCACGACCTCGGCGGTCGTCTCCCGCTCCTCCGGCAACCATGTCGCGGCCTGCAGAACGAGAGGCTGGGTGATTTCCATCGTTCCCCCGTGAATATGTCCTGTGTGCTGTCCCTCACCTGCGGAGAGACCCGTCACGAGAACCTAGGCACGGGGTGTGGAGGCCTTCTGGAGATCAACTCGACCCGGGGACCTCAGCGGTGCAACAGCCGTCCCGGAGCAGCTGCCGGATGACGGCACTCCACTCGTCGGACGGAGCGGCCGGTACGGCGGTCCCCGCGAAGGCGGCCTCCAGGGCCCGGCGTTCGTGGACCGTGCCGCCGCGGACGCTCGCGCGGACCCGGATCAGCGCCGCGAAGTCCGCGAAGGGGTCGCCGTCGACGACGGTGAGGTCGGCCAGCTTGCCGGGCTCGACCGTGCCGAGGCGGTCCTCGACGCCGAAGACGCGGGCCGGGGTGCGGGTCACCGTGGTCAGCGCCTCGGCGGCGGACAGCCCGTACCGGTGCAGCGCGCGCAGGGCCAGGTGGAGGTGGAGCCCGACCGGGGTGATCGGCGCGTCGCTGCCCAGTGCCACCCGTCCACCGCCCCGCAGGACGCGCCGGTAGACGCCCACCTCCCGTTCCAGCACCGCGAGTTCCTCGCTGCTCGGCGGCCTCGCGGCGGCCGTCTTCAGCGCCGCCACGTCCCACGGCGGCATCATGTCCGTCACCCGGCGGTCCGCGGCAGCCGCCGGATCGGCCCCGATCAGGGGGAGGGCGGTGAAGGGGGTGGCGATGAGGTCGAAGCCGCCGCGCGCGTACACCTCCACCGTGTCCTGGTACGTGTGCCCCTGCGGGGTCGCGCCGTGCCCGAACTCGGCCCGCTCGGTCGCCACCAGATGTGTCGTCAGGTCCTGCCCCGACTGGATCCCGGGGGCGCACAGATGGGACCCGGCCGCGACCCCGAGTCGGTCGTGCGCGAAGCGGGCGGCCTCGGCCATCTGCTCGTACGGAGCGCGGACGTACGTCTTGACGAAGTCCCAGTCCAGCGCCGCGGCCCGGGCCAGGGAGCGGCTGAACCCCTCGCGGGTGCGATGGGCGCGCCCCATGCTGTAGGCGACCCGGGAGCCGTCGAGGAGCTCACCGCCCGCCAGCAGCCGGGGCCCGGCGAGCCGCCCGGCCCGCAGGTCCTCCCTCAGCCGGGCCTGTTCGTACGCCGACCCGCCGAGGGAGACGGCGGTGGTGATGCCGTAGGCGAGCTGGAGGAGTCCCTGGCGGGCTCCGTAGGTGTACGGGTACGGGTGCACGTGGGCGTCCCACAGGCCCGGCAGAACGGTGGCGTCGGAGGCGTCCACGGTGCGTGCGGCGCGCCGGCCGGCGCGGTGCGGCTCGACGGCGGTGATCCGGCCCCCGCGGATCAGGATGTCGACGCCGGTGCGCGGTGCGGAGCCGGTGCCGTCCCACAGCAGCCCGGCGTGCACGACGGTGTCGACGGGCGTTGGGCGCCGGTAGGTCAGGGCGACCGGCACGGTCCGGGGAGCCGCCGCAGGCGCCCCGGCGGCGTCGAGGGCCAGCAGCCGCAGCCGGGCGTTGGACTGGTACAGCAGGGTGCGCGCGTCGGCGGACCACGAGGGGTGGTCGGCCGGCTCGTCGGTCAGCCGGCGGGCCGGCCCGGCGGGCGTGCCGTCCGCGGAGACCGGCAGCAGCCACAGCGCGGACTCGCTGACACAGGCCAGGAAGCGGCCGTCGGGCGACCAGACGGGCCCGGACGCGTACCGGTCGGAGAGCGAGGCGTGCGGGGCGAGGCCGTACAGGCGTGCCGCTCCGGTCCCGGTGTCCACGATCCGGATGAGGTTGTGGCCTTCGCGGAACCGCCGGTTGAGCCGGTTGCGGTCGCAGAGTGCCACGTACCGGCCGTCCGGCGACCAGCTCGGCGGACCGGGCAGGCCACCCCCGCCGAGCGCCTCCGCCAGGACCTTCTCCGTCCCCGTCGCCAGATCGCGTACGAGGAGCCGGCCGGCCAGGTCCAGGGCGGCCAGCCGCTTGCCGTCCGGGGCGAGGACCCCGTACACGCGCCCGCCGGGAGCGAGGACGCGCTCCTGCCCGCCGGACAGCTCCCGGCGGCGTACGGTGTTCAGCCCGTCGCGGTCGTCGGTGTAGACCAGCGCCCGGCCGTCCGGGGTCCACACCGGCCCCTGCACGTAGGCGGTGGCCGGCGCCTGGACGACCTTGCGCGGCGGCCCGCCGCCCGTGACGGGGGCGATCCACAGGGCGTTCAGCGCGGCGAAGGCCACGCTGCGCCCGTCCGGTGACAGGGCGGGCAGGTGGAGACCGCGGACCGGGCGGCTCCGATCGGCCTCCAGCACGTACTCCTTGACCCGGTACCGGGGCCGGCGCACCTCGAGGGTGGCGTCGAAGGCGATCTCGCGGGCGGCGGTGCCGCGGTGGGGTTGGATCACGCGGAACCGGCCGTCGAGGGTGAGCAGCAGCTGCTCGTCGCCGATCCAGCGCGGGGGAGCGGGCGCGATCTCGCCGTCGAGGGCGACGGGGCGCCCGTCCACGAACAGGGTGATGTACTCGGCCTTGCGGGGCCCGGGAAGCGCCCCCAGCCAGGCGGTGCGCCCGGCGGGGGAGACGGCCGGGGCCAGCAACCTGCCGTCGGCGGCGGTGTGTTCGACGCGTACGGGTCCGGAGCCGTCGGCGGCCACGGAGGCGACGGTCCGGGCGGTGAGGACGTCACCGGTGAGGACGCCCCGGATGAACAGCACCCGTGAGCCGTCCGGGGACCAGGCCGGGTCGAAGTCCTCCCAGGCGCCTTCCTGGCCGGGGCCTTCCTGGCCGGGCAGGCCGGTCAGCCGGCGCACTCGGCCGCCGTGGACCGGGACGGTGCAGATCCGGTACGGGCTGCCCGCCACCGGGTCTCCGCCGTGTTCGGAGCAGTAGGCGAGGGTCCGGCCGTCGGGAGACCAGGCGGGCGACCGGCTGTCCACGGGGCCGTCCGTGAGCCGGCGCAGGCCCGAGCCGTCCGGGCGCATCACCCAGATGTGGAAGGTGCCGCCGCGGTAGGCGCTCATCGCCACCAGCCGGCCGTCGGGCGAGAACACCGGACGGCACGGCTCCAGGTCGGGCGGGGTCAGCGGGGTGGCGGGAGACCCGTCCGGCGGCACCGACCACAGGATGTTCTGCACCTCGGCGATGAACCGGTCCCCGCTCGCGGTGGCGGTCGCCGCACCGTTGGTCGAGCCGGTGAACCGCAACCGGACCGGGTCCTCGGGTGCGGGGGCCCCACTGCCGACGGCCGGGGCGGCCGAGGCGGGGGAGTGGCCGGCCCGGACCAGCAGTGCCGCCACGGCGCTGCCCGAAGCCGCCTGCAGCAGCGTCCTGCGCGGAAGGGGATCCACGACCACTCACTCGGGGAAGAGGCGGCCGGGACCCCTGGGCACTCGCGCAGCAACAAGGGTCCCGGACCGGACCGGGGACGGCGACAGGTCAGCTGCCGGCGGAGAGGTTGCCCGAGAGCACCGGGATGTTCTCCAGGATGTGCGACAGCGGCTCGTCGCCCTTGGCCTGGGTGGAGTTCTCGGTGCACTGCTGGTTCTGCGGGTTGGACAGGACGTTGATGTCCTGGACGCCGACGTTGAGGAGGACGGCGAACAGCGACTGGACGTTGAGCTTGGCGGGCAGGCCGATGCAGGGCTTGTTGAGGGTGCCCTGGACCAGGCTGAGCTGCGGGCTCTTGTCGCCGGTGGTCTTCTGGTTGCCGTAGATCTGCGAGGCACCGTTGCCGTTGACCGTGTTGATCCCGTTGTCGTTGCCGATGGCCATGGCGGGGGCGGCGACGGCAGCTCCGGCGCCGAGGACGGCGGCGGTGGTGGCGGCGGTGGCCATGATCTTCTTGAACATCATCAATCCTCTTCAGTTGCACGAGAGCTGCCCCTGCATGGGCGCTCTGATCAACTCGACTTCTCCCTCCTGGTTCCGCCCATTCACCCGAGTGGAGCAGCCTGCGGCTGCCGCGGAGGCGCGGGAGTGGTCGGATCGGTGCATGAACGATCCGTACGCGATGGACGCTCTGGCCGCGTCGACCCCCGCCCGCCCGGCCGAGCGCCGGGCGGCCCGCCGCAGCGTCGCCGCCCGTGCCGACGGTGCGGCGGAGCTGGCGCTCCTCCTCGACATGCTCGGCCTGCACCCCGACGACGACGCCGGGCCGGGCCCGGAGGACGCACCGCCGGTCCCCGGCTCCGGCAGCGGGCAAGGGCAGAGCCCGGCCGGAGGGTGACTGGGCCCCGGCCGGGCTCTGGGCTGTGCGGGCGAACGGGCGCCCCGGTGTCAGAGTTCCTCGTCGCGCAGGTCCTCTTCGTCGCGCATCCGGTCTCCCTGGCGCCGCTTGATCTCCTCGGGGCTCTTCCCGCGGGCCGGCGGGGTGGGCTTGGGGTGCGCCGGGTCCTGGTTCGGCGGCTGACCGGAGCGACGGCGCTCCTGCTCTTCGCGGCCCTTGCCCGGCTCTTGGCGCTTGTCCTGCATACCGCCCATGACGGCGACTCCCTTGTGCGTGGGGTACGTCTTCCTGCCGACCCACGCTCCCACCAACCATGACAAACCGCACCATCTTGATTACCGGACGTGGCGCACGGGTGACGTTGCCTACCGGGACGCTGCGCCGGAATGCGGGCCGACCGCCCCGCGTCGAGGATGGGCGCCATCACATCCGCCTACCACCCGTCAGGAGCCCACCCATGCTGGAACGCAAACCGCGCAAGGGTCGCACGGAGATCACCTTCGTCCTGCCCGCCGACACCCCGCCCGGGGCGGTCAGTGTGGTGGGTGACTTCAACGACTGGCAGCCCGGCACGCACACCCTGGCGCCCCGCGGCGACGGCACCCGTGCGGTCACGATCGCCCTGCCCGGCAAGAGCACCCACTCCTTCCGCTACCTGGCGGCCGGCGACTACTGGTTCGACGACGACAGCGCCGACGGGCACGACGGGGCGAACAGCCGCCTCCACACCTGAACCGCCCTGCCAGGGGAGCGACATGGCGCAGCTGCGGGTGGACGGTGACGCCCTCGTGGTCCGGCTGGCGTGGTGGGAGAGAGCGGCAGCCCGGCGGCGGGAGGTCCGCGTTCCCCTGGCCACGGTGACCCAGGTCGCCGTCACCACGGCCTGGTGGCGCCCCCTGCGCGGCGCACGGGTGTCGGGCACGATGGTGCCCGGCAGCCTGTGCCTGGGGATCTGGCGGCACGCCGGCGGCCGGGACTTCGTCGCCATCCGCCACCGGCACGCGAGGGTGGTCTTCGTCGAGCTGCGCCCGCCCTCGCCGTACACCCGTATCTCCGTCAGCGGCCGGCACGCCGACCGGATGGCCGAGGCCGTGCGGGCGGCCATGGGCCCTGCCGCGGCGCAGGCGGTCGGAGCGGCCGGCCCATGACCGTGGATCCGAAGACGGCCGCGGCCCAGCTCAAGGAGCGGCTCTACGCGACGATCACGATGATCTCCGTCGTCATCGGGCTCGCGGGCAGCAGTCATGTGGACGTCGGCGGTGCGGTGGCGACCGTCGTGACAGCCTCGGTGGGCCTGTGGCTGGCCGCACTGGTCGCCGATCAGCAGGCCCACCGCGTGACACACGGTGCCCTGGCATCCGGCCGGGAACTGCGCACCATGCTCTACGTCAGCAGCCCCCTGCTGCTGTCCGCGGTGGGCCCGCTCATCCTGATCGGCATCTCGGCTCTGGGCGCGATGGGTTTGGACACGGCGCTGGTCACGGCCGCCGGGGTGAACGTCGCCACCCTGTTCCTGTGGGGCTGTTACGGGGGTCTCCGGATGGGCGGGGGAGCCGTGTTCGCACTGCTGGCCGGGGGCATCGACGCGGCCATCGGCACGGCGGTGGCAGTGGTCAAGGCGGCTGCCGGGCACTGACCGGTGTCACACGCGGCGCCACACGGCCTGCGCCCAGGAGAACAGGCCGAAGAGCGTCAACCCCACGGCGACGGCGACCAGCAGCCACGGGCCGGCCGGCGTGGCCGCGAAGGAGCGCAGCGTATCGTCGATCCCCTTGGCCCGGGCCGGGTCGTAGGTCACCGCGGCCCACCCGAGGAACACGCCCGCCGCAGTGAACACCGCGCCCCGCGCGACCCCGCCGCCGACCCCGAGCACGTCCACCGCCCGGCGGAGCCACGGATCCGCCGAGGACATGTCCATGTGCTTGCGGTACGTGCGCCGGGCCGCGCCCACCGCGATCACCACACCGGCGACGGCGATCACCAGACCGGCCAGCCCCACCAGCCATCGGCCGGCGGGCAGCTCCATGGCCCGGGCGGAGAGGTCGCGCGACTGCTCGTCACTGGAACGGCCACCGCCGGACCCGGCCGCGAAGGAGAGGACGGAGACGGCCACCACCGCGTAGAAGACGGCCCGGCCGGCTGCGGCCAGGCGTTTCGTCGTCTTGCGCCCGTCCGGGCCGGCGGCACCGAAGACGGCTTCCGAGAGCCGCCACAGGGCCATGGCGACCAGGCCGATGCCGATGGCCCACACGAGGGCGGCACCCAGCGGGTGCTGGGACAGATCGGCGAGCGCCCCCTGGCGGTCGGCCTGCTCCCCGGTGTCGCCGAACGCGATGCGCAGCGCGAGCAGGCCGACGAGCAGGTAGAGCACACCGCGGGTGGCCAGCCCGCAACGGGCTGTCGCGGCCATGGCCCCGTGGCCCGTTTCCCTGGTCTTTGCGCTGACCGGCGACGGAGTCTTCATCGGCCTGCCCGCCTCCTGCCCGTGGTGCCTGTGAACGGTGCTCCCATGGTGTGCGGCTGCCCAGGGGTTCCCGCGGCATGCGGGCGTCGCGGCGCCGGAATGTATCAGCCGTACCGGGGCTTGCCCGGATTTTTATCCGATGGTGATCGCCCTCCGGCGTACGCCCCGCAACGGCACTAGCGTCCCTTGGCATCCCGGGAAACGGGGGTGCACCCCACCCCGCACCGCAGCGGGGCACTCCCCGCAGGGTGCACCCCTCCCGGCCCACGGAGCAAGGAGGGCACTGTGCTGTCATTGCGTCGGCGGTCCGGCGTCGGTCTTTCGGCCGGCGCGAGATACGCGACCGCGAGCGCCGCCGTCATCGGTGCGCTGGCCTTCACCCTGCTGGCACTGCTGATTCCGGTGGAGGCCTTCGGCGGCAAGACGTCCGCGGCCGCCGCCCCCGCGGCCGACGACGACGGTGCGGGCACCATGAGCACCCCGTTCGGGCCGCTGACCGCCCAGGACCGGGATTTCGTCCGCAAGGTGCGGCTGGCCGGGCTGTGGGAGCTGCCGGCCGGACGCCAGGCCCAGCAGCGCGGAAGCCGTGCCACGGTGCGCACCGCCGGGGACCACCTCGTCGAAGGGCACACCGAACTCGACCGGCGGGTCATCGAGGTCGGCCAGGCCCTGGGCCTGGACCTGCCCAACCAGCCGAGCGAACAGCAGCAGGGCTGGCTGGCCCAGCTGACCCAGGCTCAGGGCGACGACTACGAAAGGCTGTTCATCCAGCTGCTGCGCCGGGCGCACGGCAAGGTGTTCGCCCTGGTGGCCCAGGTCCGGGCGCAGACCCGCAACACCATGGTGCGCACCCTGGCCACCGACGCCAACGCCACCGTCCTGGACCACATCTCCGTCCTCGAGGACAGCGGGCTGGTCGATTTCGAGGCGCTGAACGACACCTCCCCGTCGCCGGCGCCGCCGCGGTCCGCCGGGCGCCCGCTCCCCTCCGATGCCCGAAATCCCAAGTCCGAAGTCCGATCGATGAAGTGAAGTGAAGTGATCGCATGAGTCGACAGGGCCACAAACGCCGCCGGTTGTCCCGCAGTTCCCTCGCCCTCCTGTCCGCCCTGATCGTGGGCGCCGGCGGAGTCGCGATCATCGCGGAGTCGGCCTCCGCCGGCATCTCCGGGCGGGCGGACGGCGACCGTACGGACCTCGTGACGGCCACCATCGACTGCCCCGACGTGGGCGACCGGCTGCGCGACGTCCCCGCCCAGGCCAAACCGCAGGTCGACGAGAAGCTCGCGCAACTCGACGTCCAAGTGGCCGACGTCTACCGGAAACTGGCGGACGGCACGGCCGAGGAAGGCGCGCTCCTCGGCGAGCTCGAACAGCAGCGGGGCGCGGCCATCGCCGAGCTGTCCGGAGCCATCGGACGGGCGGGCGCCGGGGCCGAGCCGCCCGCGGGCCTGGAAGCACTGCGCGCCTGCGAGATGAAGGAGACCCCGGCCGATGCGCCGGTGGACCAGCCGGATGCGGCCGCCCTGAAGGGCGGCGGGTCGCTGCGCCAGGGCAGCGGCCCGTCGCGCGGCGACTTCACCCCCATCACCTCCGTACGGCCGAACGTACGCAAGCCCGCCCCCGCGGCCGGCGCCTCCACCGGCTCCTTCACCACCCGGTGCGGCCGCAACGAGAACGGCCACTTCAACCCCGACAACGTGATCGTGGCTCCCGGGATCAGCAACGGCGCCCACCACATGCACGACTACGTGGGCAACCTCTCCACGGACGCCTTCTCCACCAACGACAGCCTGGCCGCCGCCGGTACCACCTGCACCAACGGCGACCGGTCCACCTACTACTGGCCGGTGCTGCGCCTGCGCGACGGCCGCGCGGAACGGGACGCCCAGGCGCCCGGCGGCGGCCAGGACGGCAACATCGGCACCATCCTCCGGCCGAAACAGGTGACCATCGAGTTCAAGGGCAGCCCGGCCGGCAAGGTGCAGGCCATGCCGCGCTTCCTGCGGATCATCACGGGCGATGCCAAGGCGTTCACCAACGGCACGGCCAACGCCAACGCCTCTTGGAGCTGCACCGGGTTCGAGAACCGGCAGCTCAAGGACAAGTACCCGCTCTGCCCGCGCGGCAGTGACGTGGTGCGCACCTTCACCTTCCAGAGCTGCTGGGACGGACGGAACACCGACAGCGCCAACCACCGCACCCATGTGGCCTTCGCGGACCGCAACGGCCGCTGCCAGAACGGGTTCACCGCCCTGCCGCAGCTCGTGCAGCGCATCGTGTACAGCGTTCCCGCGGGCGCGCGGTTCGCCGTCGACAGCTTCCCCGAACAGCTGCACAAACCCGTGACCGACCACGGTGACTTCATCAACGTGATGTCGGACGGCCTGATGGCCAAGGCGGTGCGCTGCATCAACAGCGGGCGCTCCTGCAGCTAGGCCCGGGATTCGTTTCGGGACCGCGTCGCAGGTCCCGGTCTTCCCCCTCGTCGGCGCGGGGGGAGACCGGGGCCTGCGACGCTGGTCAGAGTCCGTTGACGCGGGCGATCCGTCCGATGCCCAGCGGCCGGAAGTCCGCGGAGAGCGGGGGCCGTCCCCGCCGTCCGGCGCGGGAGGGCTGGCGCCGCACCTGGGCCATCAGCCGGCGGCTGCGCAGGGCCATCTCCAGTTCGAAACGGGTGCCGGGATCCCGCAGGTCGGGCCCGAAGAGCTTCTCCAACTGCCGCATGCGGTACCGCACGGTCTGCGGATGCACACTCAGCGCCTTCGCGGCCTCAGGAGCGCCGCCGCCCTCCAGCCAGGCGAGGAGCGTGACTTCCAGGCGCTCGCTCTGGCGTGGTGTCAGGTCGGCCAGCGGCCGCAGCCGGCGGGCCGCCAGCGCGTGCGCCAGCGGCTCGTCCTGGAGGAGCAGCAGGGTCGAGAGGTGGTCGTCGACGAAGACCGCCCGGGTGTCCGGGCCGGTACGGGGCGGGGTCAGCGCGAGCAGGCGCAGGGCCCAGCGAAGCGAAGAGGCGGTGTCGCGGAGGGGGACGGTGTGGCCCACGGCGGCCAGGCGGCCGCGCAGGGCGAGTTCGAGCGGAGTGCGGGTGTCGCCGTCGGGACTGGGCACCAGCAGGCACGGCTGGCCTCCGGCCATGCCGGCGAGCCCGTCGTCGAGCATGCCGGCCAGCTGCCGGCTCTCCCCGGGGCTGGTCAGGGCGATCGCGCGAACCGCCTCCGGCAGCGGCCAGGCGGCCTGCCGGGCCAGTTCGGCCACGGCCCCGTCGGCCGGACTCCGGTCGGCGGTGAGCGCGTTGAAGAGGTCCTGGCGGGCCCGGTCGGGAGGCGCCTCGTGGTGCCCGCGGGCCTCGCTCTCGGACCCGCACTCGCCCTCGCGGTGGTCGTCGTGGCCGGCGGGGCTGCTGTGCACCACGTGGTCGGCGTCGAGCCGGCCGTGGTCGATGCGGTCGGGCCGGCCGTGGTCGATGGCGTCAGGGCGGCGGTGGCCGATGCCGGGGGCGATGCCGGGGCCGATGCCGGCAGGGCGGCGGTGCTCCGGGCTCCGGTAGCCCAGAGCACTGAGCAGGGCCTCCTCCACGGCCTGTCTGAGCAGTTCGTCGTCGACGTCCTCGACGAGTACGGAGGATCCGGGGGTGCCATGCAGAAGCTCCTCCACTATCTCAGCGGCCAGCGAAGGGAGTTCCCTCCGCAGGACGCGGGTCCACTCGCCGCGGGGGCGGGACCAGATGCGGTTCAGAAGTTCGCACATCGTTACCTCGTTCGTGCCGGGGTAAGGCGTAGGCGGCGCATGAGGCGTTCGGCGCCTCAACCGCACCACTGGAGGGGAATCTTCCGCGGTTACACGATGGGGTGGCGATGCGGGCACCAGAACTTGTCACATTTCGATAAATCCTCTGGAGACGTTGGGAAGCTCCACGATGCTTCTGCCAATCCGGCCCTGCCCACGCCGCGGAGGAGACCCCTCGCCGCCAGCCGGGCCCCTGCCACCGGAGTGCCGACCGACCGGCCCTGCCGCGTGTGTGTCAGAGCGCCGCCGAGCAGTTCCGACCACAACCCCCGGGTGCCGAGCACGAGGTGGAGCCTCGGTACCCAGGTGCACGGGAGAACTCGATGCCCCTGTCCCAGATGCACGCACCCCGCTCTCATCGGGCCCGCCGCAGGAGACGCCACGCCGGAGCCGCACCGCTCGCGGCCGGACGGCGGGCCGCACGCCGGCCGCCTCTGTTGCCCGCCGCCGGAAACGTACGTCCCACACCCCTCTATGCGGCGGCCGGCGCCGGGCTCGCCCTCACCCTGGCCGTGGCGGGCCGGGCCGGAGCTCTCACCCGGATGTGGGACTTCCTCGACTTCGGGGCGGGCGTGCTCTCGCTCGTCTCCCTCACCGCCACCGTCCTGTGGGGTCTGATGGCCACCGACCGCCTGGTCCTCGGGTCGGGCCACCGGCTCCTGGCCCAAGGGGTGCACCGCGGCCTCGCCGTGGCGGGACTGGGCTTCCTCGCCCTGCACGTCTGGGTCAAGGTGGCCGAGAACCGTACGCCCGCCGCGGCCGTGGTCGTACCCTTCGCCGACCGGGACCGGCCGCTGCTCATCGGGCTGGGCACCCTGGCCGGCTACCTGTTCGTGAGCGTGGCCGTCTCCGGGGCGGCACGCAGCGCCTTCGCCACCACCCGGAGCCGCTCCCTGTGGTGGCGGGCCCTGCACATGGGGGCCTATCCGGCGTGGTGCGCGTCCCTGGTCCACGGCCTCAAGTCCGGTCGCGCGGCGGACGGTTGGGTGACCGCCGCCTATGCGCTGTGCCTGCTGGCCGTGGCCGTCCTCCTCTCCTTGCGCCTGCGGTCCAGGCTGCGCGGCAGCGCCGTCCGCCCGCCGGCAGCCCCGCCCGCGGCGCCCGTCCGTCCCGCGCCGGCGGGCTCCCCGGAGGCCGGTCCCCCGACGATCGGTCCCCCGCCGGCCGGTCTCCCGACGGTCGGTCCCCCGACGGTCGGTCCCCCGACGGTTGTCGAGCACCCGGCGGCGCCGCCTCCCGTGCCCGGCCGGGCGCCCGGCCAATCGCCGTACATCGCCGCGTACATACCGAGTCCCGCCTCCGTACCCGCGGACCGCACCACCGCCCCCCGGCGGTGGCCGTGACCTCCGGGCCGCGGCCGGCCCTCGGCTCCGTGGGTCCGCCACGCTTGCTCGCGGGACTCGACACGGCGGCACGGCTGGACCGCGTCGCCCATCTGACACGGCACGGCTCGCTGCCCCGGTACCGTCCGGACGAACTCCTCGGCCTCGCCGAGAACATCGACCTCAGGGGGCGCGGGGGAGCCGGGTTCCCGTTCGCCCGCAAGCTGCGGGCGGTCGCCCGTGCGGCAACCGCCCGGGACGGCCGGACTGCGGTGGTGGTCAACGGCAGCGAGGGCGAGCCGGGCTGCCTGAAGGACACGGCGCTGCTGCTGCACGTCCCGCACCTGGTCCTCGACGGAGCCCTGCTGGCGGCGGCCGCCCTGTGCGCCGAAGAGGTGGTGGTCGGCGTCACCCGCGCGGACGTGGAGCAGTCGGTGCGCGCCGCAGTCGCCGAACGCGGCCCGGGCGGCAGCCGGGTGCGGGTGGACCGGCTGCCCGAACGCTTCGTCACCGGAGAGGGCACCGCCCTGGTGGGCGCCCTCAACGGCGGCCCGGCCCTCCCGTCCGGACAGAAGGTGCGCACCAGCGACCGTGGGCTGGCCGGCCAGCCCACCCTGCTGTCCAACACCGAGACCTTCGCCCAACTCGCCGTCGCCGCCCGGCTCGGCGCCCTGGACTACCGCTCGGCAGGCCTGCCCGCCGAGCCCGGCACAGTGCTGCTCACGGTCGCCGGAACCACCGTCGTCGAGACGCCGACCGGGTCCTCCCTCCCGTACGTCCTGGACGTGTGCGGCACCGATCCCGGTCAGGGCGTCCTGGTCGGCGGCTACCACGGCCGGTGGCTCGGCCCGGAGGCGGCGCGCTCCGCGCTGGTCTCGCGGCAGTCCCTGGCCTCCTTCGACGCCGTGCTGGGCGCCGGGGCGGTCCTGCCGCTGCCGGAGGACACCTGCCCGGCCGGCGAGGTGGCCCGGGTGGCCCGCTGGATGGCGGAGGAGTCGGCCGGCCAGTGCGGGCCCTGCGTACGGGGGCTGCCGGCGCTGGCCGCCGTACTGGAGGAGGCCGTCGCCGGCGGGGGCCGGACCGCCCTCGACGCCGTGGAGGCCCGTACCCGAGCGGTCAAGGGACGCGGTGCCTGCGCCCACCCCGACGGCACCGCGCACTTCATCGCGTCCGCGCTCGCCGTGTTCCCGGAGGAGTTCGCCGTGCACGCCCTGGGCCGCGGCTGCGGCCGGCGGGTTCTCGGTGCACTGCCGCTGCCGGAGGACGAGAGCCCGGAGCGGCTCGTCGTGGACTGGACGCTGTGCAAGGGGCACGGGCTGTGCGTGGAGATCCTGCCCGATGTCGTACGCCTGGGCGTGGACGGCTACCCGGCGGACGCGTCCATGCCGGTGCCGGGACGGCTTCGGCCGAAGGCGCTGCGCGCGGTGCGGCGCTGCCCCGCGCTCGCCCTGCGCATCCAGGAATGAGGGGCGGCGCACGGCCCGCCGCCGCTCCGAGTTCATTCTTGGCGCGATCCGACAAATTCCCGTGGAGGCGAACGTATTCGGTCCGCAATCCCGTATCAATTTCCTCGGACAAGCGAACGGCCGGAACAAGCCCGAAGGAGTGAACGTGAAGAAGAAGATGTGCGCAATATCAGCCGGATCGGCGGTCGCGGTGCTGCTGCTGGCCGCGGGATGCGGAATCGGCGACGACAATTCGTCCCCCGCTGGAAATGTCGTGAAGCCGGCGGGCAGCGGACAGAGCCTTGCGCCCGGCTACGGAGCGGACAAAGCCTACGGCGGCAGCGGCAGCGGCAGCGGTTCGGCGGGTGGGCAGGAGGACCATGCGGCGGACGGTGACGCCGCGGCGAAGGACGGACCGGCCGGCCGGCTGGCGGTCCGGGACGTTCCCGACCTCGGCACCGTGGTCACCGACAGCAAGGGCTTCACGCTCTACCGCTTCGACAACGACACGGCCGAACCCCCCGCATCGTCCTGCGACGGGGACTGCGCCCGGGCTTGGCCGCCCGTCCCGGCCACGGACGCCTCGGCCTCCGAGGGCATCGACACCGGCCTCCTCGGCGAGGTGGTCCGCTCCGACGGCACGCGTCAGCTGACCCTCGCGGGGTGGCCCGTGTACCGCTACGCCAAGGACGCGAAGGCAGGCGACACCCTCGGCGAGGGAGTCGGCAACACCTGGCACGCATTCGGCCCCGATGGAAAGAAGGCCGCCGACCGCCAGGAGGAAGAGAAGGAGGAAGAGAAGGAGGAGGAGAAGGAGGAAGAGACGGAGGAGGAAACGGAGGAGGAGAAGGGGGAGGAGAAGGGCGGCGCGGAACTCCGGGCCAGCCGCGACGCGGAGCTCGGAAACATCATCACGGACGGAGCGGGAATGACGCTCTACCGATTCGACAAGGACAGTGCCTGGCCGATGAAATTCGGCTGCCTCGGCGCCTGCCTGAACACGTGGAAACCTGCCGGACCGGTCGACCGTGCAAAGGTGTCGGGAATCGCCGGGAAACTCGTCGGCACGGTGCGGCGGCCCGACGGCTCGGAGCAGCTGACCATCGACTGCTGGCCGGTCTACCGGTTCACCGGAGACAAGCAGCCCGGCGACACGAACGGACACGGAAAGCAGAACCTCTGGTTCGCCGTCACCGACACCGGGAAGAAGGCCGCGGCCGGTGGGTGACAAGCTGCCCGCCCGGACCCGGCGGGCAGCGGCGGTGGCGGCCGGCGCCCTCTCCGCAACCCTGCTGTACGGAGCCTGCTCGGGGACCGGCCCCGCAAGCCCCGCAGGCCCCGTCGGCCCGGCCCCCGCTGCCCGCCCCGGCCCGCTGCAGGAGATCGCCGAAGCCATCGGCTGTACGCCCGCGGTCAGCGTGGACGCGGAAGAGCTGCGCCAGGGGGAGTGCGCGACCGGGCAGGGCGCCTCGTACCGCATGCTCACCTTCGCGCGGCCCGAGGGCCGGCAGGCATGGCTGACGGAAGCCCGGGAGTACGGCGGCACCTACCTGGTCGGGGAGCGCTGGGTGGTCACCGCCCACCCGGAGTCCGCACTGCCGAGCCTCCGCGACCGCCTCGGCGGAACACTCGAGTCCGGCACCGCCCACGGCTCGGCCTCACCCCCGCCCGCACCCGTCCCGTCGTCGTCCTCGCAGGGCCACGGCGGGGGCCACTCCTGAGCAGCGGCCCCGCAGAGGCCGTGTCGTAACCGCCCGGCACGGCTCCGGTGCGCCGATAGTGGGGCTGTGAGCGAGCGGTCGGAGGGACCCGGGCAGGCCGGCGGCGGAGAAGGCGCGGCCTGGTCCGGCCGCGCCGGGGCGCAGGCGTTCGCGGCAGTGGAGGCGGCCACCGACTGGCTGCTCGGGTATCCGTTCGTCTTCCGGGCCCTGGCCCGCCGGATCGGCGGCGGCGAGGTCCTGGTGGACTACGGATGCGGGCCGGGAAAGGTGGCCGACCACGCGGCCCGGTTCCTGGGCGTGCGCGTCCTGGGAGTCGACACCTCCCCCGAGATGCTGGCGCTGGCCCGCAGCTCGGGGACGGCGGTGGCGGAGTACCACCTGGTCGCGGACGGCCGGGCCGCATGCCTGCCCGACGGCTGCGCGGACGCGGTGATGTGCAACCACGTGCTCGCATCGCTGCCGACCGAGGAGGCGGTCCTCGGCGTGTTCCGTGAGATCCGCCGGCTGCTGCGCCCCGGCGCCCCGCTCGTGCTGCTGGCCACCGATCCCGCCTGTAGCGGCACGGAGTACGCCTCGCTGCGGATCGGAGACCCCGGCGGGGCGTACGCGGCGGGCGAGCCACTGACCGTACGCCTTCGGCGCACGGACGGAAGCTGGCAGGAGATGCCCAACCACGCGTGGCCCGTCGGCCTCTTCCCGGCCCTGCTGGAGCGCGCCGGGTTCCGGGACGTCGTACAGCACCGCCCGACCGTGGACGAGGCACTCGCCCTCGCCGACGCGGAGCTCGTACGCAGCCGCACCTGGTCGGCGGAGCGGGCCGAACCACCCCTGGTGATCACCACGGGACTGGCGGTCTGACCTCGGCGGTGGTCCGCCGGGACGGCAGCTCGGGCGATACCTGTCCGGTAACCGGTCGATAGGGCCCGCTCCTAACGTCGTTCCCGGAACGAGGGAGCAGAACCACCACCGGACCGCCCCTGAAGTTCAAGTGAGCCGACGTCACCACCGTCCCCGAGGAGTACCCCATGCCCCAGATCACCTACATCGCCGCGGACCGGACCTCCGAGCAGACGCTCGACCTCCCCCTGGGGACCACCGTCATGCGCGGCGCCGTGAACAACGACGTCGACGGCATAGTCGGCCAGTGCGGCGGCTACGCCCAGTGCGCCAGCTGCCACGTCTACGTCGAGCCCGACAGCCTCGACAAGCTGGAGGAGGTGGAGATGGAGGAGGACGAGATGCTGGACTTCACCGCCTGCTCCCGCGAACCGAACAGCCGCCTGAGCTGCCAGCTGACGGTCACCGAGGCCCTCGACGGCCTGACCGTCCGCCTCCCCGAGCGGCAGTACCGATGAGCCGGCCCGAAGAGCCAGGCCACGTCGTCGTCATCGGCGCAGGGCAGGCCGGCCACCAGACCACCGCTTCCCTGCGCGAGAGCGGCTACCAGGGCCGCATCACCCTCATCGGTGACGAAGGCGTCCTGCCGTACGAGCGCCCGCCGCTGTCCAAGGCGTACTTGAAGGGAGACGTGGACGAGACCCAGCTGTGGCTGCGGCCGGAGACCTTCTACGAGCGCCAGTCGGTCGAGCGGGTCACCGGAACCGTCGTCGCCGTCGACCGGGCCGCGCGGACCGTCCGCCTCGGCGACGGTGCCGTCCACGCGTACGACCACCTCGTCCTGGCGACCGGGGCCCGGCCCAGGGTCCTGCCGGTGCCCGGATCCGACCTGCGCGGCGTACGGACCCTGCGCACCCTCGCCGACGCGGACACGCTCAGGAAGGACCTCGCCGGGGCCGCGGACGTGGTCGTCGTCGGCGCCGGGTTCATCGGCCTCGAATTCGCGGCGGCGGCCCGGGAACTGGGACACCGGGTGACCGTCGTGGAAGCGCTCGGACGCCCGCTGGCCCGGGTCGCGTCGGCGCCGGCCGCCGCGCACTTCACCCGCCTCCACGAGGAAGCCGGCAACCGACTGCTCGTCGGGCAGGGCGTCCTCGCCTTCCACGACAACGGCGACGGACGGGTGGGCGCGGTCGAGCTGACCGACGGCCGCCGGCTGCCCGCGGACCTCGTCCTGGTCGGTGCCGGAGTCACCCCCTGCACCGAACTGGCCGAGGCGGCCGGACTCCGGGTCGCGGCGGGCATCGTCACCGACTCCCGCCTGCTCACCAGCGATCCGCACATCTCGGCCATCGGCGACTGCGCGGTGTTCCCCCACCCCCGGTCGGCCACGGACCTGCGCATCGAGTCGGTGCAGAACGCCGTCGACCACGCCCGCCTCGTCGCCGACCGGCTCACCGGCGCGGAAAGGAGCTACGACGACCTCCCCTGGTTCTGGAGCACCCAGTTCTCGACGACCCTGCAGATCGCCGGCCTCGGCCACCAGCACGACACCGAACTGGTCCTGGCCACCGGCCCCGGAGCCTTCTCGGTGCTGCTGTTCCGCGAGGACGAGCTGGTCGCGGTCGAGTCCGTCAACCGGCCCGCCGACCACATGGCGGCCCGCCGCCTCCTCACCGCCGGCATCCCGCTCAGCCGCTGGGAGGCGTCCACCGAGGGCTTCACCCTCCGGGGACACCTCAAGGCGCGGTCGGGCGGCCCCGTGCCCGTGGCTGCGTGAGGGCACAACACGCCCTGCACGCAAGGAGCGTCCGCTGCCCACCCCGCGCGGACTCCGAACTCCGGCGCCGAGGGGGCCGGCCCGACCGGCCGGGCCCCGACCGGCACGCGGATGGGCGACGGTGCCCGATCGGCACCGCCCCGTCCGCCGCCGCCGGAACCACACCCGCAGCTCGGGCGCGTCGTCGGTGACGGCCGACGCCGACGGCAGGCTCGTCAAGCACACGGTCTGACCGGGCGGTGAGGATCGCCCCGAATCGGGGTGCGTGAGGCCGAGGAACCGGGGCACGAGCGGCTGTAGGGGTTGACAATCACGCTTCCCCTCCAGCGGCCAATGTGCCCCTCTCTCAGCAAAGGAGTTGTTCGGTGTGACTGAGCACGTGTGGAGTTACAAGTCGACCTCGGGCTACCTGGCGGGACTCGACCTCACCGGCTA
Organism: Streptomyces sp. NPDC051211; assembly: GCF_040689505.1. NCBI lineage: Bacteria > Bacillati > Actinomycetota > Actinomycetes > Kitasatosporales > Streptomycetaceae > Streptomyces > Streptomyces sp. NPDC051211. The sequence goes on from NZ_JBFBAV010000016.1 coordinate 45,663, forward strand.
CAAGGTCGAGGCCACGGACGGCAGCATCGGCAAGGTCGACAAGCATTCCGACGAGGTCGGTGACGCCTACCTGGTCGTGGACACCGGGATCTGGATCTTCGGCAAGGAGGTCCTCCTCCCGGCGAGCACGGTCGTCAGCGTGGACCCCGACGAGCAGCGGATCTACGTCGACCGCACCAAGGGCCAGATCAAGGACGCCCCGGAGTTCCACCGCGACAAGCACCTGGGCGACCCCGCCTACCGCGAGGAACTGGGCACCTACTACTCCAGCGGCGGCCCCTTCGGCGGCCGCCCCGCCTGACCTCCCGAAAGTGAGGGGCCCGGACTCCGAGAGTCCGGGCCCCTCACCTGCCGGCAGCCGGCCGGATCCGGCCGGGAGCCGTCACTCGTAGCGGTGGAGCAGCGACTCGCGCTCGTGCTGCCGGATCTGCTCGAGCGTCACGCCGGGCAAGTTCAGGTGGGAGAGGGTGACTTCGGCGGAGCTCGGGACGGCATCCTCGGCGAGCCACTGCTCGGGCTTCCAGGCGCTGCTGCGCAGGAAGGCCTTCGGGCAGTGCTGATAGGCCTCCTCGACCTGCACCACGATCGCGCTGCGCGGCGGCTTGCCGACGGCGGTCAGCTGCTCCAGCAGCTGCGGGTCGGCGGAGATGCAGGCCCGCCCGTTCACCCGCAGAGTCGTTCCCCGGCCGGGGATGACGAAGATCAGGCCGGCTCGTCCCGTCTCCACGATGTTGTGGCTGCTGTCCAGCCGCTTGTTGCCGGTGGCATCGGGGATGGCCAGGGTGAACTCGTCCAGGACGGACACGAATCCGGCCGGCCCCCCTCGGGGCGTCACGTCGCAGCGGCCGTCGGCGCCGGTGCTGGCGATGAACACCAGCGACGACTGCCCGATGACGGCGCGGGCCACGTCGTGGATCCGGTCCACCGCCTTGCGCCGGACCAGATCACTGGGCTCGTCGTAGAGATCGCGCAACTGGGCCGTGTTCTGCACGGCGGTGGCGTTCAGGGCTTCGAACAGGCGGCCGTTCGGCGGCGTGGTGGCGGTCACGTGCACGCAATCTATACGACCATCGCATCGCTCCCCGGCTCAACCGGACAAGCAAGCCCCGGGGTGTGTCGCAACGGCTTCACCGGCCTGCCGAATCCGGTGCTGTGGCCGGGTGCTGTGGCCGGGTGCTGTGGTCGGACCACGCAGTGACCGGTCGCGCCGGTCAGCGGGTCAGCGATCCCCTGCGGCGGCGCGGGGTTTGCGCGCCCGGACCGCGAGGACGCCCAGGGGGAAGGCGACGCGTTCCGGGTCGCGGAGGGCGGCGAGGGCGGCATCGATCTCGGCTTCGGTCATGGAGCCGGACTCCCGGAGGCGGGGCGCGAGGGCGGCCGTCGTGCGGTACCAGAACTCGGAGACCGCGGCGGTGCTCCGGAACGCGGGAAGCACCATCTCGGCGGTGATGTCCTCGTAGCCGTTCCGGTGGAGGACGTCCGGTGCGCGCAGGCCCCAGTCCGGTTCCATCCCGTAGGAGTCGGCGAGCAGCGCGCAAGTCCCCTCCACGGACCGGCGGATGGGATCGCCCACCGGGAGGCCGGTGTGCGGGAAGTGCACCACGTCCTCCAGCAGCAGGGTGCCGCCGGGAGCCAGCCAGTCGCGCATCCGCTCCACCACGCGCTCTCGCTGCGGCAGGTGCAGCAGCACGCAGCGGGCGTGGATCAGGTCGAAGGATTCCGAGGGGAACGGGTCTCGGGTCACGTCGTGGCGGAGCGCACGCACGTGGCCGGGCAGGCCCGGCGGCAGGTGGCCGGTGTCCAGATCGGTGGCGGTGATCCGCCCTTGCGGACAGCGCGCGGCCAGCCAGGCGGCGACCGTACCGGTGCCGGCACCGACCTCCAGGACCCGCGCGTCGGCGGCCGGGCCGACGGCGTCGAGGCGGCGGAACGTATCGGGGTCGAGGGCATCGGTCAGGGCCCGCAGCCTGGCCGGCTCCGACGGGTTGGTCCGGCCGAGCTCATCGGCGTAGCGGTTTTCCACGGCCGCCATCTCGTCACTCCTGTTGCCCGGGGGTGTGTGCGGATGAGGATGACGGTACGTCAACCACGAGACCGGTACGAGAGGACCCGGGGCCGGCGCTGCGGGAGCGGATGCCGGCAGGCCGCCGGGTGGGATGACGAAGCTTCGGCCAACACATTCAGGCCAAACTCTTGGTGCCTGGCCGAAACCAGTGCATGCTGTGACGGCGGTGACCTTCTCCCCTCCCCCGTGGAGAGGTCCAACGGCCCTCGCCTGCGCACCCCCGCCGGGCGAGGGCCGACCGCGTCGCCCCTCCGCCCTCCCGACCCCGCGAGGGATTCCTGGGGCCGGCGGGCTCCGCGAGCATCGCCGCGGCCCCCGTGCCGGCCGGCGAGCGCGTCCAGCCCGGCCTCCCCGATCTCGCGCTTGCTCCGCCAGTGCCTGAACGAGAGCGTCGCCCATCCCGCCGCCGTCGTGCGGTCGACCAGCGTGTCCACGCAGGCCCTCGGCAGGCCCTCCGGCGCCGCCACGGCTGGGCCCCGTCGGCGGGCACCGCGCGAGCCGGCCGCGTCGTACGCCGGCAGCCCGGCGGCGTCCGCCGGGCCGGCCTCCGGAGCCGGTGTCTCGATGTTCGGGCATGCCGGAATGTTGCTTCGCACACCGGCTCCGCCCGTGCCCCGCCGGTACGTGCGGAGGTGCCGATCGCCCCGGGTGGGAGACGATGAGCGGGTGCAGGATGTACCTGCCGCCGGAGACGAGCTGTCGGGCCGGCGGGGGCTGGAGGCGGCCCTGGACGGGGTGGTCCGTGCCACGGACGCGTCCATCGGCATGCTCTACCTGCCCGGATCCGACCGGCGGGTCCTGCACCTCGCCCTGGCCTGCGGGGTCTCCCGGGAATTCGCCGCACCCTGGTCCCGGGTGGGGCTGGACGACCCCATCCCGGTGGCGGACGCGGTCCGCGAGCGCCGGCTGGTGTGGCTGGGCGGCCAGGAGGAGACGGCCCGCCGCTACCCCAGGCTCGGCCTGGTCCTGCCGTACGACTTCGCCCTTGCGGCCGCCCCCCTTCCGGACCAACCCCCGGACGGGGGAGCGACCCATCCGGGCGGTGCCGGCGCCCCGGGCGGTGCCGGTGTCGCGGGCGGGGCCGGGGCCCCGGGCGGTGCCGGTGCCAAGGGTGGTGCCGCGGCCCCGGGCGGTGCCGGTGCCAAGGGCGGTGCCGGGGCCCCAGGTGGTGCCGGGGCCCCGGGTGGCCTGGTGCTGCTGTGGCCGGGCAGGCACCCACCGCACCTGTCCCCGCGCGAACGCCGGGCCGTGGAGGCCGGCTGCCGCGGCCTGGGCGACGTACTGCGGCGGGCTGCCGAAGAGGGACGGCCGATCCGGCCGGCCGTCCACCCCGTGATGCTGCGTCCCCCGCCGCCGCCCACCCCCGGCCCCGTCGAGGCGGCGGCAGCGCTGGCCTTCGTCCGGCGACTGCCCGGGGGCAGCTGCGCCCTCGACCTGAACGGAAAGATCACCTTCGTCACGGCCGAAGCGGCCGGCCTGCTCGGCCTGCCGGTCTCCGCCCTGCTCGGCGCGCTGCCGTGGGAGGCGCTGCCGTGGATGGACGTTCCCGCGGTAGAGGACCACTACCGGGCTGCGGTCATCAGCCGGCTGCCCCGGTCCTTCACCGTCCTGCGACCCCCGGACCACCTGCTGCGCTTCGAGCTCTTCCCCGACGACACCGGCCTGAGCGTCCGCATCACGGCGGGTGCGGACGAGGCCGCCCCCGCCGAGGGCCCCACGTGCCGCCCTGCGGCCCCGCCGGCCACCGCCGAACCGGCCACCGCCGAACCCACGGCCGCACCGCCCACGGCCGAACCGGACACCGCCCCCATGCCCAGCCGCGCCACGGCCCTCTACCACCTGATGCACCTGGCAGCCAGCCTCACCGAGGCCGCGCACGCGCAGGACGTGGTCGATCAGGCCGCCGACCAGCTCGTACCCGCCCTCGGCGCGCAGGCCCTCGCCCTGCTCGTGGTCGAGGACCAGCGCCTGCGCATCGTCGGCCACCGCGGCTACACGGCCGAACTGATGGCTCGGTTCGACGGCGAACCCGTGACCTCGGACACGGCCACCACCCGCGTACTGCACACCGGCAATCCGCTGTTCTTCGCGGACGCCGACGCGCTCACGGCCGTGTACCCGTCCGCCGACGTCGAGGACGGCATGGCCGCCTGGGCCTTCCTCCCCCTGGTCGCCTCCGGCCGCCCCATCGGCTCCCTCGTCCTCGCGTACGCCCGTCCCCACCACTTCGCCCCGGGGGAACGCGCCGTCCTCACCTCGATCGCCGGCCTGATCGCCCAGGCGCTGGACCGGGCCCGCCTCTACGACTCCACCCACCAGCTCGCCCGCAGCCTGCAGACCAGCCTCCTGCCGCGCACCCTGCCCCGCATCCCCGCCATGGACGTGGCCGCCCGCTACCTTCCCGCAGGACACGGTCTCGACATCGGCGGCGACTTCTACGACCTCATCCGCATCGACGACACCACGGTCGCCGCCGCCATCGGCGACGTCCAGGGCCACAACGTCAACGCCGCCGCCCTCATGGGCCAGGTCCGCACCGCCGTCCACGCCACCGCCGGGGCCCCGCCCGGCGAAGTGCTCAGCCGCACCAACCGGCTCCTGACCGACCTCGACCCGGGGCTGTTCACCAGCTGCCTCTACGTCCACCTCGACCTGGCCCGCCACAGCGCCCGCCTGGCCACCGCCGGCCACCCGCCGCCCCTCGTGCACCCGCCCGACGGCCCCACCAAGCTCCTGCACCTGAACCCCGGGCTGCTCCTCGGCATCGACCCCGAAGCCGACTACCCGACCACCGAGATCCCCTTCACCCCCGGAACCCTCCTCGCCCTCTACACCGACGGCCTCGTCGAAACCCCCGGCACGGACATCGAGGACTCCATCCGCGCGGCCGCGGAGCACCTCGACCGGGTCCACGCCCAGCCCCTCGCCGCCGTCGCCGACGACCTCATCCGGCACGCCCGCCGGTCCGCCCCCCGCAACGACGACATCGCCCTCCTCCTGCTCCGTCGCGGACCACAGCCCCCGTGACCGCCGCGAACGAGCCGGGGCGACGCCGGCTCGCCCGTGAGGTCAGCCGGCCGGGACCGTGACCGTGGGCGTGTTCCAGCCGGAGATCCGCAGCCTCGGCGCGGACCCGTGCAGATCGCCGGTCCGGTAGGTCGCCGTCACCGTGGCCGACTCGCCCGGCCAGAGGCTGATCTGGTTGTCGCTCCACCGGACGGGCAGCAGCGGCGCGCCGTCCGCGGACACCAGGTGCAGATCGGTGAGGAGGGCGGGGGTGTTCCCGGTGCCCGTGTTGCGTACGGTCACCGTCGTGGTCGACGTCCCCGACGTCCCCGACGCGCCCGCAGCCGTGGAGGCGGTCGCGGTGACGGCCGCCTGCCGCATCGAGTTCAGCCCGGTGAGATCGGCGTACGAGGTGGTGGGCGTGTAGTACCAGTCGGTGTTCGCGTAGTCGAGCACGTCCGCCTCGGTGGACAGCCAGTACACGTTGCGGCTCACCTCCCGACCGTCGGCGTCGGTGAGGAGCAGCCGGGCCAGATGGGTGGTGGACAGGCCGGGGACCGACGCGGGGACGGTCAGCGCGGTGCTGATCGCGCCGCCGCCCGCCGCGCTCAGCCCGGCCACCGTCCGGTCGTACTTCTGCGTGCCGTCCGTGTTGAAGAGCGTCACCCGCGCCGTCAGGCCCGAGACCGCGGAGGTCCGGTTGTTGACCACCGCCACCGACCGGTCGTCGTACGCGTACTGGATGTGCAGGGGCTCGTTCGCCTTCTTCGCGCCGAAGTAGGCCCCGCCCTGGTCGAGATACCGGTCGACCAGCTGCCAGTGCAGCGAGGTCCAGCCGCTGTTGAACATCCAGTAGATGACGCCGGTCGACGGATCGGACGTGTCCTTGGCGTTGCGGGAGTACGCCTCGAATTGTGCGCGCACGTTCTCGTACTGCGCGAGCTGTGCCTTGCGTACGTAGTCCTCGAGCCCGGTCGGGGAGCCGTAACGGCCGGCCAGCGCCGCGTTGTACAGCTTGAGCGTCGCGAAGGTGGACGACGGGGAGCGGTGGTACTGGCGGGCCGACGGCTCCTTCCACAGGGTCTCCAGCTCGGCCGGGGACATCATGCGGCGCAGCGTGTCGAGGGTCGGGACGTCCGGGCCGGCACTGGTCTCGGAGTTGAAGCCGACGGCACCGCCCTCGCGCTTGTTGTACCAGTAGCGGGGCGGGACCCAGTCGTACGGGCCGGTCATCTTCATTCCGGAGGCTCCGGTGATCGGCGAGGACCTGTCGGACGCCGAGGGGATCACCGGGGTCGTCCAGTCGGCGGCCTTCAGCGCGTCGAGGTAGCCCTGTTCGATCTTCCTGTTCGGTGCGAAGTCGCTGCCGATCAGGAAGGAGATCACGCTGGGGTGGTGGCGGAGCCGGGCCGCTTCGGCGGCCATCGACGCCTCGGCGACGGGATAGTCGGCAGCCTCCCACCCCACCCCGGCCTCGCTGCCGTTGACCTCCCCTTCCCACTTGTCGCAGCACTCCCAGCCGGGCAGCAGCAGGATCCCGTACCGGTCGGCGAGGTCGAAGAACTCGTCGGGCTCGATGTGCCCTTCCAGGCGCAGGGTGTTCAGGCCCAGGTCGAGGGCGTACGTGAGCCGGTCCTCGACGTAGGTGCGGTCCCAGCGCAGGAACTCGTCGGGGGACCAGCCGGCGCCCTTGATCAGCAGCGGGCGGCCGTTGATCCGGTACTGCCGGGCGCCGTCGGCGTTCAGGGGCGCCTGTACGTCCCGGATGCCGAAGGACTGGTGAGCGGTGTCCGAGGGGGTGCCGTTCACCGACGCGGTGAGGGCGAGCTCGTACAGCGGCTGCTCGCCCATGGCGGCGGGCCACCACACGCGCGGCGAACCCAGCCGGAGCGCCGGATGGTCGGCGGGGGAGAAGAGCACCGTCTTCGTCTCGTGGGGCGCCAGCGTGACACTCCGGCTGACCGCGGCCGGACCCGCGGTGCCGGACACCGTCGTGGTGACGGTCTCCGCCGAGTCGTTGCGCACCCGGGCCTTGACGGTCAGGTCGGCGGAGGACATCGACGGCATGCTCAGGGCGGTCACCATATGCGCGTCGCGCAGGGCGACCGGTCCGCCGCGCCGGACCGTGACGTCACGGACGATGCCCATGTTCTCGTCGGGCGGCGGCTGAAGCCAGTCGAGCCAGCCCATCGTGAGCTGCGTGCGCGGGTTGTTGGGCCGGATTTGGAAGGCGACCGTATTGGTACCGGCCGTGATCAGGTCGGTGACGTCGAGCTCGTGCCGGGTGTAGGCGCCGGCGACCGTGCTCGCGGTGGCGACCCGGCGGCCGTTGACGAAGACGTCGGCGGCGGAGATCACCCCGCTGAAGTCCAGGTACGTACGGGCGGTCGTGTCGGTGACGGTGAAATCGGACCGGTACCACCAGGGCACGGTGAAGCGCGCGGCCGGGATCTGCTTCTGGTGGGTGGAGTAGAACGGGTCGGGGTAGTCGCCGGCGGCGAGCAGCGCCGCGAGGACGGTGGAGCGGGGGCCGGCCGGGTACCAGCCGGCCGCCGGGTAGCCGGGGCTGGACACGGCCGCCGCCGTGTCCTCGACCTCCGCCGTCGACTGGATCGCGTACCCGGACAGGACGGTCGCGCTGCCCGGGGCCGCGGCGATCGTGGTCGCCCGCGGTCCGGGAGCCGCCTGCGGCGCGGGAGCCGGACGGGTGGTCCCCGCGGTGAGCGTGAGGATCAGGCCGGCGACGGCCAGCGCGGCGGTCCTCCCGCGTACGGAGGTGAGGCGACGGAACACGGGGCCTCCCGCGGGGACCGGGTCGGGATTCCGCGCGGTGCACAGGCGGGCGCGGCCGATCCGAGTCTGGCACGGCAGAGGCCACGCGCTGCGGCGACAGCCGGAGCCGGTCCACCGCTTGGGCTACACCGCACCGGCTGCACGGGTGCAGGGCGGCCGGTCGCTCGCGGCGGCCGGAGACGGGCCTCGTTCCGTGAGAGCACAGGCCGCGGGCGGGACCGCCCTGCTGGGAGGGGTCCCGCCCGCGGCGTGACGTCGGCGTACGGAGTCGGTCAGTCAACCAGGCAGCCGGTCAACCAGTCGGTCGGCCGGTCGGCCGGTCAATGCTTGAAGGTGTCCTTGATCTTCTCCTTGGCCTGGCGGGCATCGCCCTTCGCCTGCTCGGCACGGCCTTCCGCTTCCATGCTCTCGTTGCCCACCGTGCGTCCCGCGACTTCCTTGACCTTGCCCTTGGCCTGCTCGGTCTTGGCCTTGCTCTTCTCTTCGCCCGACACGGCCGATCACTCCCTGTGCAGTCGGAAACCTCGTACGACAGGCGTGTGACCGTTCTCCGCACCTCCAAACCCACCCGGCACCCCGAAAACCTCACTCCCTCGAGGGGCGGGCGGCCGGGAGGACGCCCCGGGTCATGAGGTGAGGATCGGCTCGTCCTCGGGGGTGTGCGCGGCCAGCCGCAGACGGGCGGCGGCGAGGGCGGCGTCCACGTCGCGCGTCCCGGTGGAGACGCACAGGGTGTAGGCGAGGTCGGCCATCCGCTGCCGCACCTCGGGACTGTCCGCCCCGGCATGAAGCACCCTCAGCTCCTCGTACCGCTCCACGAGGTTGTTCAGGACAGCAGGATGGGCCATCAGCACGACGGTGGCTCCTTCTTCCGGACCGGGGGGCGACGGTCGTCGCCTCGATGGACGCGCGGTTACCCGCGATCTCCGTTTCCATGCGCGGGTTTCGGGGCGGAGGCGGCCGGCCCCTTGCCGGCGGGTGGCGTCGTCCCCGGGCCGTCCTCGTCGGCGCGATGCGCGACCGCGCCCGGCGGGGTGGGCTGCGGGGAGCCCTGCAGGGCCAGCGTGGTGAGGACGACCAGCGAATCGGTCCAGCCCAGGGGCGCGACCGAGGACGGCAGGCCGGCCCCGTTCACGGTTTCGGGCAGCTCGCCGAGCCCGTTCCGCTTGGACAGCACCCAGTCCAGCACCCTGCCCGCCTTCGCCTGCTCGCCCGTACCCGACCAGGCGAGGGCGAAGAAGGACGTACTGGCCGTCCAGGCGTACGAACCCCAACTGAAGTCCGGGTCGTTGCCGGGCGAGACGCCGCCGTTGGGCAGCAGCAGCGCCCGGTGGGTGGAGTCCAGCGCCTCGCCGAGACCGGGCGGGGCGGCGTTGAACGGGGGCGCCATGAACGCCACCGCGCTGTCCCGGCCGTGCCGTCCGTCGGCGGTCCGCGGGTACCCCGCCGGGGCGAAGGAGGCGGCGATGCCGGCGGCCAGCCGCCGGGCCGCGTCCCGCCAGCGCTCCGCGTCCCCGCCCATGCCCAGCCGGCCGGCCAGGTCGGCCGAGGCGTTGAGCCCGGCCAGCAGCGGGGCGGCGGTACCGATGTTGGCGGTCTCGGTGTCCAGCTCCCAGTAGTCCGGGGAGGCCGGCGGCAGTCCGTCGGAGCCCAGGGACCGTGCGGCGTGGTCGGCCGCCTTCCGCACCATCGGGTAGAGCGCGCGCAGCCGTTCGTCCCGCGAGCCGGGCGGCGCCGCCCGGTACCACTGCCATGTGGCCCAGGGCACCCAGCCGTTGCCGTCCAGCTGCCATTTCCGCGCGTCCGGCGGTCCGCTGCCGTCCAGCTCGGTACGGGCCTCCCAGGTCCCGTCGGGCCGCTGGGTGAGCGCGTCGTAGTCCAGGATCCGGTACGCCTCCTCGTCGTGCCCGGTCACGGCGAACGCGGCCGAGGCGAACGCGCCGTCCCGCGGCCAGGAGTACTCCCAGGGCGGCGCCCACCCCGCGGCGAATGCGCCGTTGGGCTTCAGCAGCGCCCGCATCGACAGCAGGGCGCGCTGCACCGCGGCCCGCTGCACGGGGGTGGCCCCCGGCACCTTGCCCGCGGCCAGCCACGCGCGGCTCTCGTCGATCTGCGCCAGAGCGCCCGGGTCGTCCGCCGCGACCACGGTCGACGCCGAGGCGCCGTCGGGGAGGTACCGCCACCGCCCGGACGGCAGGCGCAGCACGTTGCTGCCGTCGACGTAGGAGGCGCCGACGGCGAACGAGGGCAGTACGGCCTCGGTGGCCACCCGGTTGGTCAGCAGGCCCGACGTACGGGCTGCGAGGGCCGTGGCGGGCACGTAGCAGGGCTCCGTCTCCCCGCAGCGCTCGCTGCCGGTGGGGTTGACGTGGAAGGCCGGCCGGGAAGCCTCGGCGTGCCAGCCGCCCCAGTACGCCCGGTCGTAGTTCCAGCTGGTCAGCGAGCCGGACACGGGCTGCCGCGTCCCGTACCAGGCGATCGGCTTGCTCTCCGCCGTGGTCGCCTGGACGAACAGGTGGTAGGTGGTGCCCGCGGTGACGGTGGCGCTGACCGGGAACTCGACCCAGCCGGCGCCGGCGCCGCCAAGGGTGGCGAGGTCCAGCGTCTTCGAGGCGATCGCCGACCCCCCGTCACCGTGGACCCGGCGGATCTGGGCGGTCACGGTCCCGGTTGCGGCCCCACTGGCGAGGTAGACGCTGACCCGCGAGATCCGGCTGCCGTCCACGGTGAAGGCCTGGGCCGCCGCGTTGTTCGAGGACTTCAGGCTGAACAGGGCGGTCTCATGGCGGGTCTGACCGTCATAGGACGCGAGGGACGCGGAGGACGTGAAGGACGCGTGGGACGCGTGGGACGCGATGGACGGAGTGTCCGGGAGCCCGGGGGGAACGCCCGTGAGGGCCGAGGAGAGCAGGGCGGGGAGCAGAGCCCTCGCAAACGCCATCGGATCCATGCCCTTCCCTCACTCGACGGGCGCGCGGGGCGGAGGGTGCCGGGGCGCCGAAAGCTGGACCCACCATGCCCGCATCCGGCCCCGGCGACGGCGGAGTCGGCCCGTCTCCACCCGGATCGGGCCGTACCGTCATTCGATCGTGTGACAAGAACCGGCGCGGATGTGACCTGCGCGTCAGCCGTTCAGCGACTTCATCAGCTCGGGGGCGTAGCGGTCGCCGGAGACCACGCCGTGCGGGGCCACGGCGTCGATGGCGGCCAGGTCCTCGTCGGTGATCGTGACGGCGGTGGCCGCGATGTTCTCCTCCAGGTAGCGGCGGCGCTTGGTCCCCGGGATGGGCACGGCGCCCTTGCGCAGCGTCCAGGCCAGCGCGAGCTGCGAGGGCGTGACGCCCTTCGCGGCGGCGAGGCGGCGCACCTGGTCGACCACCGCCAGGTTGCGCCGGAAGTTCTCGCCCTGGAATCGGGGATCGGTACGGCGGAAGTCGTCGGCGGCGAAGTCGTCCGGGCTGGTGATGGCGCCGGAGAGGAAGCCCCGGCCGAGCGGGGAGTAGGCGACGAGCCCGATGCCGAGCTCGTGCAGGGTGTCGAGGACGCCGTCGTACTCGATCCCGCGCTCGAAGAGGCTGTACTCGGTCTGTACGGCGGCCAGCGGGTGGACGGCGTGGGCGCGGGCGATGGTGCCGGGCGAGGCCTCGCACAGGCCGATGTGGCCGACCTTGCCGGCCGTGACGAGCTCGGCCAGGGCGCCCACGCTCTCCTCGACGGGCACGTTCGGGTCGACGCGGTGCAGGTAGTACAGGTCGATGTGGTCGGTGCCCAGGTGCCGGAGGGAGCGGTCGGCCGAGCGGCGGATGTACTCGGGGGTCGCGTTGTGGCCGAGGAATCCGCCCTCGTCGGTGAACTCGATACCGGTCTTCGTGGCGATCACGGCGGCTTCGCGGCGGCCGGCCAGGGCCTTGCCGAGCAGCATTTCGTTGCGGAAGGGGCCGTAGCCCTCGGCGGTGTCGAGAAGGGTGACGCCCAGCTCCAGGGCGCGGTCGATGGTGGCGAGGGACTCGGTCTCGTCGGTGGCTCCGTAGTGGGCGCTCATGCCCATCAGGCCGAGGCCCTCGGCGCCGACCTCCAGCCCCTGGCCGCCCAGCGCGCGGATCTCCATCGTGCTCTCCATGGTGTGCTCCTCAGTAAGTAACTAACTGGATAGATTTATTATGCGACGGGTCCGCGCCGGATGTCAATAACCGGATAGTTACTTGCTAGGCTGCGCCCATGGCACGGGATTCCAGCGCGACCAAGGCACGGCTGCTCGATGCGGCCTTCTCCGAGTTCGCGGCGTACGGCATCGCAGGAGCGCGGGTCGACCGCATCGCCGAGGCCGCGCAGGCCAACAAACGCCTCATCTACGTCTACTACGGCAACAAGGAACAGCTCTTCGACGCCGTGCTCCAGCGGGCGCTGGAGACGGGCTCGGAATCCGTGCCCTTCGACGCCGACGACCTGCCCGGCTATGCGGGCGCCGTCTTCGACCACCTCGTCGAGAGGCCGTCACTGATGCGCCTGGTGCTGTGGAAGCAGCTGGAGCGCCCCGGGTCCACCGACATGGAGGCCGGCTCCTACCAGGGCAAGATCGCGGCGGTGCGCCGGGCCCAGGAGACGGGCCGGATCGACCCCGGAATGGACCCCGCCGACCTGCTGACCCTGGTGGTGGCCCTGTCGCAGGCCTGGTTCGGAGCGGTGGGCGGCCCGGCGGCGGGGGAGCAGGGCCCGGCCTGGCCCCCGGAGCGGCTCGCCCGCCACCGGGCGGCGGTGGTGGAGTCCGTACGCCGGATCACCGCACCGCCCGACTGCGACCGATAGGTGGCCAAGAGCCCGCACGGAACCGACTCACGGAGCACCATGCGTTCTGCACTGCGCACGTTTGCGCGCCTGACCTTCGGAAACTGGCTTTCAAGGTCGTACCTTGCCCTTGCCGCCTTCTTCCTGCTGTTCGGCTTCGGAGTGAACGACAGCTACGTCGGCGGACTGTTGGCCGCCCTGCTCACCCTCCCCACGGGAGGCGCCCTCGTTGCTGTCGCCGGTTTCCTGGGGGCATGGGCTCGGACGGGCGTGGCAGCGGGCTTCATCCTGCTGTTCTCGTACACGTTCCAGGCGTTCCTCCTGGGGCTGCTCGTGCACGCGGCCCGAAGGCGATCCGGGCGATTCCGGGTGTAGCGAAGCCTGATCGTCCGGGCCCAGTCCTCACGGTCACCCAGCTCCCCGACCGATATTGAGTGATCGACAAGACACCCCCGGGTCCTACGACGCCGCGCACAGGGAGTGGCCCAGTGGGGCCGGCCGTAGAAGACCTCGCGGCCGCTGCGGTTGCGGGTCAGCAGGCCGCCGACGTGCAGCACCTTGAGGTGCTGGCTGACCGCGCCCGGAGTCATGGACAGGCGGCGGGCCAGGATGACCGTGGTGACCGGTTCCGCGAGGGCTACCAGGATCATGGCGCGAGTGCGGCCGATGAGTGCGTTGAGCGCCTCGGTCGTCGGCACGGTGCCGTGCTGCCAGACCGTGGCGACGCCGGGAGCGGGGTAGGTCAGCATCGGCTGGTACGGCTCCGCCATCACCGTCGTGTCCGGCCAGTGGAAGACGCTCGGCACCAGGATCAGCCCGTCTCCGCGGAGGGGGCCGCTGCGCCGCCACGCCAGCGTGCGGACCCGCAGCTGCTGGTCGATCACCAGATCGGGCTGTTCACCGGCGTCCGGGACATGGGCGTGGACGAGCTGAAGCGCAACGTCACGGTGTCTCCGCCCTCGCCCGCTGGCACCGGGGGCGCGCACCGACCGGGGGCCCGGCGCGCACCCCCGACCGGGGGGGGCACGGCGCACCTCCGACCGGGGGCGCGGCGCTCGCCGGCCCCCCGGCGGGCGCCGTGCCCCCGGGCCCCGGCCCCGTCACCGGGTCCAGGCGCGCCAGACCTCCTCGTTCCGCTCGACCCACCTGCGGGCCGCCTCCTCGGGCGAGAGCTTCTCCTCCGCGATCATCAGGGCGACCTCGTTCTGATCCTCCGCCGTCCAGCGGAACTTCTTCAGGAACGACGCCGCCTTCCCGCCCTTGGCCGCGAAATCGGCGTTGAGGAACTTCTGCAGCGGAGTGTGCGGATAGGCGCAGGCCACCTTCTCGGGGTCGGCGTCGCAGCCCTCCTTCCACTCGGGCAGCTTCACCTCCGTCATCGGCACCTGCCGGAACAGCCACTGGGGCTGGTACCAGTACGTCAGGAACGGCTTCCGCTCCTTCGTGAACTGCTTGATCTGGGTGATCTGGGCCGCCTCGGAGCCCGCGAACACCACCTCGAAGTCCAGGCCGAGGTTCTTCACCAGGGCCTTGTCGTTCGTCACGTACGACGGGGAGCCGTCCAGCAGCTGCCCCTTCCCGCGGCTCTCCGCCGTGCCCAGCCGGTCGGCGTACTTGTCGAGGTTCTTCCAGTCCGTCACGTCCGGGTGCTGCTCGGCGAAGTACGTGGGCACGAACCAGCCGATGTGGCCGGTCAGCCCGAGTTCACCGCCGCGGACCACGGTCTTCTTGTCGTCGACGTACCGCTTCTCCTGCTCGGGGTGACCCCAGTCCTCCATGATCGCGTCGATCCGGCCCTGGCTGAGCGCATCCCATGCCGGCACCTCGTCCACCTGCACGGTGTCCACGCGGTAGCCCAGCTCGTGCTCCAACAGGTATGCGGCAACAGCCGTGTTGGACTGCGCGCCGACCCAGGACTGCACGGACAGGGTGACCGTCTTCGCGCCCTGCGCCGCGGCGTACGGCGAGGACTGCTTGGTCATGTCCGCGGCACCGCAGCCGGTCAGCACGGTCAGTACGGCCAGAACGGCGGCGGTCGCGGCGGGCGCGCCGAACGCGCCCCGCCGCCCTCGGCGTTCGGATGTGTGCATCATGCCCGGACTCCCTTCGCCGGCTGGGTGATTCGGTCGAGCATCACGCCCAGACAGACGATCGCGGCCCCCGCCACCAGACCGGTGGCCAGTTCGCCCTTCGCGAGGCCGACGACCACGTCGTAGCCGAGGGCGCCACCGCCGACCAGACCGCCGATGACGACCACGGCCAGCACCAGCACCACGGCCTGGTTGACGGCCAGCAGAAGCGCCGGACGGGCGAGCGGCATCCGGACCTGCCACAGCAGCTGCGATCGGGTCGCGCCCAGCGACCGCGCCGACTCCACCACCGCCGGATCGACCTCGCGCAGCCCCTGCGCGGTGATCCGTACGACGGCCGGCACGGCGTACACGACGGCCGCGGCGGCAGCCGGGGCCCGGCCCACGCCGAACAGGGCGACGACCGGAATCAGGTACACGAACTGCGGCATGGTCTGGCACACGTCCAGCACCGGACGCAGCAGCCGCCCCGCACGCTCGCTGCCGGCCGCGCCCACCGCCACCGCGAAGCCCAGCGCCAGCGTCACCGCCACCGAGGCCAGCACCTGCGACAGCGTGTCCAAGGACGGCTCCCACACCCCGAGGACACCGGTCGCGGCCAGCGCCAGCACCGCGGTCAGCGCGGTCCGCCAGGTGCCGGCCAGCAGCCCGACGGCGCCGACCAGCAGCAGGAGCAGCCACCACGGCAGCCCCTGAAGACCGGACCGCAACGGATCGAGCACCCAGCCGGTGAAGCCCGCGGCCCACTCGGCGGTACCGCCGACCACCGGCACACCGGAATACAGGTGGTCCGTCATCCAGGCCACGGCCCGGTTCACGGGCTCGGCCGGGGACACCGTCCAGGACTCCGGCCACTGCGCGGCCCCGAACATCCGGCCCGCCACCGCCACGGCAGCGGCCGCGAGCACGGTCAGCACCCGCCCGTACCAGCCGTCGAACACCCGGAGCAGGAACGGCCGCTGTGCGGAGGCGTCCGGCGGGGAAGCCAGCCGGACACCCGCCGCATGCGCCGTACGGTCCATCACCACGGCCAGCAGCACGATCGGGACGCCGGCCGCCAGGGCCGCACCGACATCGACCGACGCCAGCGCCTGGTACACCCGGTCGCCGAGGCCGCCCGCGCCGATCACGGACGCGATCACCGCCATCGACAGACCCATCATGATCGCCTGGTTGACACCCAGCAGGATCTGGGGGCGGGCCAGCGGCAGCCGGGCCGTCAGCAGCCGCTGCCGCCCGGTCGTACCGAGGGACGCGGCGGCCTCCATCACCCCGGCGTCCGCCTCGCGCAGGCCGAGCGCCGTCAGCCTGGCCATCGGCGGCGCCGCGTACACGACGGTCGCCAGGACCGCGGCGGGCACCCCGATGCCGAACACCAGCACCATCGGCAGCAGGTACGCGAACGCGGGCAGGATCTGCATCGTCTGCAGCACCGGCTGCAGCGCCCGGTCGGCGCGCGGCGACAGGCCGGCCGCCAGCCCGAGCAACCCGCCCACCAGCACGGAGGCGAGAACGGCCACGACCATCAGCGCCAGCGTCTGCATGGTGGGCACCCACATGCCGAGCAGCCCGCAGACGGCCAGCGCGGCCGTGGAGGTCAGGGCGAGCCGGACCCCGGACAGCCGCCACGCGAGCAACCCGGCCAGCGCGACCACACCGGACCACCCGGCAGCCAGCAGCAGGGTGTACACGGCACGCACGGACACCACCACGACATTGCTGACGTGCCCGAAGAAGTAGAGGAAGACGGGGTGGCTGTCCCGGTGGTCGACGATCCAGTCGCCGGCCCGGCCGAGCGGCCCCGACAGGTCCACGGCCAGCGCGCCCGGCCAGCTGCCCGAGCCCGGGTACAGCACGGCGAGCACCCCCAGGGCGGCCGCGGCGACGGCCGGGGGCAGGGCCCGGCGGACGACGCGGCGGCCCCGGGCGGCTCTGCCGTCCTCCGCCGGACGGCCGCCGGCCTCGGCCGCCCCGGCCGACCGGCCCGGGCGACGGGGCCCGGGCACCCCGGGCCGCGTCCCGCCGCCGCCGCGCGGCGCCGGGGGACGTACGGGTGAGGGAGCGGCGGTCATCCGCACCACCGCCCTCGGCCGGTCGCCGCGGCCGCGACCGCGGCGCCGGCGGGTCCGTGCTGACACGTCACGCCGTTCACGCGACCGCCTCCTCTGACGTACGGCGGGAGGGGACGCCGGCGACCACCGCCAGCAGCCCGGCGTCGTCGACGATGCCCAGGCAGCGGCCGCCGCCGTCCACGACCCGTGCCGGGCCGCCGTTCCGCGCCACCGCCTCGATCCCCTCGACGACGGTGGCCGACGGGGCCAGCGCCGGGCCCCGGTCGGCTTCCCCGGCCGCCGCCGGACGCATCGCGCTGCGGACCGTCATCACCTGCTCGCGCTGTACGTCCCGGACGAAGTCGCGTACGTAGGCGTCGGCGGGGGAGCCGACGATCTCCTCGGGCGTGCCCAGCTGCACGATCCTGCCGTCCCGCATCAGAGCGATCCGGTCGCCGAGGCGGAGCGCCTCCGTCAGGTCGTGGGTGATGAAGACCATGGTCCGGCCCTCCTCGTGGTGCAGCCGCTCCACCTCCTCCTGCATCTCCCGGCGGATCAGCGGGTCGAGGGCACTGAACGGCTCGTCGAACAACAGGACTTCGGGGTCGGCCGCCAGCGCGCGGGCCAGCCCGACCCGCTGCTGCTGACCGCCGGAGAGCTGCCCCGGACGGCGCTCCCCGAGGCCCTCCAGGCCCACCTTGTCGAGGAGTTCCCCGGCCTTGGCACGCCGCTCGGCGCGGCCCACGCCCTGGATCTCCAGACCGTAGGCAACGTTGTCGAGCACGGTGCGGTGCGGCAGCAGGCCGAAGTGCTGGAACACCATGGCGACCCGGCGGCGGCGCATCTCCCGCAGCCGGGCCGCGTCCATGGCGAGCACGTCCTCGCCGTCGATGGCGAGCCGGCCGGCGGTGGGTTCGATCAACCGGGTCAGGCAGCGCACCAGCGTGGACTTGCCGGAGCCGGACAGGCCCATGACCACGAACACCTCGCCCTGGCGGACTTCGAACCCGACGTCCCGCACGGCGGCCGTGCAGCCGGTGCGCTCGCGCAGTTCGGCAGCGGACAGGTCGGCGTCGGGGGAGCCGGGAACCTTGGCGGCGGCGGCCCGCGGACCGAAGACCTTCCAGAGGCCCTCCACGGCGAACACGGGGGGACGGTCCCCGGTGGTGGCGGTGGTGGTGGCGGTGTCGGTTTCGACGGCGGTGGTGGCGTCGGTGTTGCTGGCGTTCATCGCTTCTCACCTCGCAGCGGTTCGGCGCGGAGCAGTTCGGCGGCCTTCTCGCCGACCATCAGCACCCCGATCATCGGATTGACGGCGGGCATGGTCGGGAAGACCGAGGCATCGGCGATCCGGATGCCCTCCAGGCCCCGGATCCGCAGATCCGGCCCGACCACCGCTCCGGGGTCGTCGGCCGCACCCATCCGGCAGGTGCCGGCCGGGTGGTAGACGGTGTGGGCGACGGAACGGGCGTACGCGCTCAGCTCCTCGTCCCCGGTGATCTCCGGGCCCGGGCACACCTCGCGTCCCAGCCAGCCGGACAGCGGCGGCGTCGCCGCGATGGAGCGGGCGATCCGGATGCCGTCGACGAGGGTGCGGGCGTCGTAGTCCTCCGGGTCGGTGAAGTACCGGAAGTCCAGGGCCGGCTTCACTTCGGGGTCGGCGCTGGTCAGGTACAGCCGGCCGCGGCTGCGGGGCTTGGGGATGTTGGGGGTCATCGACACGCCGTGGGCGGGGCGTTCGTAGCCGATCCGCTGCGGGTTGTCGGTGAACGGCACCTGGTAGAAGTGGAACATCAGGTCCGGGCCCGCAGATCCGGGGTCCCGGCGCACGAACAGGCCGGCGTCGCTGTCCATCGCGGAGTTCTCCGGGATGGGCCCGTCCGTCTCCCAGACGATCACCGACTCGGGGTGGTCGAGGAGGTTCTCCCCGACGCCCGGCAGGTCGTGGACGGCCGGTATGCCCAGGTCGGTCAGCTGCTCCCGCGGCCCGATGCCGGAGTGCAGCAGCAGCCGCGGGGTGTCCACGGCACCCGCGCACACCACGACCTCGCGGCGCGCGGTCAGCAGCGACTCGGTGCCGTCCGCGGCCCGGACGTGCACGCCGCGGGCCCGGCCGCCCTCCAGCTCCAGTCGGCAGGCCCAGGTTTCCAGCAGCAGCGTCAGGTTCGGCCGCACGTCCATGACCGGGTGCAGATAGGCGACCGAGGCGGAGGACCGTTTGTTGGTCTCCGGGTGGTAGGCGAGGTCGAAGAACCCGACGCCCTCGTGGAACGGCTTGCGGTTGAAGCCCTCGACGACGGGCACACCGAGTGCGGTGTGGGCGGAGTCGACGAAGTCCCGGGCGATCGCGTTCCGGTCCTCCTCGGCCACCGGCACGATGTGGTTGAGCAGCTTGTCGAAGTACGGGTCCATGGCCGCCGAGTGCCAGCCTTCGGCCCCGGCCTCGGACCACTCGTCCCAGTCGGACGGCAGCGGCTTGAAGGAGATCAGGGTGTTGTGCGAGGAGCAGCCGCCCAGCACCCGGGCCCGGCTGTGCCGGATGTGCGAGTTGCCGCGCGGCTGCTCGGTGGTCGGGTAGTCGTAGTCGAGCTCGCCGCCGAGCAGGCCCATCCAGCGGCGCAGGGTCAGTACCTCGGGCCGGTCCACGTCGCTCGGGCCGCCCTCGATGACGGCGACGGTCACATCCGGGTCTTCCGTCAGCCGTGAGGCGATCACCGAACCGGCGGTGCCGCCGCCGACGATGACGTAGTCGTACGTGTGCGTGGTCATGACGGTGTTTCCCTTCAGCCCGCGAACCAGCGCACGGGGCGCGGGGCGAGGTTCTGGTAGACGTGCTTGCTCTCGCGGTACTCGGCGAGGCCGGTCGGGCCGAGCTCCCGCCCGACGCCGGACTTGCCGAAGCCGCCCCACTCCGCCTGCGGCAGGTACGGGTGGAAGTCGTTGATCCAGACGGTGCCGTGGCGGAGCCGGTCGGCGACGCGCCGGGCCCGGCCCTGGTCGGCCGTCCACACCGCGCCGGCGAGGCCGAACTCGGTGTCGTTGGCGAGGGCCACCGCCTCCTCCTCGGTGCGGAAGGTCTCCACGGTCAGGACCGGGCCGAAGACCTCCTCCCGGACCACCCGCATGGTGCGGACGCAGGCGTCGAGGACGGTCGGCCGGTAGAAGAACCCGGTGGGGCCCGTGTCGCGGGGGCGTTCGCCGCCGGCCCGCAGTACGGCGCCCTCGGCCAGGGCGGAGGCGACGTACGCCTCGGTGCGCTCCCGCTGGGCTGCGGAGACCAGCGGCCCGCACTCCACACCCGGGTCGGTGCCGCGGCCCAGGCGGATGCGGTCGGCGCGGCGCGCCAGCTCCGCGACGAACCGGTCCCGCACCGATTCCTCGACGATCAGCCGGGAGCCGGCCGAGCAGACCTGCCCGCTGTGCAGGAAGGCGGCGTTCAGGGCCTGGTCGACGGCGGTGTCGAAGCCCTCCGGCGTGGCACAGGCGTCGGCGAAGACGACGTTCGGGTTCTTGCCGCCCAGTTCCAGGGCGACCTTCTTGACCGTGTCGGCGGCGGCGTGCGCGACCTTCGTACCGCTGGCCAGCCCGCCGGTGAAGGACACCAGGTCCACCCCGGGATGCTCGGCGAGCCGGGCGCCCACCGGGTCACCGGCACCGGTCACGAGGTTGGCGACCCCGTCCGGGAGACCCGCCTCCTGCAGCAGTTCGACGAGCACCACCGTGGACAACGGGGTGATCTCACTCGGCTTGAGCACGAAGGTGTTGCCCGCTGCGAGCGCCGGCGCCACCTTCCAGCTGGCCTGAAGCAGCGGATAATTCCACGGCGTGATCAGGGCGCACACACCGACCGGCTCGTGCACGACGATGCTGTGCACGTCGGGGGAGCCGGCGTCCACGACCCGGCCGGCGCTCTCGGCGGCGGCGAGGCCGGCGTAGTAGCGGAAGGCCGCGGCGACGCAGTCGACGTCGATCCGGCCTTCCTCCAGCGTCTTGCCGGTGTCGCGGCTCTCCACCAGGGCGATGCGCTCCCGGTCCCGCTCGAGCAGGTCGGCCGTACGGCGCAGCAGCGCCACGCGCTCGGCGACGGGCGTACGCGGCCACGGCCCGCCGTCGAACGCGGACCGCGCGGCGGCGACTGCGGCATCCGCATCGGCGACGCCGCCCTCCGCGACCACGGCGAGGACCGTCGCATCGGCAGGATCGAGTACCTCCCGGCTCGTGCCCGCTGCCGCGGACCGCCAGGTCCCGGCGATGTGAAGGGTCTGTTGCTCTGACACGGCGGGCTGTACCTCCGGTGGTGCGCCCTCCGCAGCTGCTCCGCGGAAGGGGGATGCAGCCGCGACTGCCCCGCCCCTCCGGGCTCATGCGCAGAAGTCACAGGAAGTGACTGGCGTCACGCGGGCAGCGTGACTTCCGCCACATCGGCCGGGTCTGTCAGGCCCGTTCGCCGACGAGGCCGTGTGGCCGATGACTGCGGCCCGCCGACTGCCGCTCACCTCCTCCGTGGCATCCTCCCTTGACCGCTGCGCGCGTCCGTGAGCGTGTAACCCGTCCCGAGCAGGAGAAACCCGTGATGACCGAGCAGGTGCCGAATCGTGTCGCCGACTACGAGCGCCGCTTCAACGCGCTCTTCGAGGAGTACTTCGACACGTTGAGCACCACGCTCGATGTCCCGCCGCACAGCCGCTTCACCCCGGACTGCCTTCGGCTGCTGCGGGACCTGTCCTTGCGGGGCGGCAAGCGGATGCGCGTCGTCCTTCTCCACGAGGCGGCCCGACTGGTGACCGACGAGCCGGTCGAGGGGCTGGACGCCGCGGCGCTGAGCATCGAACTGCTCCAGACGCACGGCCTGGTGCACGACGACCTCATCGACGACAGCCCCACCCGCCGGGGCGGCCCCTCCACCTACTACGCCTACCGCAAGCAGTTCCCCGACCACCCGCAGGCCGCGCTCGGACTCACCGTCCTCGCCGGCGATCTGGCGCTGGCCCTGTCCCTGCGGGTGCTCCTGGACGCCGAACTGCCGCCCGCCGTGCGGCACGCCATGGTCGACGTGCAGACGCGGACGGCAGCCGACACCTTCGTGGGCCAGATCATCGACCTGGAGCGCGACTTCACCAGCACCGCGCCCGACGAGGACGTCCTGCACTGCGTGGCCGACTACAAGTCCGCCCGCTACTCCCTCCTCGCGCCCATGCAGCTCGGGCTCCTGGCGGCAGGCGAACAGCCGGCGCTCTTCGAGCAGGAACTGCGCCGCTATGCGCGGCTGGTGGGCATCTGCGGGCAGATGCGCGACGACTACCTGGACCTGTTCGGCGACGCCGACACCATGGGCAAACCGACCGGCACCGACATCCGCGACGGCAAGCACAGCTACACCGTCAGCGCCCTGCTGTCCGCCGTCGGCGGTACGGAGCGCGCCGTCGTGGAAGCCGCGCTCGGTGACCCGGCCTGCACCCCGGAGACGATTGCCGCCGTCCGGGAGATCGCCGAAAACCGGGGTGTGACGGCCAGGATGCAGGCGGACATGCGGCGCTTCGCCGAGCAGGCGTCCGTGGTGGCGGCCGGCTGGCGGCCGCGGTGGCGCGAGGAGGCGGTCACCTTCTTCGAGCACCTGCCGCGGTGGAGCGTCGAGCGAGCCGGGTGACGGCGTACGTACGAGCAGCGCGCCGCGTCGGGCTGTGACCGGCCCGGCGAGTGGGGGAGGCCGGCGCCCGCCTTCGGCCTTGACCTCAAGTCCGGTTGAGCTCCTATCGTCCCTCTTGTTGATCATCGGACCGACGAAGGGAGCCGTCGTGATTCTCGTGACGGGAGCCACCGGGAACATCGGCAGCGCGCTGGTGGAGGAGTTGAGCGGGCGCATCGGTGCCGGCGCGGTTCGGGCGCTGGCCCGGAACCCGGGCCGGGCCGGGTTTCCCGAAGGGGTCGAGGCAGTCGCCGGGGACCTCGCCGATCCGGCTTCGCTGCCGGCCGCCCTGCGGGGAGCGCGGGCGATGTTCCTGATCTCGCGCTTGGGGGCCGATGAGGAGATCGTGGGTGCCGCCCGGCAGGCGGGCGTGGAGCACGTGGTGCTGGTGTCGTCCCTCACCGCCGAGACCCACCCGCATCTCGGGCCGGCCCGCGAGAACCTCGCCGTGGAGCGGCTGGTCAAGGACAGCGGCATGGCGTGGACGATACTGCGGCCGACCCAGTTCGCCTCCAACGCCCGTTGGTGGGCCGGGGAGATCGGCGCGGGCCGGCCGGTCCGGGTGCCGTACCCGGACATCGGGCTGCCCGCGATCCACCCCGCGGACATCGCGTCGGTGGCCCGGGTGGCCCTGACCGAGCCGGGCCACCGGGGGCAGACGTACGCGCTGACCGGACCGGAGCGGGTGACGCCCCGGCAGCAACTGGAGGCCGTCGCCGCGGTGCTGGGCCGGGAGGTGCCGCTCGTCGGGATCGACCGTGCGGAGGCACACCGGGGCCTGGCCGCCTTCCTGGGGGACGAGGCGGCGGACGCGGTGCTCGACGTCACCGGCGGGGACGTCAACGAGGGGCTGCTGCGGGTCCGGGACACCGTCGCGCGGGTCACCGGCCGACCGGCCCGGACGTTCGGGCAGTGGGCCGAGGAGCACGCGGCCGCCTTCCGCCCGGCCAACGCCGCCACGGCCACCGCCCGCTGACACCGGTCCCCTCGGCCTCAGCCGTCGAGGCGGCCCCGGAGGAACGGCATGTCCCGGTCGCTCACGCGCGCATGCGGACCGGCGGCGCGCAGTACCACGTCGAGGACGCGGTCCGGCTCGGCGGCGTAGCAGTGCGCGAACCAGGGCATGTTGGCTTCGACGACCGCCCATGTGCCGCCGGTGAGCCGTCCGATGTCGACGCAGACCGCGCTCGGCAGGTCCTTCGCCGTGGCGTCCAGCACCTCCCGGGCGAATCCGTGGGCCCGTGCGTCGAGCGGCGCCGGGTCGGGGCGCCCGTGTACGGCATAGCGGCTGCCGGCGGCGACCTCGCCGTCGAGGACGAACAGCCGGTACTCGGTGGCGAACTCCACCACGCCGCTGACCAGTACGGGAGTGGAGCCGTCGAGCGTGGCCGGCAGCCGGTTTCCGTCCCCGTACACCGCGGCGGGAAGGACATCGATCTTCGCCGAGGGCGGTTTCACGAAGGTGCGCTCCGTCAGGGACCGGGCCTGTGCGAGGGTCGTCAGCCGGATGGCACGCCCGGTCAGGGCCTGCGGCACCGTGGTCAGCCAGTGGTCGGACGGTTCGAGGAGGCCGAGGCCGAGCCGCCCGGCCACCCGGTCGGCGGCGAGCGGGCCGCCGTACCAGTGCGTACGGCGGCCCTCCGCCTGCCCGGCGTGGGCCATGACCTCGTACCCGCGCCAAGCCGCCGCGTGCGCGAGCAGTTCTGCGGTGGAGGTGCGGGGCGGGTGCAGGAGAAGGGCGGGCCCGGTGCCGTGGTTCACGGCACCGAGCCTACGAAGCCGCCGCCCGGCCTCGCTCGGGATTTCGAACCACGTCCTGTGGCTGACGGGGACGGTCGGCCCGTGGGCTCAGCGGTCGCGGGTCAGGGCCGCGGGAGCGCCCGCCGACTGGGCTCCTTCCGACTCGAGCGTCAGCCGGTCGGGTTCCGCCATGGTCACCACGTAGACGTTGCTCCGAGGGCAGTCGAAAGTGGCCGCGCGGTCGGTGGGATGGCTGGTCACGGCCTCGAACACCGCGGTGTTCCCGCTGATCTGCCGCAGCTCGAGGGCTTCCGTACAGCCCAGGTTCCGCCCGGTGGAGACCTCCTCGAGGTCGCTGCTCTGGCTGCCGACGACCTCGCCCACCTTCCCGGCGCGCACCGTGAACGTGACGGCGAACTCCCGCGTCTTCGCCCGGGAGATGCCGTCCGCCTCCGGAGTCCCGGGCCCGAGGCCGGACCACGTACCGACCCACGACGCCGGCAGCGACGACGCGGAAGGCGACCCTCCGGACGGCGAAACGGTGGACGAGGTGGCGGGGGAACCGGAACCGGCCGCGTCACCGCCACCGCCCCCGTCGCCGTCTCCGGGAAGTCGGATCAGGAGCGTGACGACAGCGGCAAGGGCGGCGGCACCGGCCGCCGCGCCGATCACCTGCGGCCGACGGGACGCCCACCCACCCCGGGGCTCGGAGGCAGCGGGGGAGCGGAGCGGCGTGCCGGGAGCCGTGGAGGGCGGAGGCGCCGCCCCGGCGGAAACGGGCAGGGCCGGCGCCTGCGGGGGAGGAGCCGGCGGCGTGCCCATCCCCGCGGCGGGGAGAAGGGGCGGCTGCGATGCGGCCAGAAGGCGCCGGAGTTCCGCCTCCCGGCGGCCGACGTCCGCCACCAGGGCCGCAGGCACCGCCCCGCTCCAGCCCTCCTCCTCGGCGGCCCCGAGCCGCGCCCGCACCTCCTCGGCGGTGGGGCGCAGCTCCGGGTCTTTGACCAGGCACTCCTCCACCAGCGGAACAAGTGATTCCGGTAGCCCGTCGAGAAGGGGCTCGTCGTGGACGATCCGGTACAGGAGGGCCGGCAGGCTCAGCTCCTCGCCGTGTGCCAGGAAGGGGCTGCGGCCGGTGGCCGCGTACACCAGGACCGTGGCAAGGGAAAACACGTCCGCCGGCTCCGCGGCCACGGCGCCGGTCGCCTGTTCCGGCGCCAGGTAGCCGGGCGTGCCGATCACCGCGCCCGTCTGCGTGCTGCGCGGGTCGCGGACGGCGCGGGCGATCCCGAAATCGATGAGGAAGGGCCGTTCCGGGCCCAGCAGCACGTTGCCGGGCTTGATGTCGCGGTGGACCACCCCCGCCGTGCGTACGCTGACGAGTGCGGCCGACAGCTCCCGGGCCAGGCTCCGTACGGCCGGTTCCGTCAGCGGTCCGTACCGGCGCACCCAGTCACCCAGCGAGGGCGCGGCGATGTACTCCGTCGCCAGCCACTGCGGCGAAGCACCCGGCGGGCTGAAGTCCACCACCGAAACCGTCCACGGGGAGCGCACGCGGTCGTTGGTGCGTATCTCCCGGGCGAACCGTTCGGCGAAACCCGGCTCCAGGCTCAGGTCCCGGTGCACGGTCTTCAGGGCCAGCGCCCGGCCGGATGCCGTCCGTGCGAGGAACACCTCGCCCATTCCTCCCGCGCCGAGCCGCGCCAGCAGGCGGTACCCCCCGATCTCCGGCGGATCACCAGGCTGCAGAGACTCCACCAACTCCACCGGTCCTCAAGGCCGTTGCCGACCCGTACGGTACGGGCCATCCGGTGAGTCACCTTAGAGGACGAGCCCCAGTACCGCTGCGCACGGACCCCGGCCCGGGCACCTCGACCCGGGGCCCCGCACCCGCGTCCCTGCCCCGACGGCTTCGACCTGCGCTACGGAGCCATGGCCCGCCCCCCGATGCCCGGGGCGCCGGCGAGTTGCCCCTGCCACCACGCCTCCATCCCGCGGCCGTCCATGTCCGCCCAGACCGGAGTCTGCTCGACCTGGGCCCGGCCGAGCCGGCGGGCCAGCGCGACCAGCTCCCGCCCGGCGGGGCCGCGGGCGTCCTCGTAGCCGAGCACCAGCTCCTCGAAGGAGTCGCAGCGCCGCCAGCCGTCGGCGAGGGCGGTGGCGTCCTGGAGGGCCTTGGCGGCCCCGCTCGTGTTGTGCGGTCGTACGACGCTGGCCGCGTCCCCCGCGAGCAGCAGCCGGCCCGCGGCCGTACGCGGGCTCTCCAGGTCGTAGATGGGCTGGACGAAGGTGTCCGCGGGGTCCGTCAGGGCGAGTGCCCGCCCCCAGTACGCCGGGAACTCGCGATCCAGCAGGGCGCGGAGGTGCCCGGCCAGTTCGGGGGTCAGGCCACCCGGCGGGAAGCTCGTGGGGTCATCGAAGCGCAGCCCTCCGTCCCGCGGCGGCGGGGCGTACAGCACCCAGTTCACCCGGGGCCCGTCCGGCCCGGGGATCCGGTAGATGACGCACGTGCCGCCGGAGAAGCAGACGGTGGTCACCGCGTCGGGCACCGGGTCCACACCGCCGCCGAGCTCCGCCAGCCGCGCCGCGTCGAAGTTCCCGCGCCAGCACACGTATCCGGCGTAGTGGGGCCGGGACTCCGGGCAGACGGCCTCGCGCACCACCGACCGGTACCCGTCCGCGCCGATCACCAGGTCGTACCGCTCGACGGAGCCGCCCGCGAGCCGCACCTCGGCACCGGCGGGCCGCACCACGGCGCCCGCGAGCCGCACCTCGGCGCCGGCAGCCCGCACCTCGGCGTCCGCATGCCGCACCCCGGCGCCCGCGGACCCGGTCGCGATCGCCGCGACGCCCGTCACCGCCTCCCCCTGCCGGTAGACCACCGAGTCCGGGACCGACTCCCGCAACCCGCGCCACAGCAGGCCCCAGTGGTAGGAGTGGAACGGGAACGTCTGCTCCCAGATCACCCGCCCGCCCTCCGCGGCGGCGTCCCGGACCACCCAGCGGCGCCGCTCCAGCCGGTGCGCCGCGATCCCCTCGGGCAGCGCCCCGCTCGCCCTGAGCTCGCCGGCCCGCTCGTCGTGGATGCACAGGCCCACACCCCGGTCCTCAAGCCGCCCCCGCGTGCGCTCCAGCACGACGACCTCGCCGGCCCCCGCCCGCGCCGCCGCCGTGGCGAAGGCACAGCCGGCGATGCTCCCGCCGACCACCGCGACCGTTCCGCCCCGCATAACCGCCTCCTGACGCAGCGGCTGCCCGCTGCCAGTGACTCACCGTCCCCGCCGGGTAACGCTACTGAACGCGGCGGAGGGCGGAGGGCGATCCCGCCGGACCCGGCAGGAACCACACGACGACCAGGTGCGTCGCATACCGCGTGCACAAGAGGAAAAGCAGATTCCTGACCCTGGCCGCCGTGTTGCTGGCCCTTCAGGCCGTCACCCTGATCGCCCCGGCGTACGCGTGCGGCTGCGGGGCCATGGTCACCGACCGCTCCTCGCGGATGGGCGTGGAGAAAGAGCTGTCGGTCGTCCGCTGGGACGGCCGCACCGAGCAGATCGTCATGCGCTTCACCGTCAACGGCGATGCGCCCCGGGCCGCCTGGATCATGCCGGTGCCCACACGGGCCACCGTCGAACTGGGCGACCCCGACCTGTTCGGCGACCTGGCCCGGCGGACCCTGCCGGAGCGGAAGACCCGCCACTACTTCTGGCCCAGGGAAGGGGACTGGCCCTTCTCCACCGGTACCGGCGACGGCGCAGCTGCCGCCCCGATGCCCGGCAGCGGCGCGCCGGTCGGCGTCGTCGGACGCGAGCAGCTGGGCGACTTCGACGTCGCCCGGCTGACCGCCACCGACCCGGACGCCCTGCGGAACTGGCTCACCGCCAACGGCTTCGAGCTGCCGCCCGGCCTCGCCGCGGAACTGCGCCCGTACGTGGAACAGCAGTGGGAGTACGTCGCGGTACGCCTCGCCCCGCGTGAACCGGGCCGGATGCTGCGCGGCACCCTCGACCCGCTGCGGATACGCTTCGCCAGCGACCGCCTGGTGTACCCGATGCGCCTGTCCCGGCTGGCCCGTACCCCGCAGGCACTCGGCCTGTACGTGCTGGCCGACCACCGCATGGAACCCCGCGACGCGATCGGCGGCGGGACCCCGGAGGTCACCTTCGCGGGACGCGTCGAACCGGAGCCCAGCGACCCGCTGGCCGCCCTGACCGACGGCCGCCCGGCCTACCTCACCGCCGTCGAGCAGGACTTCCCCCGGCCGGCCGCCATCACCGGCGACCACGAACTCGTACGCACCCCCGCGGACACCCCCTTCCGCCGCACCACCTACACCGACGCGCTCCTCACCGTCGGCCCCGGTGTCCCGGCCTGGCTGCTCACGGTGGCCTCCGTCCTCGTGGCCGCCACCGCGGCGGCCGTCACCCTGCGCCGCCGGAAGACCTCCCGCCGGGCGGCCGGCCAAGGACGGCCCGCCTGAACCTTCCACCGCCACGCAGCAGTGCCTGAGCCGGTCGTCAGGGGCAGGTGTCCAGCATCGTGGTCAGCACGGTCTTCTCCGCCTCGGTGGCCGTCAGCCCGTAGTACGCCTTCACCGTGGTCCAGGCCCGCCCGAACGTGCACCACGACGCCTTGTCCGGCGGCTGCCACGCATCGGGGGACCGGTCGCCCTTGGCCCGGTGGGAGTCGGCGGAGACCGTCAGCAGCTGCGGCCGGGCGAGGTCGTTCGCGAATTCCTTCCGCTTGGCCTCGTCCCAGGTGTTCGCACCGGAGCGCCAGGCGGCCGCGAGGGAAACGACGTGGTCGATGCCCAGCTTGGCGGGGTCGCTGATCACCTGCCCGTCGTACAGGCTCTTCCACGTCCCGGACACCGCCCGGCAGTCGGCGTCCCGCTTCACACCGCGCCCGTCCCGTTTGAGGACGAACTCGGGGACGTCGCACTGCTGGTCCTGCCCCAGCCAGTGCGCATGGCGCGACCTGCCGAAGCCGGTCATCGGCCCTTCCGGAGCCACCTTCAGCCCGGCCAACTGCGTGCGCGCCTCCGAGACGTCGACCATGCCGGGCAGCACCTCCCCGGCCGCCGGCTGCCAGGCCTCCTCACCCGCCCCCGTGCCCGGCATCGGTTTCGGCCGCGGTGCGCCGGCGGCCGACTTGCCGTCCGCACGGTCTGCGGACTCCGTGCAGCCGGACACGGCCAGCACCGCGGCCACGAACACACAACCGAGCAGGCGCGTCTGACGCCTCATGAGTCCACCTCGAAAACCGAGTACCCGTCACTGGTGGGGACACGCTACCCAGAACGGGACATCCTGATCGAAGACCGGCACGCCGCCTCCACAGGAACTCTGTTCGCACGGTCACCTGGGGAGCCCGGTCGCCGCCGCCCCCCACCGCGTGACAGTGTGGTGCCATGACCATCGAAGTTAGCCCGGCTTCGGTCTTCGAGGACGTCCGGACCCTGCTCGGCCCGAAGTCACCCGGCGCCAACGTCTGCTGGTGCCTGAGCTACCGGATCCCGTCCAAGCTCAACAACGAGCTCCGCGGGCCGGCCCGCGGGGAGTACGTCGCCGAACTGTGCCGTACGGGACCCCCTCCGGGGGTGATCGCCTACGACGGCGACGAGCCGGTCGGCTGGGCCGCCGTGGCACCGCGATCGGATACCTCCTTCGCGCGCAGCCGCAAGATTCCGCACGTGGACGACCTGCCGGTCTGGTCGCTCTGGTGCATCCGCGTACGCCCCGGCCATCGGAAGCAGGGCATCTCGCACGCCCTCATCACCGGCGCGGTCGAGTTCGCCCGCGCCCACGGGGCACCGGCGATCGAGGCGTACCCGCTCGACAACGGTGACGCCAAGGTCGACATGACCATGGCGTACGCCGGGCTCCGGAAGAACTTCGAACGCGCCGGGTTCACCCACGCCGCCGACACCACCTCGGTGCTGGCCGGCCACCCCCGGGTCCTGATGCGGCTCGACCTGCGCTGAACGGAAACGGGCCGGCCCGACGCCGTTGGCGCCGAGCCGGCCCGTCTCCCGGACAGCGGGACCGGTCAGTCCGTGCCGGACTCCATCGCGGCGCGGTCCAGCATCTCGTCGTCACCGGACACCTCGCCGCGGGAGGCGATGGCCTCGGCGCCGCCCTCCGGCATGGCGCCGATCAGCCCGGTCGCGGCCGCCTGGGCGGCACCGATGGCGGGATGCGCGGTGCCGATCAGGCCGAGCCCGGCGTACTGCTCCAGCTTGGCGCGCGAGTCGGCGATGTCGAGGTTGCGCATGGTGAGCTGGCCGATCCGGTCCACCGGGCCGAACGCCGAGTCCTCGGTGCGCTCCATGGACAGCTTGTCCGGGTGGTAGCTGAACGCCGGGCCGGAGGTGTCCATGATCGAGTAGTCCTCGCCGCGCCGCAGCCGCAGCGTGACCTCGCCGGTGACCGCCGTGCCCACCCAGCGTTGCAGCGACTCGCGGATCATCAGCGCCTGCGGGTCGAGCCAGCGGCCCTCGTACATCAGCCGGCCGAGGCGCCGGCCCTCGTTGTGGTACTGCGCGAGGGTGTCCTCGTTGTGGATCGCGTTGACCAGGCGCTCGTACGCGGCGTGCAGCAGGGCCATGCCGGGCGCCTCGTAGATGCCGCGGCTCTTGGCCTCGATGATCCGGTTCTCGATCTGGTCGGACATGCCCATGCCGTGGCGGCCGCCGATGGCGTTCGCCTCCATCACCAGGTCGACGGGGGAGGCGAACTCCTTGCCGTTGATCGTCACCGGGCGGCCCTGGTCGAAGCCGATCGTCACGTCCTCCGCGGCGATCTCGACCGAGGGGTCCCAGAACCGCACGCCCATGATCGGCTCGACGGTCTCGACGCCGGTGTCGAGGTGCTCCAGGGTCTTGGCCTCGTGGGTGGCGCCCCAGATGTTGGCGTCGGTGGAATAGGCCTTCTCGGTGCTGTCGCGGTAGGGGAGGCCGTGGGCGAGCAGCCACTCCGACATCTCCTTGCGGCCGCCGAGCTCGGAGACGAAGTCCGCGTCGAGCCACGGCTTGTAGATGCGCAGGTGCGGGTTGGCGAGCAGGCCGTACCGGTAGAACCGCTCGATGTCGTTGCCCTTGAAGGTCGAGCCGTCGCCCCAGATCTGTACGTCGTCCTCGAGCATCGCCCGGACCAGGAGGGTGCCCGTGACGGCGCGGCCGAGCGGCGTGGTGTTGAAGTAGGCACGCCCGCCCGAGCGGATGTGGAACGCCCCGCAGGTCAGCGCGGCCAGGCCCTCCTCGACCAGCGCCGCGCGGCAGTCGACCAGGCGCGCGATCTCGGCACCGTAGGTCTTCGCACGGCCGGGCACCGAGGCGATGTCGGGCTCGTCGTACTGACCGATGTCGGCGGTGTAGGTGCACGGGACGGCACCCTTGTCGCGCATCCACGCGACCGCGACGGAGGTGTCGAGGCCACCGGAGAAGGCGATGCCGACGCGCTCGCCGGCGGGGAGGGAGGTGAGGACCTTGGACATGGGAAGAGTATGCACGAGGATGCATGTTCATGCAACGCGCGTCGCTCCCGTCCGCTGCACCGCCTCTCCGGCCGCCCGAATCGGTGATCGTTGCTCTCTGGTGAGGATCGGTTCCGGCGTGTAGCGTCAGCTCCAGCTGTCGTGGTTCGCAGTACCTGCCCGCGCCTTGGCGCGGGCGCCTTGCTGTGCAGTGCGGGACCAGGGCGATCACCTCCGGGTCCGCGCGGTGCGGACCCGACATCGACTGAGAGGCACGAGCATGGCCAGCGGAACTGTGAAGTGGTTCAACGCCGAAAAGGGCTTCGGCTTCATCGCGCAGGACGGCGGAGGCCCCGACGTCTTCGCGCACTACTCCAACATCAACGCCTCCGGCTTCCGCGAGCTCCAGGAAGGCCAGGCCGTCACCTTCGACATCACCCAGGGCCAGAAGGGCCCGCAGGCGGAGAACATCACCCCTGCCTGACCCGCAACCGGCACACCGGGCTCCGGAGGCAGTACGCCCCCGGAGCCCGGTGTCCGGCCGGCCGGACAGTCCAGCCGGCCGGTCAGTGCGGTCGGCCAGTCAGTGCGGTCGGCCGGTCAGTGCGGAAGCTCCACCGACAGGTGCGGGCTCAGCGCCCGGAGGAAGTCCGCCGCGTCGAACATCGCGCCGGCCGAGGCCACGCCCGTCGTCCGAATGCGCCCGGCCAGGATCCGCTCGACGGCCTCCGCCGCCAGCGGGGCAGTGACCGCGTAGATGTCCTGTCCACGGGCCGTGGCGCGGCGCTCGACGTCACCCGCGCGGACCAGGACGTCGACGACGAACATCTGGTCCGACCGCCCCAGGGCATCGACCGGCTCCGGCTCCGGCGTGTCCTCCCCGGCCAAGTCCCTCGCGGCCTCGACGGCCATGTGGGTACGTACTTCCGGCACGGCCAGGTGGCTGGGCACGGTGACGACATCGGCCATGGAGAACTCCGCGATCACCGTTCGCCGCCCCAGCGGCTCCGGGAACGGCCACTCCTGCTCCGACGCCTTGTCCTCGTGGTATTGCAACGCGCCGTCCGCGAACCGCACCCGACGGCCCCCGCGACGCTCATGGGACACCGCACCCGCAGCCCGGGTGCCCGCCGTGGGATGCCAGCTGCTCAACCCGTACGCGACGTGCGCCTCGTCCGCAGCGGTCCATTCGCCCATCGCCGCGGTCACCAGCAGATCGCCCAGCCCACCGTAGAACGCCATCGCCGGCACCACGGGCACGTCCGCCTTTCCGGCTGCTTCCGCATGGTCGGCGAACATCGAAACGTTCGCTTCGATCTCCGCCGCGACGTCCACGTACGGGATCCCCGCGCGCAAGGCTGCCTCGACGACCGGGCCTCCCGTCACCGCGAACGGTCCCGCGCAGTTGATGACGGCCGCCGCACCGGCCAGCGCCCGGTCCAGTGAGCCCGCGTCGTCCACGGTG
Source organism: Streptomyces sp. NPDC051211 (assembly GCF_040689505.1). Taxonomy (NCBI): domain Bacteria; kingdom Bacillati; phylum Actinomycetota; class Actinomycetes; order Kitasatosporales; family Streptomycetaceae; genus Streptomyces; species Streptomyces sp. NPDC051211. The sequence goes on from NZ_JBFBAV010000016.1 coordinate 78,814, forward strand.
GCCGGCCGCACCACCACATCGCCCCACTCGGCCGCCAGCAGCTCCAACCGGGCTGCGTCCCGCCCGGAGATGACGGTGGCGATGCCGCGCCTCCGCAGTTCGGCGACGATGAAGCGACCGGTGTGCCCTGTCGCCCCGTAAACCACTACTGCAGCCGCTGTACTCATGGTTCCCCGATCTCGATGTGCCGATGAGTGAAGTCTCGCCGCCGGCGGAACGCGACCGTGATGGTCCGGAACGACATCACACGTACACTTTCGGACATGCCCACTGTCGCGCTGCCGGCCGCCGGTCACCTGCTGCACTTCGAACTGGCGGTGGCCTACGAGATCTTCGGCAACCCCCCGCGCGAAGCCACACAGGGCTGGTACGACGTACTGCTCTGCGGTCCCGGACCGGTGCGGGTCGGCCCGTTCATGGTCGAGCCCGACCACGGGCTCGAGCGGCTGGTCGGCGCCGACACGGTGATCGTGCCCGCCTGCGCCGACATCGACGATCCCCCGCCGGCGGAGCTGATCGAAGCCGTACGCGCGGCCCACGAGTCGGGCGCCCGGGTCGCCTCCCTGTGGACCGGAGCGTTCCTGCTCGGCGCCGCGGGCCTGCTGGACGGCCGGCGGGCCACCACCCACTGGGCTCACGCCGCGGAGTTGAGCGCACGCCACCCGCTGGCCGAGGTCGACCCGGACGTGCTGTACACGGACAACGGCAGCGTCCTCACGGCTGCGGGCAAGGCCGCCGCCGTGGACCTCTGCCTCCACCTGATCCACCTCGACCACGGCGCCACCATCGCCAACTCCGTCGCCCGCCGCCTCGTGATGGCGCCCCACCGGACCGGCGGCCAGGCCCAGTTCGTGACGACGCCGGTGCAGGTCACGGGCGACCACATGCTCACCCACCTGCTCGCCTGGGTCCGGCAGCGGCTGGACCAGCCGCTGACCGTGACGGACATGGCGCGGAGGGCGAACACCAGCCCGCGCCATCTCGGACGGCAGTTCCGGTCGGTGACCGGGCAGACGCCGCTCCAGTGGCTCCTGACCCAGCGCGTCCGCCGCGCCCAGGAACTGCTGGAGGCCACCGACGAGAGCATCGAGGCGATCGCCCGCGCCACCGGCATGGGTACCGCCACCACACTCCGCCGCCAGTTCAAACGAACGGTCGGCGTCCCCCCGGACACCTACCGCCGCTCGTTCCGCAGCACGAACCCCGCCTGACCGGTTCGGGCCCGTGCCCGAGGCGAAACTCGCCGATGCCGCGGTGCGGCGCGCAGCCGGGACGCCCGTGGTCCGGCACAATCTGATGGCCTTGTGCGAGGAACCAGGACGGGAAGACGCCGTGCGCCACAGCACAGAGATCAGCGAGCCGCGCGCCGCTCGCCGGAGGCGGAAGGGATCGGGCACCCACGCACGGACGGTGGTCGCGACGGTACTGGCCGCGGTGCTGCTCCCTGCCGCCGTCGGAGGGTGCGGTGGTCGGGGCCAGGGTGCCGAGGCGCAGCCGACGGCCGTACCGGCCGACCGCGACAGCGGTTCGGCCCACCGCCGGTCCACCGCGTTCGCACTCGACGATGTGACCCGGCCCGGACCGGCCCAACCCCTTCGACCCGGCACGCACGGGGTCCGGCTGCTGCGGGCCGACGTACGCGGCAGCCTTCCCCACGATCCCCGGGCCTTCACCCAGGGGCTGGAGTTCCACGGCGGCACCCTCTACGAGAGCACGGGGCTGTTCCGCCGGTCCTCGCTGCGCGCCGGACCGCCGGGCAAGCCGCCCACGGCGTACGCCGAGCTGCCGGCGACCCTGTTCGGCGAGGGCATCACGTTGTCCGGCGGCAGGCTCTGGCACATCACCTGGCGCAACGGCATCGCCATCGAGCGCGACCCCGTGACGCTCGCGGAACGCCGTCGGGTCACCTACGAGGGCGAGGGCTGGGGCCTGTGCCACCAACAGGTCGCCGGACGGGAGCGGCTGGTGATGAGCGACGGCACCGACCGACTCACCTTCCGTGACCCCGACACCTTCGAAGCAACCGGCGGCATCGACGTCCACCAGGACGGCCGGCCCGTGACACGGCTCAACGAACTGGAATGCACGCCGGACGGCTCGGTCTACGCCAATGCCTACCCGACGGACACGATCGTGCGCATCGACCCGCACACCGGCGCCGTCACCGCGCACATCGACGCCACCGGACTGCTGACACCGTCCGAACGGCGCGGAGCCCAGAGCCTCAACGGCATCGCAGCCGTACCCGGAACCGACCGGTTCCTGCTCACCGGCAAGCTGTGGCCCCGCATGTTCCTGGTCAGCTTCGTACCGAAGTGAGCCGCCCTGACGTGGCGGTCGCGGCGGGTCAGGCCGGTTCTGCCACCTTCGCCGGCGCGGCGCCGGGCGCGGTGTCGGAGGCGGCGGCCCCGGCGGTCATGGTGGTGCGGGGTCCGTGCCCGGCGCGCAGGCCGAGCCGGCCGATGACCGCGACGAGGGCGAAGGCCCCGGCCCCGATCCAGAAGGTGAGGGTGAACCCGGACTCGGCGGGCAGGACAGGGGCGCCGGCGGGCAGGTGCTCGATGGTCTTCGAGGCCAGGATCGTGGTGACGACGGCGCTGCCGATCGCGCTGCCGGTAGAGCGAGAGATGGAGTTGATGCCGTTGGCGATGCCGCTCTGGTGGTGCGGGACGCTCGCCATGATGACGGCGGGCATGGCCGCGTAACCGAAGCTGACGGCCGCACCGACGACCACGCCGGCGCCGATCACCGAGACGGTGTGGCCGTGGTCGAGGGCGAGCCAGCCGAAGGCCAGGGTGCCCAGCGCGGCGGACAGGACCAGCGCAGTGCGCGGACCGCGGTGGCGGACCAGTTGGCCGCCGATCGGCGAGGCGAGCAGCGAGACGATGGCGCCGGGCAGCAGGAACTGTACGGAGGCGCGCAGGATGGAGGCGTCGAAGCCGTAGCCGGTGAGGGCCTCGGGCATCTGGACGAGGTAGGAGACGCCCAGGAAGTTCGCGAACATGCCGAAGCCGACGAGGATGCCGGCCAGGTTCGCCATGAGCACCGGGCGGTGGACGAACATCCGCATGTCGACGAGGGGCTCGCGGACCTTGAGCTCGGTGAGGACCCAGACGGCGGTCATGACGGCGGCGCCGGCGAAGCTGCCGAGCGTGCGGGCGGAGTCCCAGCCCCACTCGTGGCCCTGCGAGATGGGCAGCAGGAGCAGCAGCAGGGTGATGCCCAGGGTGAGTGCGCCGAGGAAGTCGGTGCGGCCGCCCGTCTTGTGGCGGGTCGCGGGGACCAGGGCGGCCACGGCGACCAGCGCGATGACGGCGAAGCCGGTCGCCATCCAGAAGGCGTTGCGGTAGTCGGCGTCGGAGCCGGAGGTGAGCAGGCCGGTGGCGACGAGCGCGAGGCCGCTGCCGAACGCGAGGGTGCCGCTCACGAGCGCCATGGCGCCGGGCAGCTTCTGCGGGCGGACCTCCTCGCGCAGGACGGACAGGGCGAGCGGGAAGATCGCGGTGGCGGCGCCCTGGAGTACGCGGCCCAGGATCAGCAGCGGGAGCGAGCTCGCCACGGCGGCGATGACGGAACCCACGACCATCACGCCCAGGACGGCCACCAGCGTGGGCTTCTTGCCGTGCTGGTCACCGAAGCGGCCCAGCAGGGGCGTGAACACGGCGGCCGAGAGCAGCGTGGCGGTGGTCACCCAGCTCACGCCGGCGGTCGAGGTACCGAGGTCGGCACGGATGAGGCCGAGGATCGGGACCGGCAGGGTCTGCATCATCGACACGACCATGGCGGCCAGGCTCAGCGCGAAGACGACGACCGTCTCGCGCCGGGGGTCGGCTGCGGGGGACGGCGGGGCGGCGGGACTCATGTCTGGGAGGACCCTCTCACTGCTTCAGATCGCAGATATTTGAAGTCATCAAGTATTTCCTCGACGGTAGACCTCGATAGTTAAGGTGGTCAAGTAAACAATTGATAATGTCAATGATTCTGAGTACGCTCGAGCCATGAGCGCCACGCCCCTCCAGACCCCCACCAAGCTCCAGCTCCTGGAGCTCCTCGCCGCCATCGGTGCGGCCCAGTGGCGCGACTTCGCCGCCGCGGCGGCCCACCACGGCCTGACCTCCACCCAGGCCCGCGTGCTCGCACAGCTCAACGGCCCTCTGCCGATGCGCGGCCTCGCCACCCTCCTGGTGTGCGACGCATCGAACGTCACCGGGATCGTGGACCGCCTGGAGGCTCGCGAACTGGTGCGCCGCGAGCCCGACCCGGCGGACCGCCGCGTCAAGAACGTCGTGGCGACGGACGCGGGCCGCGAGATCATCCGTCGCGTCCGCGAGGAGATGCAGGCCACCCACGGAGCGCTCGACACCCTCGGGCCGGAGGAGAGCACGACCCTCTACGCCCTGCTGGAACGCCTGCGCCCGGGCATGGAGAAGAACGCCTAGCGGGGCATGGCCGCTCGGCCGGGCCTGTGACTCCGCCCACCCTCCCTTGACCCGGAAGGAAGGGCTACCTAAGTTCGACGGCATGGCCCCCCATGACCCCGCATCCGACCCCGGCGACCCCGGCGACGCCGACGCGCTCGACGCGCCCGGCGCGTCCGCGCTGGTCGAGTTCGCGGTCGACCTCACCTCGCAGGAGGTGCTCCGGCGCGCCCAGGTGATGGCGGCCCTCGGCCCGGACTGGGACCCGGTCGAGGTGCTCCTCGGCGAGGAGGCCGCGTACGACCTGCTGTACTCCGGACTCGACGCACGGCAGCAGCGCCTCTACGAGGACCTGGTCGCGGCCGGTGTGCTGCCCGCGCGAGGAGACGGCAGTGCTGCCGCTTGACCCGCAGGCCGACCCCGGGCGCCGCGCCTGGGTGGCCTGCCCGAAGTGCGAGGACGCGCGCGGCTGCGAGCCCTGCGAGCAGCGGCGGACCTGCTCCGCCCACTGGCGCTACCTGCTGACCAACACGGGCAGCCTGCTCCACCTCCAGTGCCCCGCGTGCACCCACGTCTGGGTCCACGAGAGCGGCTTCGGCGCCACCCGCACCCGGTCCCTGTGGGGCCGCGTCGTCGGCAACCTGCCCGGCTTCTGACGCGACGAGTCGGCTGCGCTTGGGCCGAAGTAGCCGCCGTACGCGGCGTGTTGCCGCTTCGCGGAGAGTGTCCCCGTCCGCAGCGGCGATGAAGGCGAAGAGGAGTACTCACTCCTCGCCACTCTCAACTTATAGCGCACCGGGGGGCTTGCGGCAAGATCCCGTTCGTGGGGCAGAATCGCGGTTCCAGACCAGGACCTGCGGAAAACGGGGATTCAAGAAGTGTGTGTTTTGTTGCCAGTTGACGGGTCGTGCGGTGACGTCGAAGGCCGGGAGTTGATGGCATGAACTCCCTGACCACCAGCGCGTTCGACCTTCCCGACCACCTCGCCCCCAAGGCCGACCCGGCGCTGATCGACGCCGATGAGCAGCACTTCGCGACCATCGCGGCGAGCCTCGAGCAAGCGATCGCCGAACAGTCCGACCGCCTCGAGGCCGAGCGCAGGGCTCCCGGCGGCGTCGGCCGGGAGGCGATGGACCGGGACGCGGAGATCCACCGGCTGACCGGGCGCCTGCGCGCCTTGCGTCGCTTCGGTCTGGACCTGTGCCTGGGGCACATCGTCGGTACGGACGATCCCGAGCCCGTGTACATCGGCCGCCTCGGCCTCACCGACAGCACCGGGCGCCGGCTGCTGCTCGACTGGCGGTCCCCCGCGGCCGAGCCGTTCTTCGCGGCGACCCACGCCAACCCGATGGGTCTGGCGAGCCGCCGCAGGTATCGCTGGACCCGCGGCCGGATCAGCGACTACTGGGACGAGGTGTTCACCGCCGACGGGCTCGAAGGGCATGCCGCGCTCGACGACCAGTCCGCGTTCATCGCCAGCCTGGGCAGCAACCGGTCGGACCGGATGCGCGACGTGCTCGCCACCATCCAGGCCGACCAGGACGCCGTCATCCGGGCGGGATCCCGCGGCGCTCTGGTCGTCGACGGCGGTCCGGGCACGGGCAAGACCGTCGTCGCCCTGCACCGGGCCGCCCACCTCCTCTACTCCGACCCCCGCCTCGGTCACCGTCGGGGCGGCGTGCTGTTCGTCGGTCCGCACCAGCCCTACCTGGCCTACGTCGCCGATGTCCTGCCCAGCCTGGGAGAGGAGGGCGTGCAGACCTGCACCGTGCGGGACCTCGTCGCCGAGGGAGCCGGGGCAGCGATCGAGACCGACCCGAGGGCGGCCCTTCTGAAGTCGTCCGCGGACCTGGTGAAGGCGATCGAGCCGGCCGTCGCCCTCTACGAGGAGCCGCCCACCAAGGGGATGACGGTCTCGAGCCACTGGTCCGACATCTGGCTGAGCGCCGACGACTGGGCGGCGGCGTTCGAAGCAGTGGAACCGGGTACTCCGCACAACGAGGCGCGTGACCAGATCCGGGAGGAGCTGGTCACGATCCTGATGGACAAGGACGACAGCGACGTCCCGCCCCACCTGCTCCGGCGGTCGCTGCTCGAGGACAGGGAGCTCATCGGGACCCTCAACCGGGCGTGGCCGATGCTCGAGGCGACCGACATCGTCGGAGACCTGTGGTCGGTGCCCGCCTACCTGCGCAAATGCGCTCCCTGGCTCGGCCCTGACGACGTCCGCGCGCTGCAGCGCGCGGATGCCCAGGCGTGGACGGTGTCCGACCTGCCGCTCCTGGACGCGGCACGGCAGCGGCTGGGCGACGCGGAGGCGTCCGTACGCAAGCGCCGGCACGACGCCTCCGTCGCCGCCGAACGCGCGCGCAGGGCCGACGTCATCGACGGTCTGCTGCAGGCCGATGACGACGGTGAGGGTGCGGTGACGATGCTGCGCGGACAGGACCTGCAGGACACCCTGATCGACGAGAGCGCACTGCCCGGCGTCGAACCGGACCTGCTCGCCGGCCCGTTCGCGCACGTCATCGTGGACGAGGCCCAGGAACTGACCGACGCGGAGTGGCAGATGCTGCTGCTCCGCTGCCCGTCGCGGAGCTTCACCATCGTCGGGGACCGGGCCCAGGCCAGGCACGGGTTCACGGAGTCGTGGCAGGAACGGCTCGAGCGGGTCGGCCTCGACCGGATCAACGTGGCCTCCCTGAGCATCAACTACCGCACGCCGGAGGAGGTCATGGCCGAAGCCGAGCTGGTCATCCGGGCCGAGCTCCCGGACGCCAATGTGCCGACCTCCATCCGCAGCAGCGGCATCCCCGTCGTGCACGGATCCGTTTCGGATCGGGACGCGATCCTCGACACCTGGCTGGCGACGCATGCCGACGGGATCGCCTGCGTCATCGGCGATCCGACGTTCCGGTCGACGTCCCGCGTCCGGTCGCTGACCCCGGAGCTCTCGAAGGGACTCGAGTTCGACCTGGTCGTCCTCGTCGATCCGGAAGAGTTCGGCAAGGGGGTCGAAGGAGCGGTCGACCGCTACGTGGCGATGACCCGGGCGACCCGGCAACTCGTCATCCTGACGAGCTCCTGACGAGCTCCTGACGAGCTCCTGACGAGCTCCTGACGAGCTCCTGACGAGCTCCTGACGAGCTCCTGACGTCGGCCGACCTCGGCCGACACCGCCTAGGGCAGCGGCTCGCCGCGGGCGGCGAGCCAGAGGGCGTACCACTCCTCGTGGTCCAGCTCCGGCGGCCCGCCGACCGCCTGCCTGCAGGCCCGGATCCGGCCCGGATCGGAAGTGCCGATCACCGGCGCGATCCGGGCCGGGTGCCGCTGGAGCCACCACAGCAGCACCGTCTCCGGGGTCACCTGCTTGCGTTCGGCCAGCGCCGCGAGCAGCTCGGCGGCCGCCTGCTCGTGCGGGGTCTCCTGTCGTCCGGTGAACCGTCCCTGTGCCAGCGCGCCCCAGGCCTGTACCTGGATGCCGTGGTCGCGGCAGTGCTCCAGCGTTCCGAAGGGGAAGCCGTTGGCCGCCGCCGCGGGGGTGTTCAGCAGGATCCCGGCCTCGACCCAGTCGCGCTTGTGCAGGCTCATCTCGAGTTGGTTGGCGACGAGCGGCAGCCCCAACCGGGCCTGGAGCGCCGCGATCTGCGCCGCTCCCATGTTGGAGACACCGAACCGGCGCACCAGGCCCTGGGCGTGCAGGGAGGTCAGGGCCTCGGCTATGTCGTCGGGGTCCGCGAGCGGGTCCGGCCGGTGCAGCAGCAGGACGTCGATCACATCGGTGCGCAGCCGGGTCAGGCTCTCCTCGACCCGGCGCAGCACGGTCTTGCCGCGCAGGTCGTAGATGCCGGGACGCTCGCCGTCCGGCAGGCGGATCCCGCACTTCGTCTGGAGCGTGATCCGCCCGCGCAGTCCGGGGTCGCGGGCCAGGAGTTCACCGAAGACCGCCTCGGACTTTCCGTGGCGGTAGATGTCGGCGTGGTCGAAGGTGGTGATCCCGATCTCCAGGGCGGCGGTGACCGCCGCCTCCGCGGCCCCGATCTCCGCGGCCCCGTAGGGCTCGGGTCCCCAGGTGCCGCCCAGGCCCATGCACCCGTACAGCGGCCGGCTCGTACTCGCGTTCGTCGTCACACGCAGACCTTACGGGCTCACCGCATCCGGGCCGAGCGGACGACCGTGCCGAGCGGGAACGGCGGGCGACTCCGCCGCTCGCCTGAGCGCCAACCAGGCGGCCAGGCGGATGTCGGCATCGCCGAGGTCGAGGCGGAACAGCTCGCGGACGCGCTTCAGCCGGTGCCGGAGCGTGTTCGGGTGGACCTGAAGCCTGCCGGCGGCAGCGGCGACATCGCCCAGCTCGTCCAGCCAGGCGGTGACCGTCGCCGCGTATCCGGTGCCGTGAGCGGCGTCGTGCGCGAGCAGCGCATCGACCTCGGTCGGGCGCAGCCAGGGATCCCGGTCCAGTTCGTCGCCCAACCGGTCCAGCAGGATCCGGTGCCGTACGTCCGACGCGGCCGCAGCCGGCGCTCCCACCGGGGCGCCGGCCGTCGCGCGCAGCACCGCTTCGGCTTCCCGGCGCAGGGCGGCCGGGAGCCCGAGGTCGCTGTGGGAACGGGTGATGGCCGCGCGGACCGCGGGTGCGACCGCCCGGCGCACCGCGCCGAGCGCCATGTCGGCGAACCGGCGGGCGGCAGCGGTCGAAGCCTGGGGGAGCAGGACGAACACCGCACCTCCCGTGGCGGTCACCGTGGCGTCCGGGCGGTGGGCGGCGCAATGCCGGACCAGTTCGGACTCGATGTGCTCCAGGAGCGTCGCCGCTGCGGTGGCGGACGCGGCGGCCCCGTCCCGGCTGCCCGCCGCAGTCGGCGGCCCGAAGGCCACCAGGCAGAGCTCCGCGCCCGCGCGCAGCCCGAGGAGGGCCGCCGCCTCCTCCGCCGAAGGCCCGGAGTTGGTGAGTACGGCGCGCAGGGTCTCGCGGCGCATGCGGCGCTCGGCTTCCGGCAGGTTGAGCAGCCTCAGCAGGTGGGGTGCGGCGAGCCGGGCCGTTTCGGCGAGGGCGGAGAGCCCTTCCGCGGAGATTCCCGCTTCGGGCTCGATGGCCCACAGGGTGCCGAGCGGCAGTGTGCCGGCGCGGATCGCCACTGCGGCCCGCGGCAGCTCCTCGCCGATCACGGGGAAGCGGACGACGCCCTGCGCGACCAGCACCTGCCGATATTGGCGGCGCTGTTCGGGCAGGTCGGGCGCCCTTCGCTGGAGAATGCCGCGCTCGCGCGGCACATCGATGCGTACGCCGGGCACACCGGAATAGGCGATCACGTTCTGTGCCAGGTCTTCGATGGCCACCGCTCCACCGACGGCCGCGGCCAGGTGATCGGCGAGTACGAAGAGCTCTCCGCCGCTCGCGGAGCCGACGCCGAGCGGTGTGCCGGTGCCCGGGCCGGCGAGGGAGCAGCTCAGTACGGCGTCGATGTTCCGCCACGGCAGGTCGTCGGCCGCGGCCAGCACGGCGACGTCGTGGGCGCAGGCCTCCAGGAGGAAGCGCTGGACGTCCCGGCCCCGGCGTTTGACGACGACGGCGGTGAAACCGCATGCGGCGGCCTCGCGCAGTACACCGGACTGGCGCGGGTCGGCCGGGTCGGTGCCGACGAGCAGCAGCACCCCGCCGGGGGACTCCGCCAGCCGGTCGCCCGCGTCGTGGATCACGGTGCTGCGGACGGGAACACCGAGTCCGCCGGGTGCGGCGAGCACCCGGAGCGCCAGCGCGCCGGCGCCGGTCAGGAGGCCGTCCAGGGTGGCCGGCCCCTCCGCGTCCGGAAAGTCCGCGGCCATTGTGTCATCGGACAATGCAGGCCTCGTTTCGTGGGGCGATCGGCTGCGGCGGCGGCGCGAACAGGTTGCCAGGATAGCGATCCCGGCATTCCTGCCGATCCGAGGAGACAGCCCCCTCATGCCCGCCGGCCTGCCCTCCTCCGACCCGGCGGGTGCGGGTGCGTGGTCGAGGGCCACGCCCTGCGGGAGCGTGCCCGCGCCTGCCGCCGGGCTCGCCGGGCATTGGCCGAACAGCCAATCGATCCTTGCGCACCCACCTGAACCGCAACACGAGCAAGTGAGGCACCGTGTCCACCGTCTTCGAGACCCCCGCCCAGGCCACCCCCGCCCCGGCCACCACCGCCGAGGCGATCCGCGCCGCCGAGGCGCGCAGCGCGCACAACTACCACCCGCTGCCGATCGTGATCGCATCGGCCCAGGGCGCGTGGACCACCGACATCGAGGGCCGGCGCGCGCTGGACCTGCTGGCCGGGTACTCGGCTCTGAACTTCGGCCACGGCCATCCCCGCCTGATCCGCGCGGCCAAGGACCAGCTGGACCGGGTGACGCTCACGTCGCGCGCCTTCCACCACGACCGTTTCGGCGAGTTCTGCGCACAGCTCGCCGACCTGTGCGGCATGGAGACCGTGCTCCCGATGAACACGGGCGCAGAGGCCGTGGAGAGCGCCGTCAAGGTCGCCCGCAAGTGGGGCTACGAGGTCAAGGGGGTGGCCCCCGGACAGGCGCGCGTGGTCGTCGCGGCGAACAACTTCCACGGCCGCACCACCACCATCGTGTCGTTCTCCACGGACCCCGACGCACGCACCGGTTTCGGGCCCTTCACGCCCGGCTTCGACGTGGTCCCCTACGGGGACGCCGCGGCGCTGGCGGCGGCCCTGACCGAGGACACGGTCGCGGTGCTGCTGGAGCCGATCCAGGGCGAGGCCGGGGTACTCGTCCCGCCGCCCGGCTACCTCGCACAGGTGCGGGAGCTGACGGCCCGGCACGACGTCCTGATGATCGCCGACGAGATCCAGTCGGGACTCGGCCGGACGGGCCGGACCTTCGCCTGCGAACACGAGGGCGTGGTGCCCGACGTGTACCTCCTGGGCAAGGCCCTGGGCGGAGGGGTGGTACCGGTCTCGGCGGTGGTGTCCTCGCAGGCCGTCCTCGGAGTGCTGCGCCCGGGCCAGCACGGCTCCACGTTCGGAGGCAACCCGCTGGCGTGCGCCGTGGCCCTGGAAGTGATCGCGATGCTCCGCACGGGCGAATTCCAGCAGCGGGCGACCGAGTTGGGGGCACACATGCATGCGCGTCTCGGCGAGATGACCGCAACGGGTCTGCTGGAGGCGGTCCGTGGACGCGGACTGTGGGCGGGTGTCGACGTTCCCGCACGGCACGGCGGCGGAAGCGCGGTGGCCCGGCGGCTGCTGGAGTCCGGCGTACTGGTGAAGGACACCCACGGTTCGACGATCCGGCTCGCGCCACCGCTGGTGATCGGTCAGGAGGACCTCGACTGGGGACTCGACCGGCTGGCGGACGTACTGTCCGAGCCCGCCTGAGGGTTGTCGGTCGCCGGGGTGGCCGCCGCCGGCGGTCGGGACCGTGTTGCCGGCGGCGGCCTTCGCGCCGGATCCGAGCTCCGCTCGCGGGGAGCCCGGGCCCGTCAGCCGGCGCTGATGCCCAGGACGTGCGCGGTGCCGTCGCGCAGGGCGGTGATGCGGGCCTGGCCGGCCGGGAAGGGGTCCCGGCCGTTCGGGCCGGGCATCCGCGCGAATCCGGTCCAGGATCCGTCCGGCCTCCTGATCTGGTGCCAGACGTTCCCGTCCCGCCCGACGGCGACGACCTGGGCGGAGCCGTCGGGCATACCGGCGATGTCGACGGCGCTCGCCCCCATGGTCGGGGTGGTCACGCCCCTGGGAGGCTGGAAGCCGGTCCACGAGCCGTCGGGGCGGCGGATCGTGTGGTAGACCATGCCGTCCAGGCCGATGGCGAGGACCTGCGAGGCCCCGTCCGGCATTCCGGTGATCGCCAGGGCAGGGCCGGCGAAGGCCGGAGCCCCGTTGAACCCGGCGAGCCGGCCCCACCCGCTCCACGATCCGCTGCTCCTGCGGATGCAGTGGTACATGGAGCCGTCCGTGCCGTAGCCGAGGACCTGCGCGGAGCCGTCGGGCATTCCGGCGATGGCCACTTTGGTCGCCCCCCAGCGGCCGGCCGCCTGGTTGCCGGGCACCTGCCGGAATCCGGCCCACGCTCCCGTCGCGCGGCGTTGCCGGTGGTACACCGTGCCGTCCATGCCGGTGACCACGATCTGGCTCGTGCCGTCGGCGAATCCGGTGATCGCGGCTTCCCGGACGGCGAACGCGGCCTGGCCGTCCGGACCGGCGAGCTGCTGCCAGGGCTGGATCGTGGCCGACCCCTTCCGCATGGTGAACCACAGCTTGTTGTCGGTGCCGATGCCCAGTGCCTGGACCGATCCGTCCGGCATGCCGGCGACGGACGCCTGTACTCCGGTGAACGTGGGGGCGCTGCCGGGCCCCGGCAGCGGCCGCATGCTGCTCCAGCTTCCGTCGGGTCGCCGCTCCGTTTGGAAGAAGGTGCGTTCCTCGATGGGGTAGGGAGGGAGGCCGGCCGGGTGGAACCACACCGGGTTGGTGATCGCCACCATCTGGTCGAGGGTGGTGGAGGCCGGCTTGAGGCGGCGCACTTCGGCGCGGGCGAAGAGCGAGGCCTTGCCCCAGCCCCTCCAGTGGAGGCGGCCCCGGCCACTGCCGTCGATCTTCTTGGCGGCCATGATGCCCCACTCGGTGTGGAGCGTGATGACGGCGTCCGGCGCACCCGTGACGTCCACGGTGACGTCGACGGCGTCGAAGAAGGACAGCGGGAGTTCTTCCCCGGGACCGGCGGCGGCGCCGTTGGCGCCGGCGGTGAGGTCGACCGTCACGTTCGCGGATTCGACGGCGTACGACCTTCCCCTGCGCAGGGCGTCGAGGAGGGCGGGGGCGGACAGGCCGGCGGCATGCACCACGTTGTGCGGCTCGCCGACCACGTCGCCGGGGCTGTGGGCGTCGCTGTTGCCGAGGCCGGCGATGCGCTTGCCGAGGCAGAGCATGGCGTGCCAGAGGGCGATGTTGGCCGCGTCGTCCAGCGTCCACGGCCCGTTCCAGACCTCCATGGCATCGACCCGGTCCAGGCCGAACTCCCAGAACGCGCCGGGGCCCGGGGTCAGCGGGTGGGCGACGACGGCGAGTCCGCCGAGGCTGTGGAGCCGCCTGATGTGTTTGTCCAGCACGCCGGCGTCGGAGGGGGCGTAGTGCCAGTCCACCCATTCACCCTGGGGCAGGCCGACCGCCAGCCAGTGGCCGTGCCGGGTGGTGACCTCTTCGGCGTTGAGGACGAGGAGGTCGGCGGGGACGTTGCCGCGCCAGGAGACGCCGGTGGAGCTGGTGTTGTGGTCCGAGGTGGCGATGAAGTCCAGCTTCGCGCGACGGGCGTCGGCGATGAGGTGCTCGACGGTGCGCTGACCGTCCGAGTGGACGGTGTGCAGGTGGAGGTCGCCCCGGTACCAGCCGGCGCCGCGTCCCGGCACCGCGGCGGGCAGGGCGTCGTACGGAAGCACCGGCAGCGGGTCCCCGTACTCCAGGGTCACGCTGACCTGCCAGTCCATTCCGCTCGACTTGTTGACCATCGGCCCGAGCGCGACGGACCACTGGCCGGACTGGACGGGGCCGGGAACGTAGCCCGGGGTGGCGTCCGAGCCGGAGAGGGTGAACTCGCGCCGGGCACTGCCCGACCAGCCGCGGAAGCCCGTCGGGCCGAAGATGCCGATGTCCAGCACGCCGGCCGTGCCGTCGAAGTCGTAGGTGACGGAGAGGCGTCGGACGCCGTCGGGGACGGTGAAGTCGACGGACGCCCACTGGTCGAACCCGTAGGGTGAGTTGCCCCGGTAGGTGGTGGTTTCCGACTGGGTGCCCCGGTGCCGCGTGTCGGCTCGGGCGAGGTCTGCGGGCACCAGCGCGGCGAGGCCGCCGGCGGCTATCAGGGTGCTGAGCCGCAGCAGGTCCCTGCGCCCGAGCTGGTGGGCGTCGCCTGTGCCGGGTGTGGGGGGTAATTCACTGTGCACGACCGACTCTCCGTTCTCACGGTGGTTCGTGGCGTTGGGTGTCTTGGCGCCGGACAGGCACGGCGGTCCGGGCGTACAGAGGCCCGGTGGCAGCCGGTGCAGACTGACCGAACGAACAGTAGGTCAGCTCCTGTACGCACGGAAGTGTCGTGCACATGTCAGCTCGGGCCTCGGTGCGCGGAACGACGGGCCCCGGAACGGGCTCGGAACGGGCCTCGGAACGCACGCCGGAACGGGCCGCTCCGAGAGCCCGTTCAGTCCACGAGCACGCCCGGGTTGAGGATGCCCCGCGGGTCGAGCGCCCCCTTCGCGGCCCGCAGCGCGAGGGCGAAGGGTTCGGGGCGCTGGCGGTCGTAGCCCGGACGGTGGTCCCGGCCCACGGCGTGGTGGTGGGTGATGGTGGCCCGGTGGCGGTGCAGGACCTCGCTCGCGACGGCCTTGAGGTCGTCCCAGAGGGCGACCTCGTCACCGGCACGGCCGGCGGCGAGGACGGTGAAGTAGGGTGCCGCGCCGTCCGGGTATGCGTGCGTCAGGCGGCAGTTCACGATCGCCGGATACCCGGTGGCCTTGAGCGCCGCCTCGCCGACCTCGGTGCGCACCGCGTCGATCAGGCCGGGGATCCGGTCCCAGGTGGCCGCCGTCTCGAAGGTCTCCGCGACTGCGCCCATCCTGGCCAGACCGTCGCGGAGGTAGGGCATCCGCAGGAAGGCCGAGCGCCAGGCGCCCACGGCCGCGTCGCCGGCGGCGTCGCAATCCGGGACCTCGTCCCCGGCCCGGTCCGGGCCGGTGGACCCGCCGTACCGGCCGCCGTGCGAGCGGGCCAGGTCGACGGCCCGCTCCAACCGGGCGGTCACCGGTTCGTCCGCCGACTCGAACCCCAGGACCAGTACGGCCGAACCGTCCTGCGCCGCACCCGACAGCGCGGCCTCACCGGCGTCCAGCAGACGGCAGTTGGCGGGGGAGAGGTCGGACTGCGCGAGGGCGCGCACCGCCCGGAGCGCCTCGTGGAAGTCGGCGAAGGCGACTGCCGCGGACGCCTTGTGGCGGGGGCGCTCCTGAAGCCGGACCCAGGCCTCGGTGATGATGCCGAGGGCCCCTTCGGAGCCCAGGAACAGGCGGTCGGGGGAGGGGCCCGCCCCGGAGGCGGGCAGCCGCCAGGAGCTGCTCGTGCCGGCCGGGGTGACGACGCGGAGCGACTGTACGAACTCGTCGATGTGGGTGCGGCCGGTGGCGTAGTGCCCGCCCGCCCGGGTGGCGAGCCAGCCCCCCAGGGTGGAGAACTCGAAGCTCTGCGGGAAGTGCCGCAGGGTCAGGCCGTGGGGCCGCAGCTGGCCCTCCAGGCTCGGCCCGAGGGTGCCGGCCTGGATGCGTGCCGCCCGGCCCTCGGCGTCCACCTCCAGAACGCGCCCCATGGCGGTCAGATCGAGGGACATCACCGCCCGGTGGGCGTCACCGCGGTACTCCACGCCCCCGGTGACCGAGGAACCCCCGCCGTACGGGACGACGGCGACCTGCCGGTCACCGGCCCACTCCAGCAGGTCGGCCACGCCCTGCTCGTCCGCCGGGCGGGCGACGAGATCGGGGATGCGGCCGGGTCGCCCGCGGAGGGCGCGCATCACGTCGCGGTACGCCTTCCCCATGGCGTGGGCGGCGCGGTCCCCGGGATCGGCGGTGACGAGGTGGGCGAGGCTCCGCGGGGGCTCGGCGGCCGGGCTCCCGATGCCCAGGTCGCGTACGCGGGGCACGGGGAGCGGCCGGCCGAGGGTGCCGGGGAGCAGGGCGCCCATCGCGGCGCATTCCGCATCGTCGGGATGCGCGTCCGTCCAGCCCCAGCCCCACCAGGAGCGGGTGCGGGACGTCGGCTGCGGGGTGGTGCCGGCCATGGATGCGCTCCAGGGGTCGAGGTAATTTACCTACAGGTAAATTACCTACTGATAATATCGGTGCATGGCAACCCCCGCGTCGAAGGCCGGCACCAAGGGAGTTCCGCGGGAGCACCGCCGGCAGCAGATGCTGGAGGCCGCCACGGAAGAGTTCGGCACCCGCGGCTACGCGGCCGCGTCGCTCCCCGCGATCGCCGCCCGCGTGGGCGTCACCAAGACGCTGCTGCACCAGTACTGCGGCACCAAGGAAGACCTGTACGTCGCCTGCCTGGTCCCCGTCGGGGACCGGCTCCTGGGCGCCATCCGTACGGCGATGGGCCCGGACGGGGCGGAACCGCACACGCCCCTGCGCGTGCTCCACGGCATCTTCACCGCCCTGGAGGGTCAGCGGGAGGCGTGGTTCGTGCTGTACGACGCCACCCTGCCGCCCGGCGGCGAGGCCGCACGCCGGGCCTCGGAGTACCGGACGGCCATCGACCGGCTCGCCGCCGGCGGCACCGCCGAACTGCTGCGCACGGCCGGATCCGCCGACCCGCTGGACGCCGACGCGCTCAAGTACGTCTGGCGGGACCTCGTCGCCACCCTCGTCCGCTGGTGGGTCAAGCACCCGGAGCAGACCCCGGAGGCCATGACCCGGCGCTGCGCCCGCCTCTTCGCGGCCGCCGCCATCCTCACCTCCGACGGCCACTCCGACTGAAGCCGGGCCGCCCTGCTCGCCCTACTCGCCCTTCACGCCCTTCTCGGACTTGAGCTTGCGCCACACCCTCCCCAGCGCCTCCAGGTCCTGCTCGTCGAGGAGCTCGGTGAAGACCGGCGCCAGGACTTCCCGCCGGGTGGCGTCGGCGTCGGCGAACACCGCACGTCCCGCCTCCGTGAGGGCGACCTCCACCGACCGGGCGTCACGCGCCGAGGGCGTACGGGTCACCAGGCCCCGGGCCTGCAGGGCGTCCACGACCCGCGACACCTGGCTGCGGCTGAGCAGCGTGCTGTTCCCGAGCACGGACGCGGGCACGGGCTCGGGGCTGGAAGCCAGCCACAGCATGACCTCGAACCAGGACACGGGCAGGTCGTGGGCCTTCACGAGGGCCCGGTCGACCCGGTCGGTCATCACGGTGCCGGCCCAGACCAGCCCGTAGAACGCGTAGTCGGCCGCCGGCATCTCGGCTTCGGTGAGCTTCTTCGGCATGTCGGCAGTCTAGAGGTTGCGTGCGCACGCACATAACTTTATGGTGTGTGTGCACGCACATAAATCACGCTCCGTGAAAGGCCCCGCCATGTCGACCCTCCCCGCCACCCCCGACACCACTTCCCGAACCGTCCTGATCACCGGCACCTCTTCCGGCATCGGCCTGGCCGCGGCCGTCGCGGCCGCCCGCGCCGGATGGCGTACGGTCGCCACGCTGCGTGACACAAGCAGGGCCGGCGCCCTGCGCGAGGCCGCCGACGAGGCGGGCGTCGACATCGACATCCGGCAGCTCGACGTCGTCGACGAGAGCTCCGTCGCCGCCGCCGTCAACGGCGTGATCGCCGACTACGGCCGTCTGGACGCCGTCGTGAACAACGCCGGCGCCGGGCACGTCGGCACCCTCGAACTCGAGTCCGTCGCCGACGTCCGCGAAGTCATGGAGGTCAACTTCTTCGGCGTGCTGAGCGTCTCCAAGGCCGCACTGCCGCACCTGCGGGCCACCGGAGGCCGCCTGATCACGGTCACCAGCGTCGGCGGCGTCATCGGCCAGCCCTTCAACGAGGCCTACTGCGCGGCGAAGTTCGCCGTGGAGGGGTGCATGGAGAGCCTCGCCCCCGTCGCGGGCGCCGTCGGTGTGAGCGTCTCCGTCATCGAACCGGGCGCCGTGGCCACGGAGTTCGTCAACAACATCGGGCTGGACCTCGAAGCCCGGATCGCCGCGGCCGGCCCGTACGCCGATGCGCTGCGCCACTACGTCGACCGTACGGTCGGCCAGTTCCTGGACGGCGCCCAGACCCCGGCCGGCGCAGCCGGCGCCGTGATGGAGGCCCTGACCGCAGACCGGCCCGCCTTCCGCATCCAGACCTCTCAGTGGGCCCGCGAGTTCACCGGGGCCAAGCTGGCCGACCTGGACGGCTCGGCGGTCCTCGGCATGACCGGAAGCTGGGTCTCCTGAACCGCCCGCAACCAGGCCGGCTCCCTGCCGGAGCGGCTGCGGGCCCCGGCGGCCGAACTGTGCTCCGCGTGGAACGGGGTCATCATGGCTAGAGGCCGGCGGGGCCTTCGTACGGCCACGGCTGCCGGACCTGCGCGTGGCGGCACGCGCCCGAGTCGGGAGGTGACTCGTACGCATGGACGAATCACGCAGAGCCTGGATCATGCTCGGCACCGTCATCACCGTCATCCTCTTGAACCTCACGGCCATCGTCCTGATGAACGCCCTCGGACGATGACCGGGTGACGTGACCGGGTGACAGGGGCAGGGACAGGGACGGTGACGGTCACCCGCGCGGCCCATCCCGGGTGAATCAGTCGCCGCCGCCTCCGCAGCCGCTCCCGCAGCCGTGGAAGGTCCCGCAGGAGGACCCGGAGGTCCCGGATGGCGCCACGGACCGCTTCCGGCGGTCGGCCTCCTTCCTGCGCTCCCAGAGGGCGGACGGGCTCTCGGGCGTCCGCCGCCCGGGGCGGGCGGGGCGGCGCAGGGCCAGCAGGGGGACGGCCGCCACCTCGGTGACGATCCGGGTGCCGTCCTGGAACACGGCGTACTCGAGGACGACTTCCGCGCCCTCGTACGGGGTGCCGTAGAGGACGGCTTCGAACGGCTCGCTGAAGGGGTTGATGCCCTCGTGCTCGGCGCGCAGTTGCTCCGCCGAGCCACCCAGCAGGGTCCGCGCAGGCCCGATCCGGTCCTCGAACCGGCTGCGGAAGGCGATCAGCGGCTGTGCGGACGGGGTGCGTGCATCGGCGTACAGCCAGTTGTGCGCAGGACCGGTGGCGCGTACGCCGACGACGAGGGCGGGCTGCGGCGCGGCGCGCAGTCGGCGCGCGGCCAGCTGGGCGGCCACCCCCCGGCCGGCCATCGCCGCACCGGGGACGATCAGCAGCAGGGCCAGGACCTGCTGCCCGGTGGCGTCGTACGAGCCCGCCCGCTCTGCTCCCAAGTCCATGGCCAGGGCCCAGCAGACGGCGAGGATCCCACCGACGCAGAGCACGGCGCCGGGCAGCATCAGCGGAAGGCCGCGCAGGCGGTGGTCCTGGGGGAGGTGCCGGGGCAGCGGATGGCGGGACGGGCCGGCGGCGGCGAGCGCGATGGCGCGCCGGCGCCGGCGGGCCCGCAGCCGCAACAGCGCCCCGGTGAACGCGTACCCGCAGACCGCGAGGACCAGCAGGCTGCCCGCCAGGCCCGCGGTATCGCCGCCGGGCAGGCCGGTCAGTGCGAACGCCGAGTACCCGGCGAGCAGCGGTGTGGCCGCGAGCGTGGCGCCCGGGGTCAGCCGGAACCACAGCGGCAGGCTGATCAGCAGGAGCGCCGCCGGATACCCGGACCAGTCGGTACCCCGATGCGGCACCACCGGCTCGTTCCAGCCGAGAAGGGCCACCGCGACCACGACCAGCACGGCCAGTGCCCAACCCCCGGCGGTCGGCGCAAAAACGGCGGGTGCGGCGGCCGCGCGCCAGCGCTCGGCGTCGGCGGCGCTCCAGACGGGCAGGCCACCCGGGGGTATGGCGGCATCGGGCAGGTGCTTCACGTGATCGGTCACGTCGCAATTATGGCTGCAGGAGAAGCTTTAAAATTCAGCCACTTCGGCCGGATGATATTCGCTTGATTTGGCGTTCCGGAGTAGATGTTTCATCATCATGACTGCATGTCAGGTGACGGCGTGTGTGAGGGATGCCGTGGCGTACGGGTTCCCCGCATGCCCACCGATCGATCCCGCAGGCGGCGAGCTCGTGGTCCCGCTCAACTGCGGTGACCACCGACCCCACCCGTTCCGCTCCGTTCCCCTAGGCAAGGCCGCATGTCCGCTCATCAGCTATCGGACCTCATACGGTTCGCTCGTCTCAACTCGCCTTTCTACCGTGACCTCTACGCGTCCCTCCCGCCCGGAGCCGACCGTCTCGGCGACCTCCCGGTCGTGGACCAGCAGGAGTTCTGGGCAGCCAACACCCTTGACGACAACCGCGTCCTGACCGGGCCGCTCAGTGAGGCGACCGTCTACAAGACCGGTGGCACCACCGGCGCCCCCAAGTTCTCCGTCTACACCCGTGACGAGTGGCGCACCTTCGTGACCGCCTTCGGCCAGGGCATGGTGGAGACGGGGCTGCGCCCCGGGCACCGCGTCGCGGACCTCTTCTACGCCGGCGAGCTCTACGCCAGCTTCCTCTTCGTCCTCGACTCGCTCGCCCATGCCCCCGTCGACAACGTGCGGCTGCCCATCGGCGGTGCCGCGCCGCTGGAGTCGACCGTGCCCGTGCTGCGCGACTTCGGCGTCCAGGTGGTGACCGGCACTCCCACCACGTTGTGCCGGCTCGCCGAGCACGTGATCGCGGCCGGGCAGCGGCTCGATGCCGTGGAGCTGGTCCTGTTCGGCGGCGAGGCGCTCTTCGCCGACCAGCAGCGGCTGCTGGCCGCCGCGTTCCCGAACGCCCGGGCCCGTTCCGTGGGTTACGCCAGCGTCGATGCCGGCCTGCTCGGCTGCCCCGTGCCCGGACCGGACCCCCGGATGCACCGGGCCTTCACCCCGCACTCCGTCGTCGAGATCCTCGACGACACCACGGGGGAGCCGATAACCGAGCCCGGACGGCCCGGACGGGTCGTGGTGACCAGCCTGTTCCGCCGGCTCATGCCCGTCATCCGTTATCCCGCGGGGGACCGTGCCGAGTGGGCCGACACCCGGACCGGTCACTTCCGCATCCTTGGCCGCGCCGAGGAGGGCGTCCGCGTCGGGCCCGTGTCGCTGTACTCCCAGGACGCGCAGGACGCCGTGGCCACCGCGGACACCGCGGGCCGGGTCGTCGGCATGCAGCTGGCCGTGCGCCGCTGGGACGGCCGCGACGGACTGGTGCTCCGGCTGGCGACCGCCCCGGGCGACGAAGCCCCCGGCGACGACGACCGGGGCGGCGACCCGGCCGGCCTGGAGTCGCTCGCCAAGGCGGTGGTCACGGAGCTGGAGACGGTCCGGCCGCTCTATCCGGACAGCGTGCGCGCCGGCTACGTCCACCCGCTGACCGTGGAATGGGTGCGCCACCGCGACCTCGCCGTGAACCCGCGTTCCGGCAAGCTCGTCCGCGTCGTCGACGAGAGGCCGACCACATGACCCCGGTCTCCACGGACGAGGGGCGCCGCCTGCCGCTCGTTCTGCGCAACCGCGCCTTCGGCACGGTATGGCTGGGCCAGGTCCTGACCCAGGCCGCGGTCCGGATGTTCCAGGTCGGTGTCTCCTGGTGGCTGGTCGCCTATGCCGTCGACGCCGGGCGCGGCCTGGCTTCCGGGCTCTTCATGGCCGTCAGCACCCTGCCCGCCGTGGTCCTCGCCCCGGTCGTGGCCCGCGCGGTCGCCGGGATCGCCCACCGGACCGTCCTGCGTACGGCCGCCATGCTGGCCGGCGCGGTCGCGGCCGCACTGGCAGCCTGGGCCTCGGCGAGTGACCTGCCCCTTGCGGCCGCGTACGCGGCGGCCCTTGCCCTGGCCGCCTGCCAGGCCTTCTTCGACCCCTGCCTGACCACCTCGGTGCCCGAGCTCGTCGAGGACGAGGACATCGAGACGGCCACCGGGTTCGAGCTTTCCACCCAGTCCCTGGCCGGCCTCGGCGGGGCGCTGCTCGGTGCCCTGATCGTCGACCGGGCCGGCCTGGGCGGGCTCGCCGCCGGCTGCGCGGCCGCCTACCTGAGCGCCGCCGTGCTCATCGCCGGGGTGCGCTTCCGCACCGTCATCGCCCCCGAGCCGTCCGGGGATCCGGGGTGGGCTCCGCCTCGCGGGCGCACACTGCGCGGCATCCTGGCCGGGCTGCCGTACATCCGCCGGATCCTGGTCTGCTTCACCGCGGCCAACCTCTTCACCACCGCCGTCTTCGTCGTCATCCCCCTCTACACCCGCAACGTGCTGGGCGGCGGCGGTGGCACCGTGGCCCTGCTGGAGGCGGCCCTGGGCGCCGGCACTCTCCTCGGGTCCGTCACCGGCGCCCGGGTGCCGGGCCGGCCCACCGTCGCGGGCGCGTACTGCCTGGCCCTGATGGCCCTTGCCCTGGCCCTCCCGGGCCTGTTCGCCGACCGCTGGGTCTTCGCCTCCTGCCTGGCCGTGGCGGGCTGGTGCGTCGGGGTGATCGGGGTCCGCTTCGTGGCCCTGTTCCAGCGGCTGGTGCCCGCCGCCGACAAGCCCGGCTTCTTCGCCGTGATGCAGGCGGCGCTGGGCGCCACGTTCCCGGTGGCCTCGCTGCTGTTCGGACTCGCCGGGGACCACCTCTCGGCACGGACGCTGTGCCTGGTGCAGGCCGGCGGCCTGGTCCCGGCCGCCTGTGCGCTGGCCCTCCTCGGCGCGCGCCGCCCCGAGCCCGCCCCGGACCCGGAACGGCCGGACCCGGAGCGGCCGGACCCGGAGCGGCCGGACCCGGCACGGCCGGACCCGGAGCCCGTAGCCGGCTCCGCGGGGGTCCGTACG
This sequence comes from Streptomyces sp. NPDC051211, assembly GCF_040689505.1. Taxonomy (NCBI): domain Bacteria; kingdom Bacillati; phylum Actinomycetota; class Actinomycetes; order Kitasatosporales; family Streptomycetaceae; genus Streptomyces; species Streptomyces sp. NPDC051211. Next base: position 101,666 of record NZ_JBFBAV010000016.1, read on the forward strand.
CCCGAGCCCGTCGGGGGTGAGCGGTGAACGCCCGGATCGCCGCGGCCACCGGCGCGGACATCGCAGAGCTGCGCCAGCTCTACTACGCCGTGTACGGGCCCCACTACCCGGCCGCGCTCGGCACCGACCCCACCGAGATGGCCCGGATCATCCAGGACCCGAACTCCCTCTGGCTCACCGCCCGCTGCCGGGACACCGGTGTCCTGGCCGCATCGGCCGTCATCCACGGAGAGCAAGGCAGCCGGATCGGCCGTCTGGAAGGCCTCGCCGTGCACCCCGACCACCGCTCCGGCGGCCTGGCCGCCACCCTGACCGAGGCACTGTGCGCCGCGATGCTGGACACCGGGCGGCTCGACTCGGTGTACGCCACCGTCCGTACCGTCAGCGCCGGCCCGCAGCGCGTCGTCGCGCGCAACGGCTTCCGCCCCCTGGGCATCCTGCCCAACGCGGTCGATCTCAGCGGCCGCGAGAGCCTCGCCCTCTACGCGCGTCACTCAACGGGGCTGCTCGACCAACGAGTTCCCGTCCCCGAGGTACCCGCCCCGCTGGTGCCGCTCATCGAGGCCTCCGAACGCTGTCTGGGCGTCAGCTATCAGAACCCCCGAGCAGCGGAACCCCTCCCGCCGGCCGAGCACAACCCGGACGAGCACCTGGAGATGATCGAAGCCCCCGGCTTCGTCCGCCGCCGCTTCCGCGACCGCTTCCCCGACGCGGACGGCTGGTTCTACCCGCTGCACACACCCAACGTGCTGCTCACCCCGGACGACGGGCGCTTCGAGGTCTACGCGTACCTCAACCGCACCGGACGGTACGGCGCGCTCCTCACCGCCTACCCCGACCCCGCCGCCGCGGCCGCCTGCCTCGAACCCGTCACCCGAGCCCTCACCCGGGCCGGTGCCGGCTACGTGGAGGCGCTGGTCCCGCTCGCCCAGCACGAAGCGCTCTCGGCGTTCCTGGCCCAGGGATTCATCGCCGGCGCCCTCTACCCGGCGATGCGGGCCGACGGCGACGGCTTCCACGACTACGTCGTCCTCTCCCGCTCCACCGAACAGATCGACTTCCGCGGCATCGTCGTCGAACCGTCCCTCCAGCCCTACCTGGCCTGCTACCAGTCGGCCTGGGCGTCGACCTACCTGCCCACACTCGAGGTTGCCCCATGAACCCCCATCTCGCCCCGGTCGGCGTCCCCGACCCCGCCCTCCTGCCGCACGTCCAGCAACTGTGCGACCTCGCCGACCCCTACACCTGCGGGCCCGCCGAGGACCGGCTGTTCGCCGCGGCCATGACGGAGATCAACGCCTGGCACACCGAACGGTCCCCGTTCTTCCGCTCGCTGTACGACGCCACCCCGCCCGCGCAGCCGTACCGCACCCCGCTCGTGCACGCCAACTTCTTCAAGCGCCACGAAGTGCTGTCCATCCCGCGCGACGAGGTCGACCTGCACCTGACCTCCTCCGGCACCACCGGACAGAAGTCGCAGATGTTCTTCGACAACTGGACCATCCGCTCCGCCCAGCGCATGGTCGCCCGCATCTTCGAGCGCAACGGCTGGATCACCCCCGACCAGGAGGTCAACTACCTCCTCTACAGCTACGAGCCGGCCCCCGCCCTCAACCTCGGCACCTCCTTCACCGACAACTACCTCTGCGACTTCGCCCCCGCCCGCACCATCGAGTACGCCCTGCGCAACACCGGCGGCGGCCACGAGTTCGACCCCTTCGGCTGCATCGCAGCGCTGCGCCGCTTCGAGCACGACGACGCCCCGGTCCGCATCCTGGGCTTCCCCGCCTTCCTCTTCTTCACCCTGGAGCGCATGCACGCCATGGGGCTGCCACCGCTGCGGCTGCCGGAGGGCTCCCTGGTCGTCCTCGGCGGCGGCTGGAAGGGCAACGCCGACCGGCGCATCGGCAAGGAAGACCTGTACGCCCGCATCACCGAGCAGCTCGGCATCCCCGGTGACCGCATCCGCGACACCTTCGGATCCGTCGAACACTGCATCCCCTACATCGAGTGCGACCACCACCGCCTGCACGCCCCCGTCTGGTCCCGGGTCGCCATCCGCTCCACCCGCACCCTCGAGCCCCTGCCCTACGGCGAGACCGGCTACCTGCACCTCACCTCGCCCTACATCACCTCCGTACCGGCGCAGAGCGTCGTCATGGGCGACCTCGCCTCCCTGCACCCCGGCGACGCGTGCGGGTGCGAGCTGACCACCGACTGGTTCACGATCCACGGCCGCGCCGGGGTGAGCCGCAACCGAAGCTGCGCCGTGGCCGCCGCCGAACTGATGAAGGGAATGTCGTGACCGCGCACCCCGCTGCCGAAACGCACGCACACCACTACTGGCAGGGCGCCTTCGTGGACGACGAGGAGGCGGCACGCCGGCTCGCCCGCCTGCCCGCCGCCGTCGAGGACGCGCTCGCCGCCCCGCTGGAAACGGAGACCCTCCTGGCCGCCTGCGACACCCTGGCGGTGTCCCTGCGCGACCCGGACCACCCGCTGCGCACCCGCCTCGAGGGCCACCTGCCCGAGGACGAGGACCCCGCCCTCCTCACGGAGCTCGCAGCCGCCCTCGGCCGGCCCGAGCTCACCCGCAAGCTCCGCCGCGAACTCGGTGCCGCCGCCCCGGGACGGCTGAACCGTCCCGACGCCCGCGAGACCGTCTACGAGGCCTGGGCCCCGGTCGGCCTGGTCGCCCACATCGCCCCCGGCAACGCCGCCACCGTGGCCCCGCTGAGCATCGTCGAAGGCCTCCTCGCCGGCAACGTCAACATCCTCAAGACCAGCAGCGGCGACACCGACCTCACCCAGCACCTGATGGCCGAACTCGCCGCCCTGGAACCCACCGGCGCCATCGCCGCCCGCATCATCGTGCTGCGCTTCCCCTCCTCCCGGCAGGAGTGGCTGCGCCTGATGTGCGCACCCGCCGACGCCATAGCCGTCTGGGGCGGCGAAAGCGCCGTCGAAGGAGTCTCCGCCCACGTCCCGCCGGGCTGCCGGCTCGTGGAATGGGGCCACCGCATCTCCTTCGCCTACCTCACCCGCGAAGCCGGCCGGGACCCCGCCACGCTCGACGCCCTGGCCGACGACGTCTGCCAGTACGAGCAGCAGGCGTGCTCCAGTCCCCAGGTGGTCTACCTCGACACCGAGGACGAGCAGGACGTCTTCGCCCTCGCCGAACGCTTCGCCGCCGTACTCGCCGCCCGCCCGGCTCCGGCGGACCTCCCCGGCGACGGCCCGGACCTGGCCGAACAGGCCGAACTCAGCACCACCGAGCTGTTGGCCCGCCTGGAGGAACACCTCGGCCTGACCCGGGTGTTCGCCGCGCCCGACGGCTCGTGGCGGGTCATGGCCGACACCCGGCCCGCCCTCACCGCCTCGCCCCTGCACCGCAGCGTGTGGATCAAGCCGCTTCCGCGCAAAAGGCTCATCGCCACCCTGCGCCCCATGAGGCGCTACCTGCAGACCGCAGGACTGGCCGGCAGCCGCGCCGACACCGCCGAACTCTCCCGCACCATCCTGGCCACCGGCGTCACCCGCATCACGCCCGTCGGCGCCATGCACGCCAGCTACCCGGGCGAGCCCCACGACGGCGTCTACGCCCTCCAGCGCTACAGCCGCCGCGTGGCGGTCCAGGCGGACCCGCGCTTCACCGCCACCGCCTGCCTGGACGACCTCGTCCGGCCCGTCGTCCTCCCGCCGCCCGCCGGCCCGCTGCTCGGCAAGGAAGAAGTCCAGGAACTCAACCGGCACGTCGCCGCCGCCGACGCCGAACTGTACTTCCGCAGCGGCGGCAGCACCGGCGCCCCCGCCCTGTCCCTCTTCAGCTACGACGACTACGACACCCAGATGCACGCCGCCGCCCGCGGCCTGCTCGCCGCCGGTTACGACCCGGCGGGCGACCGCACGGCCAACCTCTTCTACTGCGGCGGCATGTACGGCAGCTTCATCAGCTTCTTCTCCATCCTGGAACGCCTCGGCGGCATCCAGCTGCCCCTGGCCGCCGGCCCCGACCACCGGGCCACGGCGCAGACGCTGATCGACCACAAGGCGGACACCCTCTTCGGAATGCCCTCCTACCTGTGGCAACTGCTGCACGAGGAGGCCGACGCCCTGCGCGCCTACGGCGGCCTACGGAAGATCTTCTACGGCGGCGAGCACTTCACCCGGGAACAGCAGCGCACCCTGAAGGACACCTTCGGCATCGAGGTGATCCGCTCCATCACCTACGGCAGCACCGACCTCGGCCCGCTCGGCTACCAGTGCACCGAGAGCACCGGCGGGATCCACCACCTCCACGCCGACCTGCACACCATGGAGATCCTCGAACTCGACTCCGACCGGCCGGTACCGACCGGGGAAACGGGCCGTCTGGTCTTCACTACGCACGCCCGGCGCGGCCAGAACCTCGGCCGCTACGTCATCGGCGACCTCGGCCGGGCCGTCCCGGGCCGCTGTCCCTGCGGCAGCCAAGCTCCCCGTTTCGAACTGCGGGGCAGGACCGGTGACGTGATGCGGGTGGCCACCTACCTCCTCAACCACCGCCGCTTCGCGGCCATCGCCCAGGAGGAGAGCCGCTACGCCGGCGAACTCCAGATCCTGCTCACCGCGCAGGACGCGCGCGAACGTCTCACCGTACGCCTGGAACGCTCTGCCGCGCCCGACCCCCTGCGGCTCCGGGACGCCTTCCTGGCCGGTTACCCCGAACTGCGCACCGCCGTGGAGGAGCGCCTCCTGGACCTGAACGTCGAGGTCGTGGAAGGGACCTCCCTGGACCGGAGCCCGACCAGCGGCAAACTGCGCTCGGTGGTTGACACCCGCCGCTAGCGCAGTCCCCGTGCGCATGCGGAGCCGGCGGCACTGGTGGTCCCGGCCGTCGGCTCCGCTGTCGCGGCGGTCAGGAAGTGCGCTTCAAGGTCCACGTGTTGGCGTTGAAGCTCGGGACCGCGGAGTAGCGGCAGCCGCTCGAGTAGTAGGTGTTGGTGATCGTCCAGCCGGCGGGCGGCCAGGTGGAGGCGCATGCGTTGACCTGGGTGCCGACCGGGTACCCGTTGAGGTCCTTCATCTGCTTGGCGTTCGGCGTGAAAGTCGAGCCGCAGCCACCGCTGTTCCACCACTGGACGTCCACCCAGCCGGCCGGGGTGAGCGTGCTGGAGCAGGCGTTGAGGGTGTCGCCGGGGGCTGCGCCGGCGGGGGTGGCGGCGATCGCGAGAGCGGTGAAGGCCATGGTGGCGAGAGCGGCGAAACGGGTGCGGATCACGAGACGTCCCTTTCCCGGCGCGCTGGGGTCTCCGCCGACCGTCGACGGCCGTGCCAGGCGCCGCCTCATTGCTATCCGACTCCGCCCGGTTGCGGACAGTCATGTTTTGGGCATAACTCCGCGGCTGTTTGCGGCCGTTGGAGAGCCGAGAGCCGAGAGCCGAGAGCTGGGAACGGGGAACGGGGAACGGGGAACGGGGAGCGGGGAGCGGGGAGCACGGCCCGCGCGGGCCGTGCTCCCCCCAGGCTCCCCGTGGCCGCCTCTTACGACGTGGCGGGGTGGATCTGCTTCACCTTGCCGTCCAGGCCGGCGACGAGATATCCCGTCCCGCCGTACGCGTTGGTGAAGTAGATCTTCAGGCGCGGCTCGGCCTTGTCGAAGATGTCCGGTTCGACCAGGACGTAGCGCATCGTCGGCTTCTCCACCCGGAGCTTGCGCTCGGCCTGCTGGAACAGCCCGGGCAGCACGTCCCAGTCGACCTTGCTCAGGTCGACCGGCTTGGAACCGTCCCGCACCGTGCCGCCGGGACCGAAGCGCGAGAGCCCGCCCTGGTACCGGTAGCTGTCGTAGGCGCCGGCCGGGGACGAGACCGGTACGTACGCCATCGCGTACTCGCCGTACAGGGCGAGGCGTACGACGTCCCCGCGCCCGGTCTCCTCGCGCAGTGCGGCCGCCACGGCCCGGGCGCCGGCCGGGGTGAGCAGGTCGTCCGGCGCGTCGGGCGTGCTCGGCGTGCTGCTCTGCTGTGCCGCCGGGCTGCCCGTCGCCGCGCCCGGGGTGCGGCTCGGCCCGCTCCCGCCGCTGGGACCGGCGGAAGCCGCCTCGCCGGTCTTCCCTCCGTCGTCCGGCAGGATCCACTTCACGGTCGCGGCAGTTCCGGCCAGCAGCACACCGACCACCGCCAGGGACACCAGCACCGGGTGCCCGCGCCGAGCGGGTGGAACGGGCGGGACCGGCGCCGTGACCACACCGCCGGCCGGCGGTCCGAAGCCGTGCGCGGGGGCGTACCCGGCCGCCGGGCCGTATCCCTGCGGCACCGTCGCCGCCCCGCCCGGCCGCTCCCCGGGGGCCACGGCGGGAGACGCCACCGGAGACGTCGCCGGACCCGCCGGCGTGCCCGACGCCGGCACCGCCCGCAGCAGCCGGTCCAGCCGCGCCGCATCCGGCCGGGCCGCCGTATCGCGTACGAGGAGCTCCGCGAGCACCGGGGCGAGCGCACCCGAACGCGACGGGTAGGGGAGGGGTTCGTCGAGCACGGCGACGACGGTCGCCATCGCGGTGGCCCGGCGCAAGGGGTGCACGCCCTCCGCGGCGACATACAGCATCATGCCGAGCGACCACAGGTCGGAGGCCGGGTTCCCCTCCTCGCCGCGCACCCGCTCGGGGGCGATGTACTCGGGGGAGCCCACCAGGTCGCCGGTGGCCGTGAGACCGGCCGACTCGTGCAGCGCCGCGATGCCGAAGTCGGTGAGGACGGCGCTGCCGTCTGGGCGCAGCAGCACGTTGGCGGGCTTGACGTCCCGGTGGTGCACGCCGGCCGCGTGCGCGGCCCGCAGTGCGGACAGGACGTCGAGGCCGATCCGCACCACCTCGGAAACGGGCAGCGGGCCCTGCGCCAGCCGGTCGTGGAGCGAGCCGCCCTCGACCAGCTCCATCACGATCCAGGGGTGCGAGCCGTCCGGCGGCTCGACGATGTGGTGGATGGACACGACGTTGGGGTGGGCCAGCCGGGCCAGCGCCTGCGCCTCGCGGATGGCCCGCTGCCGCAGTTGCAGCGCGAGATGCGGGTTGGCGTCGACCAGCGCCGGGTCCGCGGGCCGCACCTCCTTCAGCGCGACCTCCCGCTGCAGGGCTGTGTCCCGGGCCCGCCACACGGTGCCCATGCCTCCGCTGCCCAGTCGGGCGATCAATTCGAAGCGGCCGTCGACGAGACGTCTGCCGCCCTCACTTGTGTCCATGGCAGGACATCGTAGGGACTGTCCGGACCGCCCCTTTCCGCAGGGTGGTCACCGGAGCCGGGCCCCTTCCGCCGCCCGGCGGGACGCTTCCGTCCAGGACCGGTTCCGGCCATCGGGAACCTCTTCCGGTCCCTCGCCGGGACAACGAAACCAGTGGTCAACGGCCGGGAGTTCCGGCTCGGGACCTGAAAAGGCGGGGCGCCACCGCGGGGCGCCGGCCGACTGGTTCCAGCCGTTTCGCACCCCCTCTCGCCCCTCATTCCAAGGACGCCCCGACGCTTCGTCTGCCCACGCTCCCGGCCGCCGCGGCCCCCGGCCTCACCCTCACCACCGCCGAACTGGCCACCGCTGGCGTCCGTTCCGCGGGCCGGCAGTAGCAGCCTCCTGCGGATCGGGCAGAGCCCGCCGGGCCGCGCCCCACTCCCCGCCCGCACCCCCCCGGCGGTACGACGCCAACACCGAGCCGCGCGGTCTGGCGACCAAGGTGACCGACTCCGTCGCCGGTGTCTTCACCGGCAAGTACGACGCCAGCGGCAAGACCGTCGAGCAGACCCTGCCCGGTGGCGTGACCATGCGCCAGACCAACGCGCCCAACGGTGAAGCGATCGCCCGCTCCTACACGCTGGACGGCCAGAGCGAGCCCTTCTTCGCCGGCGCCGGCTCCACCTCGGTGCACGGCCAGCTGCTGGACCGCTCAAGCCTCACGGTCGCGGCCAACACCTACGACGCCGGCGGCCGGCTGGTGAAGCAGGCCACCGAGGCCCAGGACGGCTCCGGCGCCTGCACCCTGCACACGTACACCTACAACGCCAACGGCAGCCGCAAGAGCCAGGCCTCCGCGACCGGTACCACCGAGACGGGCTGCCCGACCTCGACCGGCACCGCCACCACCCACGCCTACGATTCCGCCGGACGGATCGCGGACGCGGGCTACCAGTACGACACCCGCGGCCGGCTCACCGCCAGCCCGGACGGACTGAGCTCCACCTTGGAGCCCGGCTCCGACATCCTCGCCGCGGGCCACACCGTCTGGGGCTTGGCCCTGTTCGTCCTGCTGCTCGCCGGCCTCGCCGCCGCCGTCGGACGGCTCACCGGGCGGACCCGCACCGCGATGGCGGCCGTCGGCGGCACCCCCGCCGCCCTGCTGCTCGCCTCGTACCTCACCCACGAGCCGGACCCGGACGGCTTCTCCGGACTGTGGCCGACCGAGTGGCCGTTCGCCGCCGCGCTGATGGTCGCGGGCGCCGGCCTGGCCGCCTCCCTGGCCCGCCCCGACCGCACCCCCGACGTGCTGCTCGCCGACTTCCGCGACCGCCAGCTGCCCGTCGCCGCGGCCGCGGCCGCCGGCCTCACCGCCTTCTTCGTACAGGCCCTCGCGTCCGACGCCGGCCCCCTGGCCCGCACGGTCGCCGCGGCCCTCTCCCTCGCCCCGGGCCACGGCGTCGGCTGGGTGCTGAGCGCGAGCGGCCGCGGACTGCCGGCCACTGCCGCCCTGACCGCCGCGGGAGTCGCCGTCATGGCCGCCCTGGACAACGCCGCCGCCTCCCTGTGGGGCTGGGCCGGCCCGGACCTCCTCGCCTGGTCGGCCACCCTCGCCGCCTAAACCCTCGGCGCCGCCCTCGCCCACTCCATCCACCCGGGCCGCGCCGTACCGGCCCACTGATCCCGGACTCCGACCGCAGCCGACCAGCTCTGGCAGACAGTTCCGTCGGGAAACGGTGACATGCATCACAGCAGGATGTTGGATCACGGAACCATTACGGCCGCTGACCTCTCACCGACATGTCGTGATTTGTCAGTTGGGATTCGACATTCCCCTATCCGGCGAAATGTCCATCCCAAGGGGTGAGATGATCAACGGCAACGCCCCAGCCCAGAGGGGATTCTGATGGATCGTCACGTAGCTCGCCACCACGGGCTGCGGACCCTTCGGCACGACCGGACGCCCTTTTCAAGTCCGGGCGCCCGGCACTGCCGGGCGCACTCGCGGCGCGACTTGCCAGGTCAATGCGGGGCTTCTAAGAATGGCGGCCCGCCCGGCGCTGGAGCGGCACGGGCGTCGACGCTTCGCAGACAACCGAGTGAGGTCACGCATGCAGAAGCACCGCAAGAAGACGCATTACAAGAAAATAGCCATCGGCGCAGTCGCGGTCGGCATCGTGGGCATACCCACGGCCGCGATGGCCTGCCTGGACACGCAGGAGACGGGCGCTGCCCGGGTCACCGGCCAGGGGAGCCCGCGCCCCTCCTACAGCGCCCCCTCCCTGAGCGTGCCGGTCCAGATACAGGAGGGCCCGGAGGGCCGTACGGCCGCCGCGGACCGCGGCGACGGCACCCGGCGCCCGACCTGGCAGGCCACGCGCGGCCCGCAGAAGCCGAAGCCGCCGACCGTAACGGCGAATCCGACGAAGCCGACGAAGCCGACGAAGCCGGCGACGCCCAAGCCGCCGGCCCCGACCACCTCGCAGAAGCCCACGACCCCGGCCGTTCCGACCGGCGTGGCAGCCCAGGTCGTGGCCCTCGCCAACAAGGAGCGCGCCAAGGTCGGGTGTTCGCCGCTCACGGTGAACGCGAAGCTGACGACGGCCGCCCAGAACCACAGCAAGGACATGGCAGCCCACGGCAACATGTCGCACACCGGCTCCGACGGCTCCGACCCGGGCCAGCGCATCACCCGTGCCGGCTACACCTGGCGCACGTACGGCGAGAACGTCGCCTACGGCTACAGCACGCCCGAGAAGGTCATGACGGGCTGGATGAACAGCCCCGGCCACAAGGCGAACATCCTCAACTGCTCGTTCAAGGAGATCGGCGTCGGCCTCGCGCAGCCGAACTCCTACTGGACGCAGGTCTTCGGCGCCGCCCGCTGACGCAGCGGCCCCCTCGGTCGGGGCTCACCGGACTCGGTCGTAGACGAGGGCCAGCGTGCCGTGCTCGCCCGCGGCCTGGCTGACGAGCGTCCACTGCCCGGCGGGCAGACCGTCCTCGAAGAGGCGCGGTCCGCCGCCGAGGAAGACCGGAAAGATCGTGAGCGCCAGCCGGTCGACCGCGTCGGCCGCCAGCAGCGCCTTGATGACGCTCGCGCTGGAGAGCACGAGAACGTCGCCGCCCTCGGTCGCCCTGAGGTCCGCGACCACCTCGGCGGTCGGTTTGTCGACGATCGTCGTCCGCTCCCACGGTGCTTCGGCGAGGGTGGAGGAGAGGACCACTTTGTCGGTGTCGACGAGCCACTTCGCGAAGCCCTCGTCGCGCGGGTCGGCGCCCTCCGTCCCGAGGACGGTGGGCCAGAAGCCGAGGAATCCCTCGGCGTTGACCCGCCCGAGCAGGACCGTGGTCGCCGGCTCCCAGAGGCTGGTCAGGTGGTCGCGGGCGACGTCGGTGACGGCGTACGGCATCACCCAGCCCATGTCCCGGGGGTCGTCCGGCCTGGCATAGCGGCCGTCGAGGGAGAGGGCCATGTTGGTGACGACCCTGCGGCCGGCACTCTGCTCTGTCACTTCGTGCTCCTCGTGTCGGTGTCGGTGTCGGTGGGCATGCCGGTGTCGGTGTCGACGGCGTCGTGCGAGTCCGCGGCCAGAGTCGCCGCGAGCTTGTCGAGGCTCTGGCCGAAGCCGATCTCGATGCCCGCAACGAAGTCCGCGGAGTCGGCGGTGCTGTCGGAGATCCGCCAGTGGACGTCCAGGTCCGTGCCGGTCCCCGTGGGCCGGAGACCGAGGTCGACGTGAGCGGTGAAGGCGATACCGCCGTCGGGGCGCAGAGGGGAAAGCCGGTAGGCGAGACGCTCGCCGGCGCGTACGTCGTCGACGACCCCCTCCGCGCGCCCGGCGGCCGGGTCGGAGCCGTCGGCGTCCTCGGTATCGCGGTACTCCAGGACGATCCGCCCACCCGGACGCGCCTCGAAGAGGAGCTCGGAGATGCGGAGGTCGTCGGGCGCCCACCATCGGGCGAGCAGGGAGACCTCGGTCAGGTGGCGCCACACCAGCTCGGGGCGCCCCGTCAGCGACCGGAGGAAGCTGAAGGAGCGGCCGTCGGCCCACCCCGGCTCCTCCGCGGCGAGCCGCTCTGCCTCGAGGCTGAGCCCGTAGCGGTCGTGGGTCGAACCCGGGCCACCGACCTGGTCCGCGGTGTCGGCGAGCCTGCCGAGCTCAGCCGCCAGGTCCCGCAGGGGACCGGGCCGGAGCGCGTAGATGCGGCGCTGGCCCGTGCGCTGGGAAGTGACGACGCCGGCACGCTCGAGGGTCTGCAGGTGCTTGGTCGTCTGGGGCTGGCGTGCCTCGGCGAGCTGCGCGAGCACGCCGACCGAGCGGGGCCGCTCGGCCAGCAGGCTCACGAGCCGCCAGCGGGCCGGGTCGGCCAGTGCGGTGAGAAGTGCCTCCATGCGGCAAGTATTCCCGACGGAGAATATTCGCGTCAAGGAATATTGTGTTGGCGTGGCGCTGTGGGTCTCAGCCGGCCGCCTTCCCGATGAGCTCGACGATCCGTGCCTCGGTAGCGGCCGTCAGCTCCGTCAGGGCGTAGGTGGTGGGCCACATCGTGCCGTCGTCGAGGTTCGCCTGGTCGCTGAAGCCGAGCGTGGCGTACCGGGACTTGAATTTCTGCGCGCTCTGGAAGAAGCAGACGACCTTGCCGTCCCTCGCGTACGCGGGCATCCCGTACCAGAGCTTCGGCGAGAGGTCCGGCGCGGCGGACCTGACGATCTCGTGGAGCCGCTCGGCGAGGACGCGGTCCGCATCCGCCATCTCGGCGATCTTCGCGAGCACGTCGCTCTCCCCGTCCGCCTTGGCCGTGCGCGGGCTGCGGCGCGCGGACGCCTTCAACTCCTTGGCGTGGTCCTGCATCGCGGCGCGTTCCTCGGCCGTGAACCCGTCGAACTTCTTGTCGGCCGTGCCGGTGCTCCGGGCGGGCTTCTGCGCGTTCGTCATGGCAGGTTTCCTTTCATGCATGGTTGATGGGGGACGTGGTTGATGGGGGATCAGCCGAGCCAGCGGCCGTCGCGCATGAGCTCGCGTCCGGCCAACTCGTCTGCCTCGCACCAGGCTTGGATGCGGTGCGGGGTGATACGGAACCAGCGGTACGGCGTGGCCGACGCGCGCGGGTCGAAGCCGGTGCGGGCGGCGAACCGGTCGCCCTGCTGCCGCGGCAGCGCGTCGATCTCGAGGACCTCGACCTCGCCGTCGATCATGGATACGTCGCGGGTGTGGCCCAGGCTCAGCCGAGTGGTCCGGGTGGCAGCCAGGTTCCTGCCGGTCGGGCTGCCGGCCGGGGTGGCCACCAACAGCGTCTCGCCGTCCCAGTCGAAGGACAGCGGCACCAGGTACGGCGCACCGTCCGCCGAGGCACTGGCCACCCAGACATCGACGTCATGGGCGAGCCGGTGCTCGGTGTCGCGGCGACGCACAGCCCGGGGGCGTGGGTCGGCACTCGGCCGGTCCGTCATGGTCACTCCTGTGGTCGTGGGCCACGATCGACCCGGTGTGTCCTGCCGGGCTCGATCGGTGTGGTCACAGCCTCTCCCGGCCGGGGTACGGTCCGCCTCCGTGCTGACCACGGAAACCACCACGGATAATGAGTCGGTGTCCAGTCCTGTGATATCCGCTCGTGAAGCCGACGTGCTCGCGCTGCTCGGGGAACACCTCAGCAACGCGGAGATCGCCGCCCGGCTGGTCATCTCCGTACGCACCGTCGAGTCCCATGTCTCCTCGCTGCTCCGCAAGTTGGAGGTGCCGGACCGGCGGGCGCTCTCCCGGCGCGCGGCCGAACTCGCCCGCGCCGAGCAGTCGCGCCCGGTACCCGCCCTTCCGGCACCGCTGACCGCGTTCGTCGGCCGGCTACGGGAACGCGCGGAGCTGGCCGAGGCGGTGAAGGTGCGCCGGCAGGTCACCGCGGTCGGTCCGGGCGGAGTGGGGAAGACGCGGCTCGCGCTGGCGGTGGCAGCGGAGGCGGCCGGCGACTTCGCCGACGGGGTGTGGTTCGTCGACCTGGCCCCGCTCACCGATCCGGCGCGGGTCGGGGCGGCGGTCGCAGCGGCCGTCGGTGTGGGGGAGCAGCCCGGGCGCGGCATCGACGAGGCGGTGCTGGCCGCGCTGGCGGACCGTCAGGCGCTGCTGGTGCTGGACAACTGCGAGCAGGTACGCGACGGGGTGGCGCCGTTCCTGGAACGGCTGCTCGTGGCCTGCCCGCGGCTGCAGGTGCTCGCGACGAGCCGGGCCCGGATGATGGTGCCGTTCGAGTGGGTCTTCCCCGTTCCGCCGCTGTCCTGGGCCGACGGCGGCGATTCGGAGGCTGTGACCCTGTTCATGGAACGGGCCGCGGCGGTCGGCCGGCCGCCGGATCCGACGGAACGCGACCGGATCGCGGCCATCTGCGAACGGCTCGACGGCATGGCCCTGGCGATCGAGCTGGCGGCGGCACGGTGGCCCACGCTCGGACTGGACGGTCTCACGGCCGGCCTCTCCGACCAGCTGCGGATCCTCGCCGGCGGACCCCGCGCGGACGACAGGCACCGGTCCGTGCGGGCCGCGCTGGACTGGAGCCACGACCTGCTGGAGCCGCCGGACCGGGCGCTGCTGCACCGCATTTCGGTGTTCGTCATGCCGTTCACCGCCGAAGCGGCCACCTCGGTCGCCGCCTTCGCCCCGCTGGATCCGGCCGCCGTCGCCGACGGGCTCGGCAGACTTGCCGAACAGAGCCTGCTCACCGCGACACCGTCCGCGACCGGCACCCGGTACCAGGCGCTGGAAACCATCCGCCAGTACGGGACCGAGCGGCTCGCCGAGGCCGGTGAGCTGACCGACGTGCGATCCCGCCACCTGGGGTGGTGCCTGGCCGGCGCGGCCGCCCTCACCGGAGCCGAAGGCGCGGACTGGCGCGCCCGGTTCGACGCGATGGCCGAGGACATCCGAGCCGCCCTCACCTGGGCCGCCGACCAGCCGGACCAGCGCGTGGACGCCTACCGCCTCGCCCTGTCCATGGCCGAACTGACCTTTACCCGCAACCTGCTCGGCGAAGCCCAGCAGCGGTACGAGCAGGCGGCCGCGCTCGCCGGCGACGCCGCCGGTGCCGCGGCGCTGCGCGAGGCCGCCGGGGTGGCCGGCTGCCGCAGGCTCGGCGACGACATGTTCCGCCTGCACCGTGCCGCCGCAGAGGCCGCCCGCCGGGCCGGCGACACCGCCGGCGCCGGCCGCGACCTGGCGGCCGCCGCCACCGTCGCGTACCGCTTCTCCAGCGAGTTCACGCGGATCCCCGACGTGGACGAGGTGACCGCCGTGCTCGCGGCAGCACGACAGCTGTCCGGCGACGGCGACGGCGACGGCGACCCGGCTGCCGGGGCGGCCGTCGCGCTGGCCGAGGCGGCGGTGATCGCGGATGCCTTCGGCGCGGTCCAGGGAGCTTCGGACAACACGGTCCAGGAGACGGTCGGGTACGCCGAACGGGCCGTCGGACTCGCCCGGCGGGCGGGCGACCCGGTGGCCGAGTCCGCCGCCCTCGACGCGCTGTCCGGCGCCCGCAGCTGGGCCGGTGAGTCCTTCGGCGCCGCGGCCGCCGCCCGGCGCCGGATCGACATCCTGGCCTCCGTACCCGGCACCCCCGGAAGCACGCACGAGCGGATGGACGCGCTCGCCATGGCCGCCGGAACCGCCCTCGGCGTGGGGGAGCTGCAGCAGGCCCGCCGGTGGGGTAGGCAGCTCGCCGACCACCCGCTGCTGGCCGAGGTGGGCCACCACGCCACGTCCTGGCTCCTGGTCGCGGACGCGTTCGCGGGCCAAGCCGACGACGTGCTCACCGGCAGCGGGAGGTTCCTCGACGCGTGGAAACGGAGCGGCCGGCAGCGGTCGTTCTCGCTCGGCCCGGCCGCCGCGTCGGTCGCAATGATCCACGGCTTGCGCGAGGACCACGACGCCCGGGCAGACTGGCTGGCGATCGTCGACCGGGTGGGCACCGCAGCGGAGCACCGCCACGGCTACGGTGCGGTCTTCGACGCCATGGTCCTGCTCCACCACGGGGACCCGGAAGCGGCCCTGGAGCGGGTCGCACCGGAGCCGGACCAGGTGTGGAAGTGGGTGTGCTGGATCTGGCTGCACTGGTACGTGGCGCTCCGCGCGGAGGCATCGGTCCTCGCCGGGCACCCGGACGCCCGGAACCGGATCGACGCCGCCCGGAGCCTGGTCACCGGCAACCCCGTCGCCACCGCCCAGCTGGACCGGGCGCAGGCGCTGCTGGACGGCGACCTGACGCGGCAGCTCGCCGCCGCGGCGGCATTCGACGCGGCCGGCTGCCCCTACCAGTCGGCGCGCACACTGCTGCTCGCCGGGGGCGAGCACGCCGCTGCCGGCACGGCCGTGCTCGCCGGCCTGGGTCTGGCACCCGCGGCCGTCCGGTAGCCGAGCGCCGATATTCGTTTCGTGTCTCGCGGAGGCGCCCCTACTGTGGCGCGGTGACAACTCGGATGATCATTCTCAATGGTGGTTCCAGCTCGGGGAAGTCCGGGATCGTGCGGTGCCTGCAGGCCGTACTGCCCGATCCGTGGCTGGCGTTCGGGGTCGATTCGTTCGTCGACGCCATGCCCGCGAAGATGCAGGCGTCGGAGGCGGGGCTCGACATCGCGGCGGACGGCCGGGTGAGCGTCGGGGCGGACTTCCGGGCGCTGGAGGAGGCCTGGACCGAGGGCATCGTGGCGATGGCCCGGGCGGGCGCCAGGATCGTCGTCGACGACGTCTTCCTCGGCGGAGCGGTGTCCCAGCAGCGGTGGCAGAAGGCCCTCGGCGGACTGGCGGTGCTGTGGGTCGGCGTCAGGTGCGAGGGCGAGGTCGCCTCCGGCCGCGAGATTTCACGAGGAGACCGGGTCCCGGGAATGGCCGCATTGCAGGCGGATCTGGTGCACCAAGGGGTGATCTACGACCTGGAGGTCGACACGACGCATGCCGAATCCCTGGAGTGCGCGCGAACCATCGCCGCCCACGTCAGCTGAGCGACGGATCAGCCCGGTCCGGGTGGGCCGCGGACACCGCGGCCAGGAGCTCGGGCAGCGTACCGGGGTAGTGCCGCAGGAGGGGGTAGAGCGCTGCCCACCGCCCGGCGGGGCCGCGGCCGGCGGCCCAACGGGCCAGCAGGGCCGCGGTCTCCACGTGGAGGGCCGCGCGACCGCTCCAGGCGGCGCGGGAGACGTCCGCCCAGCCGGAGGCCTGGCCGACCCAGGAGGTCAGCACGCTCGCCGGGCGGACGAGCGGGACGGCCGCGGAGGCGGGCAGCTGCCCGCGCTCGATCACCGCGGCCAGGTGGGCGAGGGTGGCGGCGGCCGGGTCGGTGCGTGCGTCGAAGGCGACGGGCATCGTCCGCAGGGCGTGCCGCGCCGCTTCGGCGCTGTCCCCGAACGGGCCGGTGTCGCCCGGCGGTTGCCATTCGGGGACCCAGTGGGAGCGGGGCGGCCGGTAGGGCTCCGGGACCGCGGGTTCGGGTGCGGGCGGCAGGGGGCGGCCCGGGCGGGCGGGCCGACCGGTGCGCAGCACGACGGCGACCTCGGGCGGGCAGTCCGGACGCGAGCGCAGCAACTCTGCGGCCGTGCGCGGCAGCCGGCACCCGAGGCGGGCCGCCGCGACCAGCCGCCAGTCGATCCGGTACGGCTCCGCGAGGATCGACTGCATGGCCCGCCGTGCCCGCCAGGGCTGGTGGTCGGCCCGGTGTGCGGTCCGCAGACGGCGCAGCAACGCACCGGTACCGAGATGGCGTTCGGCCGCCGTGTCGAGAAACGGTTCCGGTTCGGCCTCGGCGCAGGCCGCGACGACCTCGGCGTCGACCGGGTCGTCGTGTCCGGGCAACGCGGCCGCGAGTTCACGGACCCGGGCCGTTCCTCCGGCCGCGCGTACGGTGGCCCAGGCAGCGGCCCGTACGGTCGGCCGCATGTCGCCGCGCGGGTCCAGGAGCGCGGCCGCCGCGAGCTCGGGGTCGGCGGACAGCAGGGCGCGCCGGTGGTGGCCCGGATGGTACGAGCGGCCCGCCGCGGTGGCGTGCGGGTCCCGTACCCGCAGCAGGCACACCGTCTCGTAGTCCAGCCGGTGGTTGTCCCGCAGCGCGGCGTCGATCTCGGGCTCGTCCAGTGCGAACAGGGCCCGCTGGGTGTCACCGCTGCCGACGGTGAGCGCGAGTGCGGCCCGCAGCCGGGTGCCGCCCAGGCGCACGACGGCCTCCGTGACGGGGGTGGGCGGATCGAAGCCCATGAAGAAGAAGGCGGGATCGAGCCCGACCCAGGCGTCCAGGGCGTCGGGACGCTGGTGGTAGGGGAGCAGGGTGGCCAGGCAGGTCAGGTGGAAACGCACCGTCATCCGCTCGGTCTGGGTCAGCTCTCCGCCCGGCTGCCCCTGCCCCTGCCCCAGGGCTTGTTCCTGCACCTGCTCCTGCGGCGCGGCCGTCACCGGGACCTTCCGTCCCGGTGGTACGGGCCGGAGAATTCCCGCAGGGTCTGCTCGTACCGGCCGCCGAAGTCCACGCGGGTGACGTCCTTGAAGCGGAACCTGCTCGGGGTGCTTCGCCATTGCGCCTCCGTGTCGACCTCGCGGATCCGGAGCGACTTGGGCCGCAACTCCGTCACCTCACCGATCCAGCAAGCGTCAGGGACCTGGCGTTCCGCGTGCAGGGAGATCAGGCCGAAGCCACGCGAGGCTGCGTCCGCCAGAGCCGGCAGGCCGTCCAGCGGAACCGCCGGTACGGGCGCCCGTACCGGCCACTCTCCCCGGCGGCGCAGTGCCCTGACGGTCAGGCAGGTTTCGTCGCCGCGCCGTCGGACCTTCGTGATGTCCGCAGTGCGTACCGCCGCCCAGCCGTCGAGCTGGATGTCCTTGCAGACCGCCATCAGGGTCCACTCGGTGCCCGTGCCGACGACGAAGCCCTCGAGCCGCTCCGCACCCGGCATCGACCGCCGCAGGCGCACCAGTGCACCCGAGCCCACTGCCTCGTCGAGCCGGGCTCGGATCTTATCGTTCATGACGGAAGATCCTGCCCGGTCACGGCCGCCGGGGCATCCCCATTTCCCGAGCGGCCACGCTCGGGCGCGGAGGCCGCACAGAACACCGATCGGCCCGGAGGTGCCGTGTCCCCGCAGATGAAGTTGACCGCGATCACACTCGACTGCCCTGATCCGCCGGCTCTGGCGCTGTTCTACCAGCAGGCCACCGGCCTCGAACCCCACCCGGAATCAGACGCCGACTTCGCCGGTCTCAGCGGTGAGGACGGGCTCTTCATCGGCTTTCAACGGGTCGACGACCACCGGGCTCCGAGCTGGCCGGACCAAACCGTTCCCAGCAGTTCCACCTCGACTTCGCGGTCGAGGACCTGGACGAGGCCGAGGCCCGGCTGCTGGAACTGGGCGCGGGCAAGCCGGATCACCAGCCGGGTGGGGAGAGGTGGCGGGTCCTCACCGATCCGGCCGGTCATCCCTTCTGCCTGGTCGCAGGCAAGCGGCGTCGAGACGCTTCGCCGGGCGGGTGTACGGAGCCCCCGCCGGTCGGGTGAGCGCCGGCGGACCGCAGTGATGCCGGAGGCGATGGCGCGACCGCGGCAACGGGGGACCGGTACGGCCGGGTCAGCCTCCGCTGCCGGAGGCCCGGCCCCTGCCGGGAGCCGGGGGCAGCGGCCACGGCCCGGGCGGCTCGGGAACGGGACGGCCGGCGGCGAGGGAGGCCTCGGGCAGGCGCCCGCTGAGCCAGCCGAGAAAGGACGTGATCGGGCGAGGAGTGGGCACCGGTACGCGCCACGGTCAGCAACCACACGTAGGCGTCCATGCCCCGGGCCACGTGGGAGACGACGTGTCCCCGGGGCCACGCCGGCAGCGCCGAGGGGGCACACATGTCCGCGTCCGGCAGGGCGCTGAGAGTCGAGACGAACCGCGCGCCGGAGCGGACGATCTCGGCGATCGAGCGTCCACGTCCCCGTGGCTTCCGGGCCGGTCGCTCATGACGCCGAACGCACCGAGCCCGGCGCGTCTGCGCCCTCCGCGACGGCATCGGGCGCGGTGCAGCTACCGGCCACGGCATCGGCGAAGGCCCGTGCCAGGGGCGAGAGAGAGTCCCAGCTACGTACCGCCCAGCCCGCGGTGAGGACGGGGAGGGCGGGAATCGGGACCAGGCGCAGGTTCGGGTGTCCGGAACCCTGCCAGCCCGGCAGGGCGGGGACGACGGCGTGTCCGAGACCCAGTTCGGCCAGGAGTATCGCGGTGTCCCAGTCGGCGACGCCGGTGTCGAAGACCGGCCGGATACCCGATGCGGTCAGCCAGGAGTCGAGATGGGAGCGGGAGGTCGATCCCTCGGGGAGGCCGATCAGCCGGGCACCCTCGAGGTCCTCGGGTTCGATCAGCGGTCGAGCCGCCAGAGGGTCACCGGCCCGGACGGCCAGCACCCAGGGGAGCTCGATGACGGGGCGCTGTTCGATGCCCCGGACCGGTGTGCCGAGCGTGATCCAGGCGAGATCGAGACCGCCGACGGCCAGGGCGTCGAAGCAGCTGCGGCTGGAGTTCTCGGTCCGGAATTCCAGGCTCACCCGGGGGAAGCGCTGCCGGAATTCGACCACGGCCGCGGACATGAAGTGCCGGACCGTGGTGGCCCCGGTGGTGATCCGGACCGAGCCCCCGTCGCCGCGCACGAGCTCCTCGATCCGGCGCAGGGCGTGGTCGATGCCAGTGAGGCCGTCGGTGATCGCCGTGCGGAGCAGGTGCCCGGCCTGGGTGGGCGCGACGCCGCGGGAATGCCGCTCCAGCAAGCTGAGTCCGGTTTCGCGCTCGAGCCGCTTCACATGCTGGCTCACCGCCGACTGCGTACACGACAGGTCGCGGGCGACGGCGCTCAGCGAGCCGGCCTGGCACACCGCGGCGAAGACACGGAGATCATCAAGAGTCACGAGACCCAAGGTAAGCCTTGGTGGCGGCGAAGCAAACCCTAGGATTGACTTGGGTGTTGGGCCGTCTGATGATCGGTAGCGGGTCGACCCAGGGCGGCAACCCGCCTCCGCTCCTTCACGACGGTGCGCACCTGAAGGAGGGCGGGAGACGGGTGCCGACCCGACCACACGCAGAGAGACGCAGAGAGGACCACCTCCTTTGTCCACATCACCCCCGGCCCTCGCCCACGCCGTCGCGTTCCTCCGCGAGCTCGGTGCCGCAGACCTCGATCACCCGGGCGGCACCCTCCTCGCCCACCTGACACGCGTACGGGAACGCCTCGCCGCGTGGGGTGCTCGTCCCGCCCTGCAACTGGCGGGCCTGTGCCACGCGTTCTACGGAACCGACGGCTTCCCCGCGGCACTGCTGCCACTGGACCGCCGAAGTGAACTGGCCGCGGTGATCGGAGCCGAAGCCGAAGAGCTCGTGTACGCCTACGCCAGCTGCGACCGGGACGCCTCCTACCCGAACCTGGCCCGGACCGATGCCCCGATCCGGGACCGGTTCACCGGCCGCGTCTTCACCCCCGGCCCAGGGCTCAGGCGGGACTTCGCCGAACTGACCGCAGCCAACGAACTGGACATCGCCCACGTCGACCCTGACTTCCGCCTGAAGTGGGGACCCGATCTCCTCACCCTGTTCACGCGCTTCAGACCACTGCTGACCGAATCCGCCTGGGAGGACTGCCACACCGTGCTCCCCCGGGGGCAGGTCAGGCGGTGGTGAAGAGGTCCGCCTGCACCTCGTCGAGGATGAACCCGTTGTCGAAGCGGACGCGTACCGTCACGCGCTGCCCCTGCTGCTGGTAGGCGATCCATTCGGGCTCCAGGGCGCCGACCTTCTCCACGAGCTGCCTCCTGCTCTCCGTGGGCATCTGATGCCCGAAGTCATCGAGCAGCGACTTGAGCCGCACGTACTCGCGGACCTCCTGGCTCTCGTTCCGGTGCTCGACCACCTGCTCGACGGTGCCCTCGGTGCCGGCGGCCAGTGCCAGGAACCCGCCCCCCGCCACCGCACCGGAATCGGTCAGCCTGGTGTCCGCCGCCAGCTTCACCCGCCGGCCTTCCTTCAACGTCATCGGTCCTTCATCTCTCGGATCGGTCCATGCTGACCTTACCGACACGAGCGCACCGGTCGGCGAATCAGCGGGCCCTCAGGGCCGCAAGGAAGTCCAGTCTGGTCTCGAGCCGGCCCAGGTCCCGGCCGGTGAGCTGCTCGATGCGGGCGATGCGGTGGCGCAACGAGTTGACGTGCAGGTGGAGTTGGGCGGCGCATTGGGTCCAGGACGCGTCGCACTCGAGGAACCTCTCCAGCGTGGGCAGCAGGTCGGTCTGGTGGCGGCTGTCGTGATCGCGCAAGGGGCCGAGCAGACGGGCCGCGAAGGCTTGCAGGGTCTCGGCGGGGATGAGGGGCAGCAGCGACAGGATGTGCGAGGTGAGGTCGTCGGGGCCGCGTACGGTCACTTGTGCCGTGCCGCCCTCGGCGACCCGCAGCGCGGTGCGGGCATCGTTGAGCGCCCGGCGTGCGCTTTCGGCCGATCCCACCGGCGAGCTGACCCCGATGGAGATGCGGCCTGCCGGGCCGAGCCAGCGCGCGAGCGCCGCGGCGAGTCTCCGCTGGAGGGCAGCGCAGTCGAGGCCCGGTTCCGGCAGCGCGTCCGTGGGCTCCGGCACCAGTACGAAAAGTACGGCCTGTTCGCCGTCGACGGTGGCGGCGATGTCCTGCGGCGATACCGGCACCGAGCCGTCCTGTTGGACCAGGGCCTCCTCCAGGAGCACGCGCAGGGCCGGGGCGGGGATGGGGAGGGTTCCGTGCAACCCTCCCCTGGCAACCACGAACTGGCAGCGCTGCCAGGTGTCCTTCTGGCTGACGACGGCCTGCGCGGTGCTGCTCAGCCGGACGGGGATCTCGTCGGCCGGGACGCGGCTGTGCAGCAGGTCGAGGAGTTGACGGGCCAGGTCGTTCAGGGCCACCTTCGCCCGGTCGTGTGCGGATCGCGCGTCAGCGGCCAGTTCGACGATCCGGTCGAGGAGTTCCAGATCCGTCGCAGGCCAGGTCGACGTGTCGGCCTCCACGACCAGCAGCCAGTCACCCAACTCGGCGGCGTGCTCCGCCGCGGCCGACGGCCCGGCGGCGCGTACCGGTACGAGCGAGTAGGGCCGGTCCCCGATCGTGACCCGATGGGGAGCCGCCTCGCACGAGCGGCGCGCGGCGAGGTACCTCCCGGCCAGTGCCACCGCCGTCTTGGCGTGCAGCGGCGGGCGGGGCCCGGCGATCTGACGCCCGGTCGGCGACAGCAAGCGCACGTCGAGGCCGAGGCTGTGCCGGAGGAGCTCCAGTACGGAGTCCGGGGCGCTCTGGTCCATGAGGAGCCGTCGATGGCGTTCGACCACGGCGGCGAGGTCGCCCGCCTGCCCGCCGTGCAGACGGCGCAGAACGTGCTCGGTAATCGCGCTGAACGATGTTTCCGGTCTCACGGCAAGGAGTGGAAGGCCGTGGCGTCGGCAGGCGCGTACGAGGTCGTGCGGGACGAGTCCGTGTGCGGCTTCGCCGGCGGCGAGGGCTGTGACGCCCGCCTGATCGAGGATGCGCACAAAGCCCTCGGCGTCTCCGTCCTCCCGCCACCACGCGAGTTCGGTCAGGACGAGTTCACCGCCGGTGAGGAAGCGCCCGGGGTCGGCCAGGTCGATGGTGGGGACGGCGCGTATGGCGCGATCGAGCACGCTGTCGGCGCCCTGGCCCACGAGCAGAAGCAGCCCCAGTTCGTCGATGTCCAAGAGTTCGCGCAGTCGCATGATCGCCACTCTCTCACGCCCCCCGCTGCTTCCGGAACACGTATCGCCGCAGTTCAACGGCGTGATGCGGTGGGAAAGAACGGTGGTCCACAGGCGACGGAGAAGCCTGCTTTGAGCGATCGGTGACTGCCTCGCCCCCTTGATCGAGCTGTCTACTTCTGTGCATCCGGCGGACGGAGGCTTCGGGCCCCTGGCTCGAAACGAACGCCCCATCACGACCGAACCGACACGAAGAGAGGAGAGCCGCTCATGGACTTCCTTCGCCCAGCCGCCTGGGAGGAGGCGCTCGCCGCCAAGGCCGAGCACCCCACGGCCGTGCCCATTGCGGGTGGCACCGATGTGATGGTCGAGATCAACTTCGACCACCGTCGCCCCGAGTACCTCCTGGACCTCAACCGCATCGCCGAGCTCCGGAAGTGGCACGTTGACAAGGAGACCGTCCGGCTGGGCGCCTCCGTGCCGTACACCGCGATCATGGAGAACCTGCGGGCCGAGCTCCCCGGTCTCGCGCTCGCCTCGCACACCGTCGCCTCGCCGCAGATCCGCAACCGCGGTGGCGTCGGCGGGAACCTCGGCACCGCCTCGCCGGCCGGTGACGCGCACCCCGCGCTGCTCGCCGCCGGCGCCCGGGTCGAGGTCGAGTCGGTCCGCGGTCCGCGCCTGATCCCGATCGACGAGTTCTACACCGGCGTGAAGCGCAATGCGCTCGCCCCGGACGAGCTCATCAAGGCCGTTCACATCAACAAGGCGGACGGCCCCCAGCAGTACTCCAAGGTGGGCACGCGGAACGCCATGGTGATCGCCGTGTGCGCCTTCGGTATCGCGCTGCACCCGAAGACCCGCACCGTACGCACCGGCATCGGCTCGGCGGCGCCGACCCCGATCCGGGCGCGGGCTGCCGAGGAGTTCCTGAACGCCGCGCTGGAAGAGGGCAACTTCTGGGAGTCCGGCAAGGTCATCACCCCGTCGATCGCCAAGCAGTTCGCCAAGCTCTGCTCCGGCGCCGCCAACCCGATCGACGACGTCCGCGGCACCGCGAGCTACCGCCGGCACGCGGTCGGCATCATGGCTCGCCGTCAGCTCGTCTGGACGTGGGAGCGGTTCCGCGGCGCGAACGGCCGCTCGCTCGAAGGAGCTGCGTAACCGTGCGCGTCAATTTCACCGTCAACGGCCGTCCCCAGGAAGCGGACGACGTCTGGGAGGGCGAGTCCCTTCTGTACGTCCTGCGCGAGCGCCTGGGCCTGCCCGGCTCCAAGAACGCCTGCGAGCAGGGCGAATGCGGATCCTGCACCGTCCGCCTCGACGGAGTGCCCGTCTGTTCCTGCCTGGTCGCGGCGGGGCAGGCCGAGGGCCGCGAGGTCGTGACGGTCGAGGGCCTCGCCGACCACGCCGAGCAGCGTGCCGCGTACGGGGGTCGCGGCACCGACGGCGGCGGGGGCACCTCCTTGCAGGACCCACAGCAGCGGTCCGCCGAGGGCACCGACTCGCAGACCGGTGAGGGGAACGAACTCTCCCCGATCCAACAGGCGTTCATCGACGCCGGCGCCGTGCAGTGCGGCTTCTGCACCCCGGGTCTCCTGGTCGCCGCGGACGAGCTCATCGAGCGCAACAGCAGGCCGTCCGACGCGGACATCCGCGAGGCGCTCTCCGGCAACCTCTGCCGCTGCACGGGCTACGAAAAGATCCTGGACGCGGTCCGCCTGGCCGCGACCCGCCAGGAACGACAGGAACGACAGGAAGAGGCGGTCTGATCATGGCTGGCACCACCACCGGTATCCCCACCAACGTCACCCAGGGCTCCCGGACCAAGGGCGGTATCGGCGAGTCGACGCTGCGCCCGGACGGCACCCTGAAGGTCACCGGCGAGTTCGCCTACTCCTCGGACATGTGGCACGAGGACATGCTGTGGGGCCAGATCCTGCGGTCCACGGTCGCCCACGCCGAGATCGTGTCCATCGACACCTCCGAGGCCCTCGCGATGGACGGTGTCTACGCCGTCATGACGTACGACGACCTGCCGGCCGCGATGAAGTACTACGGCATGGAATTCCAGGACACCCCGGTACTGGCCCACGGCAAGGTCCGTCACCACGGCGAGCCGGTCGCCCTCGTGGGCGCCGACCACCCGGAGACCGCGCGCCGCGCCGCCGCGAAGATCAAGGTCGAGTACAGGGAGCTGCCCCTCATCACCGATGAGGCCTCGGCGATCGCCCCCGATGCCGTGCGAGTTCACGAGAACCGCGACGACCACCACTCCGGTCACGTCCCGCACCCGAACATCGTGCACCGCCAGCCGATCATCCGCGGCAACGCCGACGAGGCCGCCGAGAGGGCCGACGTCATCGTCAAGGGCGAGTACACCTTCGGCATGCAGGACCAGGCCTTCCTCGGCCCGGAGTCCGGCCTCGCCATCCCCGCCGAGGACGGCGGCGTCGACCTGTACTGCGCCACCCAGTGGCTGCACTCGGACCTCAAGCAGATCGCCCCGGTCCTCGGCCTGCCCGAGGAGAAAGTGCGCATGACGATGGCGGGCGTCGGCGGGGCGTTCGGCGGCCGCGAGGACATCTCGATGCAGATCCACGCCTGTCTGCTCGCGCTGCGCACGGGCAAGCCAGTCAAGATCGTCTACAACCGGTTCGAGTCCTTCTTCGGGCACGTCCACCGGCACCCGGCGAAGCTCTACTACGAGCACGGCGCCACCAAGGACGGCAAGCTCACGCACATGAAGTGCAAGATCGTGCTCGACGGCGGCGCCTACGCGTCGTCCACGGCCTCGGTCGTCGGCAACGCCGCGTCCCTCTCGGTCGGCCCGTACGTCATCGACGACGTCGACATCGAGGCGATCGGCCTCTACACCAACAACCCGCCCTGCGGGGCCATGCGCGGCTTCGGCGCCGTCCAGGCGTGCTTCGCGTACGAGGCCCAGATGGACAAGCTGGCCGCCAGGCTGGGCATGGACCCGGTGGAGTTCCGGCAGAAGAACGCGATGGAGCAGGGCACCATCATGCCGACCGGGCAGCCGGTCGACTCCCCGGCCCCCGTCGCCGAGCTGCTGCGCCGCGTCAAGGCCCGTCCGCTGCCGCCGGAGCGCCAGTGGGAGACCACCGGCGGCGTCGACGTCCGTGCGCTGCCGGGCGGTCTGTCCAACACCACCCACGGCGAGGGCATCGTCCGCGGTGTCGGCTACGCGGTCGGCATCAAGAACGTCGGTTTCTCCGAGGGCTTCGACGACTACTCGACCGCCAAGGTGCGCATCGAGGTCGTCAACGGCGAGCCCGTCGTGATGGTCCACACGGCCATGGCGGAGGTCGGCCAGGGCGGCGTCACCATCCACGCGCAGATCGCCCGTACCGAGCTGGGTGTCACGCAGGTGACCATCCACCCGGCCGACACCCAGGTGGGCTCGGCCGGTTCGACCTCCGCGGGCCGCCAGACGTACATGACCGGCGGCGCCATCAAGAACACCTGCGAACTCGTCCGCGAGAAGGTCCTGGAGATCGGCCGGCGCAAGTTCGGCTCGCACCACCCGGCGTGGGCCACGGCCGAACTGCTCCTGGAGGGCGGCAAGGTCGTCACCGACGGCGGCGAGGTCCTCTCCACCCTCGTGGACGTCCTGGAGGACGAGGTCGTGGAGGTCGAGGAGGAGTGGCGGCACCGCCCCACCGAGGCCTTCGACCTCGTCACCGGCCAGGGCAACGGCCACGTGCAGTACTCCTTCGCCGCGCACCGCGCGGTGGTGGAGGTG
Organism: Streptomyces sp. NPDC051211; assembly: GCF_040689505.1. Lineage (NCBI taxonomy): Bacteria > Bacillati > Actinomycetota > Actinomycetes > Kitasatosporales > Streptomycetaceae > Streptomyces > Streptomyces sp. NPDC051211. Next base: position 128,349 of record NZ_JBFBAV010000016.1, read on the forward strand.
GACACCGAGCTCGGCCTGGTCAAGGTCATCGAACTGGCCTGTGCCCAGGACGTCGGCAAGGCGCTCAACCCGCTCTCCGTCGTCGGACAGATCCAGGGCGGTACCACCCAGGGCCTGGGCGTCGCGGTGATGGAGGAGATCATCGTCGACCCGAAGACCGCGAAGGTGCGCAACCCCTCCTTCACGGACTACCTGATCCCGACCATCCTCGACACCCCGACCATCCCGGTCGACTACCTCGAGCTGGCGGATCCGAACGCGCCGTACGGAGTGCGCGGCATCGGTGAGGCTCCGACCCTGTCGTCCACTCCGGCCGTCGTCGCGGCGATCCGGAACGCGACCGGCCTAGAGCTCAACAGGACGCCGGTCCGCCCCGAGCACCTCACCGGGGGCATCTGACCGACACCTTTCCGGGGCGCAGCGCCGTACGGATGGCCCAAACGGCAAAAATGATAAAATTGGATGCTTTGCCGACCGTCGACTGTCGAGCACGAGGGCTGTGATGCCGGCATGAGGACCATCCGCGCTGACGCCGACACCCCGGACCGCACCCACCGCCGAAGAACCGGATCCGCACCCGCATCCGCATCCGAGGGCTGGCGCGCCGCCCGTCGCCGCGCCGCGGTGCTGGCCCCGGGCGCGGCCGTGCTGATCGTGGTCTGCGGCCTGCCCCCGGCGGCTCCCGTCGCGTCGGCCGCACCCGTCGCGATGGCGAGTGCCGCCGACCCCACCCCGTCTCCAACGGTTCCGTCGGCGGCGCTGAAGCCCATCGATCCGGCCGCGCTGCAATCCGCGGTGGAGCAGGCGGCGAAGAAGCTCATGGTGCCCGGCACGGTGGTCCTGCTCCGCACCCCCCAGGGAACCTTAAGTACGGTCGTCGGCACGACCGAGCTGGGCAAGGCCACCCCGCCCACCACGGCCGACCACTTCAGGATCGCCTCCAACACCAAGACCATGACCTCGGCGCTGATCATGCTCCTCGCCCAGGACGGCAAGCTCCGGCTCGGCGACCGGGTGTCCGACTACGTCCCCGGCGTACCCGGCGGCTCCGACATCACCGTCGCCGAGCTGCTGAAGATGCGCAGCGGCCTGTACAACTACACCGACGCGCCCGAATTCTCGGCGTCCCTGGACGCCGAACCGGGCAAGGCGCGGACACCGCAGGAGATGCTGGACATCGCCTTCCGGCACCCGCCGAACTTCGCCCCCGACGCCTCCTACGAGTACAACAACACCAACTACGCGCTGCTGGGCCTAATCGCCGAGAAGGCGGGCGGCCGGCCGCTGGCCCAGCAGTTCCGCGACCGGCTGTTCACCCCGCTCGGCCTGGCCGGGACCTCGCTGCCCGGCATCCACGACGTGTCCCTCCCCGCCCCCTACGCGCACGGCTACATGTACGGCGGATCGGCCCACGCGATGGTCGACGAGCTCTACCCCGCCGACGTACAGGCCGCGGCCCGGTCGGGGAAGCTCAAGCCGGTGGACTACACCCACCAGAACCCGTCCTACGCCACCGCCGCCGGAGGCGTCATCTCCACTGCGGACGACCTGGCTACCTGGATCAAGGCCCTCGTGACGGGCAAGGTCCTGAACCCCGCCTCCCAACAACAGTGGCTGCGCAGCCCGCAGGCCCAGGATCCGGCCGCCCCCGAAGGCCAGAAGTACGGGTACGGCATCGCCTACCAGCGGTTCACCCCGAAGGCCGCGATGTACTTCCACGGCGGTGAGCTCCCCGGCTTCAACTCCTTCATCGGCCACGACCCGGCCAACGACGTCACCCTCGTCGTCTGGACGAACCTGACCGTCTCCCTCGATTCGAAGGCCACGGCCATGGCCCTGCTCCCCACCGTCCTCAACCAGGTCTACAGCGGCGTCTCCTACCCCACCGTCACCGACCACGACGACTAGGGCGTTTCCGGTCGGAAAGGTGATCCGACAGAAACGGCTAGTGGGCGGCGGGCTCGTACGCCAGGGGGACGCCGTCACGCATCACCTGGCGCGCCACCGCATCGGCGGACAGCCGGAGTTCGTCCTCGATCCGCGTCCGGCCGGACTCGCCGACCGTGATCGCCGCAGCGCGGTGCGGAGCATCGGCCAGGCGCTGGATGCGCAGGGCGTCCGAAGGCCGTACGGCAGAGTCGAAAGGGGTACCGGGCGCACCGGGTTCGGCGGACGGGTCACCGCCAGCGCGCGCCGCCGTCGCCACCCTGATGTGCGCGGTGCCCTCCGGCCCGGTCCGGCTGTCTTCCGCCATCGACTCCCCCTTCACCAGGAATGGTTCGTACCCCGATACGCCGTGGTTGCACTCCCGCAGAGCTGCGGCGGACACCGACGGGCATGGCCGGAAAGCGGCATCCAGGGAGACTTGGGCATATATCCTCACTCTCCACAGCGAGGGCGACGTACTCCTGGAGGAATCATGAGCGAGCGGCCGGTCCTTCTGCCCTACGCCGACCCCGCCTTCGTCGCGGATCCCTTCCCGCTGTACCGGCAACTGCGCGAGGACGGCCCAGTGCGCCGCGCCGTCATCGCGGGCGGCCTGGACGCCTGGCTCGTCACCCGCTACGACGACGGACTCGCGGCCCTGTCCGACCCCCGCCTCGGCAGCGACATCCGCGACGCCTCCGACACCCGGCTCCTGCGGCAGCTGCCGGAATCGGAACGCGAGTCGATGCTGAGCAACATGCTCCGCAGCGACCCGCCCGACCACACCCGCCTGCGCCGCCTGGTCTCCAAGGCGTTCACCGCCCGCAGAGTGGCCGGGATGCGGCCCCGGATCCAGTCCATCACCGACCGGCTGCTGGAAGCGGTCGTCCCGGCCGGCCGCGCCGACCTCGTGGCGGAGTTCGCGCTGCCGCTTCCGGTCGCGGTGATCAGCGAACTGCTCGGAGTGCCGGTGGACGACCGTCACGACTTCCAGCACTGGACCGACCGCATGATCATGCGGGGCGCGGAGCCGCCGGACCCCGCCGTGGTGAACGAGGCATGGCAGCACATGCGCGCGTACGTGACCGACCTCATCCAGGCCAAACGGGCACGCCCCGGCGACGACCTGCTCAGCGGCCTCATCACCGCCCGGGACGAGGAACAGCAGCTGACCGAGGACGAGCTGATCGCCATGGTCTTCCTGCTGCTGGCCGCCGGCTACATCACCACGGTCAACCTGATCGGCGGCGGCATCGCCACGCTGCTCGCCCACCCCGCCCAGCTCGACCTCCTGCGCTCCGACCCCGAGCTGCTGCCGGGCGCGATCGAGGAGTTCCTCCGCTACGACGGCCCGGTCAGCCCCGGCATCGCGCGGTTCGCGCGCGAGGACGTCGAGATCGCGGGCGTGACCGTTCCGCGCGGCGCGACCGTACTGATCGCCTCGGCCATCGCCGACCGCGACCCGGCACGGTTCCCCGACCCCGACCGCCTCGACATCACCCGCCAGGACAACGCCCACCTCGCATTCGGGCACGGCATCCACTACTGCCTGGGCGCGCCGCTGGCCCGCCTGGAGGGGCAGATCGCCATCGGCACCGCCCTGCGCCGCCTCCCCGGCCTCGCTCTCGCCGTGGCGCCGGACGAGATCCGCTGGCGCCCCGGCGGGTTGCGCGGCCCCCTGAGCCTGCCGGTGACCTTCAGCGCCGGCGGCTAGGACTCGCGGACTTCGGCGTCGAGCCGCTCTTGGACGGCTTCGGGCTTGACGCACTCTTCCCGGCCGGCCGGAACGGCTTCCACGACGGAGCAGAGGTGCCCCTCGACATCGGCCTGGAGCTGGTGCGGCTCATGCTGCGCGACAGCGGCGTCTGGTGCCGGCTGGAGGTGGAGGGCACCTTCGCCGTACACGTGGGATGGGACCAGTACCTCTACATCGGCAGTACATCGCCGAGGAGGACGAGTTCCCGGAGCTGGCCGACCGGATAACCGACGCCGGCGCCGCAGCGCTCCTGCCCATGTACGCCGATGAACGCGCGCCCCTGTTCACGGCAGTCATGCCGGACCGCGACGGAGTCCTACGGGCCCGCTGGCGGACCGAGCCGACGCCGGGCGACCGGAACTGGGCCTTCCTCAAGAACCTTCACCGAGGTGAGATCGTCACCGGCACGGTCACCCACATCGCCGGCTTCGGCGTCACCTTCGTGGACATCGGCGGCTTCGAAGCGGTGATCAACCTCCCCGAGCCGTCATGGCTCCCCTTCAACCACCCCTCCGACCTCGTCTCCGTCGGCCAGGAGATCGACGCGGAGATCCTTGACATCGACCTGGTCCGAGAGCGAGTGTCACTGTCCCTCAAGGCCCTGCGGGAAGACCCGATGTCGTCCTGACCGGCCGGACGAGGGCAGAATCCCGGACTGTGATGATCACCGCGCGCGAACTCAACCGAGCGACCCTCAGCCGCCAACTGCTGCTGGACCGTGAGCCGCTGACCGTCCCCGACGGGGTGCGGCGCGTGGTCGCGCTCCAGGCGCAGCACCCGGCCTCGCCCTACCTCGCCCTGTGGAACCGGCTCACCGATTTCGCTCCGGCCGAGCTCGACGCCGCCTTCACCGGGCGATCGGTGGTCAAGGCGACCCTGATGCGGATCACCTTGCACGCCGTGCACGCCGAGGACTACCCCGTCTTCCGCGCGGCGATGCAGCCCACGCTGTACGCCTCCCGGCTCGGCGCTCGCTTCGCCGTCGCAGGGCTGACCCCCGCGGACGCCCACGAACTGGTGCCGGAGCTGCTGGCCTTCGCCCGTCGGCCGCGGACCTCGGCAGAGATGCAGGCGTGGGCCGAGGAGCGGCTCGGCGCCGAGAAGAAGGACGCGGCGTGGTGGGGGCTGAAGGCGTACGCGCCGCTGCACCATGCCCCGACGGATGCGCCGTGGTCGTTCGGCCTCCGGCCGTCGTTCGTCGCGGCCGGGACCGGGCCCGTGCCCGTGCCGCCCGTGCCCGCGGACCGTGCGGTGGACCCTCAGGCGCTGCGGACCCTGATCCTCCGCTACCTGGCGGGGTTCGGGCCCGCCTCGGTCGCGGACGTGGCCCAGTTCGCCCTGGTGCAGCGGGAACCCGTCCGCGCGGCACTCCGCGCTCTGGACGGCGCCGTCGAGCAGCTCCAAGGGCCGGACGGCGGCATACTGTTCGACCTCCCGGGCGCCTCCCGGCCGTCCGCCGAAACCCCCGCCCCTCCCCGGCTCATGGCGATGTGGGACAGCATTCTGCTGGCCTACGCGGACCGCAGCCGGGTGATACCCCCGGCCTACCGCCCTCTGGTGATCCGGCGCAACGGCGACGTACTGCCCACCCTGCTGGTGGACGGCCATGTCGCCGGGGTGTGGCGCCCGAAGGAAGGCGGCATCGAGGCCACGGCCTTTCACCCTCTCTCACCCGCCACGTGGGACGGACTCGCCGCGGAGGCCCAATCCCTGACGGCCCTCCTCGTCGACCGCGAGGCGGATGTCTACAGCCGCCACCACCACTGGTGGGCAAAGCTTCCCGAGGCCGAGGTGCGGATGCTGTAACCAGCGGCCGGAGGGCTGGTACTCCGCCCTCCTCGGGGTTGGAGTACCAGCCTTCTCGGCTGCGTTCGCTGCGCGGGCGGGGTCGGACGAGCGACGCTGCGAGCGCGAGCCGCGCGGCATGCTCCTCGTCCCACTCTGCTTCCTGCGTCGCGCCACCCGACGGGGTCTGCTGATCAGGCGGTCGGCGGACACGGAACGGACTTGTGCCAGCTCTCGAAACTCAGCAGGCGACGCTCCGGTAGTGGCTGGTCAGCCGTCCCGAGTCGTCCAGAACGTGGAAGGCGAGCGCCGGCGGCAGGTCGAGATGGACGTGGTCCGTGGGGTGGGCGTACCGCTCCCAGGGAAGTCTGAGGGCCGAGACGACGCCGGGGGCGACGACGAGGGGCTTCCCCGCGAAGGTGGTCGCTGCTGCGGTGTGGGCGTGGCCGCAGATGAGGGCGGCGATGTTGGGATGGCGGTCCACCAGGGCGGCGAGCCGGTGTTCCTCGAATTGGCGGAGGCTGTCGATGTAGGGGCTGTGCAGCAGGGCCGGCGGATGGTGGAAGCCGACGAGAACGGGCACGTCGCTCGGCGTCCGGGCGAGCTCGTCCTCCAGCCAGAGCAGGGTCTCGTCCTCGATGAACCCTTCGTCCTTCCCCGGTACGGAGGAGTCGCACAGGGCGATGACGAAGCCGGGCGTGCGATGAACCTGGTTGACCGGAGCTGCCGAGGCGGGCTCCCCGAGCAGGGACCGGCGGAAGGCGCCGCGCTCGTCGTGGTTTCCCGGGCACACCAGCACCGGGTGCCGGGAGGTCAGTAGTTCCCGGGCCTGCTCGTACTCGGCCGGCAATCCGTGGTCGGCGATGTCGCCGGTCACCACAACGGCGTCGAGATCGCAGGGAAGGGCATCCAAGTAGTCCATGACCGCCCTTGTGCGGTCGATGCTGCGCTGCCGGCCGTCGATGTGGACATCGCTGAGATGGGCTATGACGCTCACGGGTCGTGCCTGTCCTTCCGAGAGATGGGTTGGGCTCAAGGGCATGGGCCGTGGGCCGGGCCGGGGCCGTGGTCGGTGGGCCGTGAGGACGGTCGGGTGTTCATGCCCGCGTCCCTGGCTCCTTCCGGTGAACCTAATCCGCAACTGGACCATGGGTAAGATCCGGTTCCATGCCGAATGATTGGGCCAGTTCGGGGTTCGACCTCCACCTCGACATCGGCCCCGCAGGCGGGCGGCGTTCGGGGCTGGAGTCCGCGCTGCGCGAGGCGATTCGATCGGGACGCCTGAGACCGGGGACACCCCTGCCGTCGACTCGCGGGCTGGCCAAGGAACTGGGGCTCTCCCGGGGCACCGTGAGCGCGGCCTACGAGCAACTCGCCGAGGAGGGCTACCTGGCCGTGCGCCCCGGCTCGGGCGCGCGCGTCGCCGACGTACCCGGTGCTGACCTCTCCCCGGCCGTCCCGGCCACCACCCCCGACCGGCCTCCCCGTTACGACCTGCGCCCCGGGCTTCCCGACGTGAGCGCCTTCCCCGTCCAGGCCTGGCTCCGTGCGTGCCGCCGCGCACTCGGGTCCGCGCCGCCGCGGATCTTCGGTGCCGGGGATCCCCAGGGGCACCCTCAGCTGCGTGCCGCAGTCGCCGACTACCTCGGCCGGACCCGGGGAGTGCTCACCACACCGGACCGAGTCGTGATCACCTCAGGATTCCACCAGTCCATAGGACTCCTGAGCCGGGTCCTCCATGGCAACGGCACCACTGCCGTTGCCATGGAGGACCCGGGCCACAACGTCTATCGCGAGGTCGTCCAGCGCGCCGGGCTCACCACCCCGGCCCTGACCGTCGATGCGCACGGGGCCCGCATCGGATCACTGGCCCGGGGCATCGGGGCGGTGGTGGTCACTCCCTCGCACCAGTACCCGACCGGCGTACCGCTGCATCCCGACCGCCGTCAGTCGCTGTGCGAATGGGCACGCGCCACTGGCGGCCTGATCGTGGAGGACGACTACGACGGAGAGTTCCGTTACGACCGCCAGCCTGTCGGGGCCCTCCAAGGCATCGCTCCCGACCAGGTGGTGTACTGCGGCACCGCATCCAAGACCCTCGGCCCGGCGCTCCGGCTGGCCTGGATGGTCCTGCCGCGCCACCTGGTGGGAGCGATCGTGAAGGCCAAGGAGGAGACCGATCTGTACACCGAGACCATCGGCCAAGTCGCCCTGGCCGAACTGATCAGCACGCACGCCTACGAGCGCCACATCCGCGCAGCCCGCCTGCGGTACCGCCGCCGCCGCGAACTGCTCCTCGAACACCTGGCCGCGTTCCCGGCCTTCACCCCGCACGGTGTTCCGGCCGGCCTGCACACCCTCGTCACCCTCCCGCCCGGCGGAATCACCGAACACCGGCTTCTGGCCGACTGCGCGGAACGAGGCATTGCGCTGCGAGGTCTGACCGAACTCCACCACCGGCCGACGGCTGACACACCAGGAGGCCTGTTGATCGGATTCGCCGCTCCCTCCGAGCACGGGTACCCCACAGCCCTGGGAGCCTTGTCCTCTGTCTTGGCAGACGCCACACGTCGATCCGGTGAGAGTGCCCGGCAGCATTCCCGACACCAAGGTGAGGGTCAGGGCCAGGATTAGGGGAATGCCAGAGCGTCGGCGACCAGCTCGGCGAAGGCCTCCGGGGTGAGGACCTCGACTCCGAGCTCGGCGGCCTTGACCGCCTTCGAGCTCGGCTTGCCGTTCGCGGACGGCGCGGCGACGAGGATCGACGTCCTGGCGCTGACACTGCTGCCCGCGCGCCCGCCGGCCTTCTCGATGAGGGCGTTCATCTCGGTCCGGCCGAACCCTTCCAGGGGCCCGGCCATCTTGCCCGTGACCACGACGACCTTGCCGTCCAGCGGCCCTGCGGCGCCCTGCGCCGCCGACGAGCCCTCGGGCTCGGTCATGTTGACGCCCGCCGCGATCAGCTTGTCGATGACCGGGGCGAGGGCAGCCACCTGTTCGACTATGACCGGGGCCTTCTCCGGGCCGATCCCCTCCACGTCCTGCATCGCGGTGGCGTCGGCCTGGCGGATTGCCTCCATCGTGCCGAAGTGGCGGGCAATGCGGCGGGACATGCTGCGCCCGGTGCCGAGCACTCCCAGGGCGCAGAAGACCCGGCTCAGCGGGCGGGACTTGGCGGCTGTGATCTGCTCGGCCAGCTTGACCGCCCGCTTGGAACTGCCGGACGCCACGGTGAGCTGGTCGACGGAGAGGGTGAAGAGATCGGCGACGTCGGTGACGTCACCGGATTCGACCAGGGCCGCCACGTACGTCTTGCCGAGGCCGTCTATGTCGAGCATCTCGCGCCCCGCCGCGTACTCGATCAGCGCAGGAAGCGCACACGAGGTGCCCTTCGCGCACCGCCACCGCTCCTGCCGCTTGTCGATCTCTCCACCGCAGTTGGGGCACGCCTCGGGCAGCGGAACCTCCTGCGCACCGTCCGGGCGGAGCCGGACCACGGCCGCCTGGACCCGCGGGATGATGTCGCCGGCCTTGTACACCGTCACGGTGTCGCCGATGTGGAGGTCGCGGCGGCGGATGTCGGCGGGGTTGTGCAGAGTGGCCCGGGTGACGGTGGAGCCGTCGATCTCGACCGGGCCGAGTACGGCGGTCGGGGCCAGGACCCCGGTACGGCCGACCTCCCACACGACGTCCTCCAGCACCGTCTGCCGCTCGACGGCGGGCAGCTTGACCGCGATGGCCCAGTACGGGAACCGGGAACCGAACCCGGCCTCCTCCTGCTCGGCCGCGTCGTTCAGCTTGACGACCACGCCGTCGATGCCGACGGGCAGCTCGGCGCGCATCGCGGCGATCGCGTCGACCTGCTGCTGCGCCTCGGCGAGGTCGGCGACGACGCGGAGCCCGGCGGCGGAGGCCGCGGTCGTCTGCACCCCGGCTGCGGCCAGGGCGGCCAGGGCCTCGGCGTGCGTGGCTCCGGCGGGCAGGAACGATACGCCGTCCAGTTCGACCGCGCCGTAGGCCCAGAACGTCATCCGGAGCCGGTACGGCCGGTCCTTCGCCCTCAGCGTGCCCGCAGTGCCGTTGCGGGGGTTGGCGAAGACCTGCGCGCCGTGTGCGGTGCGGACGGCGTTCGCCGTCTCGAACTGCTCCTGGGTGAAGGCCACCTCACCGCGGACCTCGACGGTGGCCGCCTCGGCCAGCTGCTCGGGCAGGCCGTCGATCTGGCCGATGACGTGGCTGATGTCCTCGCCGTGACTGCCGTCGCCGCGGGTGATGATCCCGACGAGGCGGCCGTCGCGGTACCGGGCGGCCACGGCCGCGCCGTCTATCTTCGGCTCGACGGTGAACCCGCCCGCCGGGGCACGGCCCAGACGGCGCTGGACGGAGGCGCCCCAGGCCACCAGGCCCTCGGCGTCGAAGACGTTGTCCAAGCTCAGCAGGCGGGTGGTGTGCGCGATGTCACCGGCCGGGGCCGCACCGTCGGCGACCAGGCCGGTGGGGGAGTCGGGGGAGACCTCCGCCGGGTTTTCCGTCTCCCAGGCCAGGACGGCCAGCCGGAGCCGGTCGTACGAGGCGTCGTCCAGACTGCTGTCGCCGTCTCCGTAGTACGCCCGCGAAGCCTCGCGCAGGCGCTGGAGCGCGGCCTCGTACTCGGTGCGGCCGGACAGGCTGGACAGGCTGGACAGCGCCTCATCGGCGGAAAGGATCGTCATGAGAGTGATCCTCTCCTGGGGCACTGACAATGGCCGAAATCGGTGAAGTCCCGGGGGCCGGACCGGTCATCGCCGTTCTCGTGGGCCACTTTCATGCCGGTGTGTGGGTGTGGGGAGGGTGAGGCGGGTTTCGGGAGCGGCGGCAGGAAGCGTGGTGGGGCGGGCGCCGTCCTGGTCGGAGGTGACGTCCGTGAGCGGGCGGGTGCGTTCGGCGGCGCGTGCCATCCACTGCAGGGTCCGGGTCGAGGTGCCGGACGTCGTCGCGGACCCGGCGCTGCTGATCCACGTCGTGAGCGTGAACCGGTGGTCGGCGAACTGTCCGCTGGGGCACGTGGACGGGACGACCTCGTGGAAGGCGCTGGCCGGGAAGAAGACGATGGTGTCGTGCTCGGGTTCGACGGTGCGGTAGGACTCGGCCGGTTGGGCTCCACCGTCGTGGAGCAGGGTGTCGTACAGCCGGAGTTGACCGCCGTCGAAGCCACGGGGCTTGCGGTGGAGGTAGTACACCGCGGAGAGCGCAGTGCTGACGTCGCGGACCCGCGAGGCGTCGGTGTGCATGCCGTAGTGGCCGCCCTCACCGTGCGCCGTCAGGACCGTCAAGGACTGTGTGAGCGCGGCCTGATGGCCGAGGACCTCCTGGACGAGCGGCAGGCAGTCGGCGAGGTGCGCGGAGAACACCGCGCTCGTTACGGGGAGGACGAGGGAGTTGCGGCCCTTGTGGGAGACCTGACCGGTGAAGGGATCGAGGACCGTCCCGGCGTTGAAGTCGGCCTGCCGGGATATTGCGTACGCCAGCAGGGAGTTGGCGCGTTCCGCACCGAGGAAGTTCTCGAAGCGGCAGACCGGCGCTGGTACCACGGGGGTCGGTGACCACTGGTCGGAGGAAGGCAAGGCCTGGATGCCGATTTCAGTCGGCATGGCCGGTTCCATCGCGTATCCGCTCATGGCCCGGAACCGTACGCCGGGTGCCGACCGCGCCGAAGGAGCACATGGGGGCGCACGGGAGTACGCGCCCCGTGCCGGGTGCTCGCCGTGGCAACCGACCTGCCGGTTCTGCCGATCCGTCCGGGGACCGCCGGGCTCCGGGGGTGTCCCAGGGCAGGGGCGCACAGCGCCGCGGAAAACGTTCGTCCTGCATTCGCGGAAGCCGACTCAGGCGGTCAGGCCACGGGGCCGACGGTGCGCCCGGTTCGTGGGCCGCGTCCCCGCCCGAGGGCCGGGCTGCCGGTGAGTCGGCGCAGCTCCAGTCCGCGACCTCCGCTGACCGCTCGGCTCGCTGCAAACAGGAGGTGGCCGCCCCGCTTCGCAACCGCCCCCGGACCGCATCACAGCATGACGACCTGTCCCCGGCCGGCCTGTCCTGCAAGTGCCTCCGCCCACTGAGCCACTGCCAGGTCAACGTCAGCGCGTCCCACGCAGTTCACATGCCAGGGACGGTCGAGCCTACTTTCCTCGAGGGTCGCGAAGCTGTGAATCCGAGCATCGGGCGGCGGCACATCGTGCCCGGCCCACCAGATCGCGAGGGATTGGACGCCCCGCTGCAGCGTTCCTTCCAGCGTGTCCACGATCACGGAACCCTCGCGGGCGCATGTCGCCACGAAGTCCAAGGGGGCCTCATGGCCGCCGAGGTTCACATGGACGGCGGTCGGGGCGAGCCATGCGCTGCTGAAGACGGGGCTCGACGCCGTGGTGGCGGTGACGAGCATCTGCGTGCCCAGCACCGTGTCTGCTGCCGAATCGGCCTGCACCAGCCGGTAGGGCGTTGGACCCACCGCGGCGTGGAACTCCTCGCCCCGTATGTTCGGCGAGTAGACCCGTACCTCTTCGAGGTCGGGGCATTCGAGCAGCGCCCACAGGCGCATCAGCGTCGAGGCGATGTGCCCGCTGCCCAGAACGCCCACCACCCGCGCGCCGCAGAGTTCGCGCACGACGCAGGCGTAGGCCGCCGTACGCAGGGCGGAGAGCAGAGTGGAACGGATCAGGGTGCGCGGTCGGAGGGTCGGCCGGTCATAGAGCACGTAGAGCGCACAGGCCCGGGGCAGGCCCCGCCGAAGGTTGAGGACATTGGCGCCGACGGCTTTGAAGCCCGCGCCACCCCCGCCGAGGGCGGTCAGTACGTTCAGCTTGTAATCGAAGTCGACACCCCCGTACCGCCTCTGCGTCTCGGTGGAGAGCCGGAGGAACTCCGCGGTCTGCTCATTCGTGGGTGCCGTGATCGCTTTGCCGTACCAGCCGGCCTGTGGTGAGCGCAGCGCGCCGCTCACCACACCGACGACCTCGGGCGCCTTCTGCCACAAGCCGCTCGCGACGAGGTCGGCCTCGGAGACGAGGAGGAGCGGCAGTTCGTCATCGCCGACGGCTGACTGGAAGCTCGTCATCCCTCCAACCCCCTGAACCACACCGACGACTCCCCGACGGCCACAGTGACCGGCCCCGTCCGGCCCGGCCCGAGGGCGCGGCGGGCGGAACGGGCAGAACCATCCGGTTGGCGCAGGCCACCGATGTGATCAGTGTTCGGGATCGCCAGGCGGGTGAACCCGGCGTCGGCGGCTCGACCAGCCCGGTACGCACAGATCGGGGCGGGTCCCCGGGCCGATTGCGGGTAGGTGCCGGGCGTGAGCTATGTGAGCCCCGGCAAGGGGTACTCCCGTGACAGCCGGTACATCACCACCCGGATCACCGCCGACGCGCGCGACGGCTACCCGGTGGAGCGGGGCCGCTACCGCCTGGTGGTCAGCCGGGCCTGTCCGTGGGCCGGCCGGGCGGTGATCGTACGGCGGCTCCTCGGGCTGGAGGAGGCGCTTCCGATGGCCATCGCCGGGCCCGTGCACGACGAGCGCAGCTGGACCTTCGACCTCGATCCCGGCGGGCGTGACCCGGTGCTCGGCATCGAGCGGCTCGAGGACGCCTACCTCGCACGTGACCCCGGCTATGACCGGGGCATCACCGTGCCGGCCGTCGTGGACGTCCCGAGCGGGAAGGTGGTGACGAACGACTTCTCCCGGATCACGGTCGACATGTCGCTGGAGTGGACGCCGTACCACCGCCCCGGGGCGCCCGCGCTCTACCCGCCCGAACTGCGCCCGCACATCGACGCCGTGAACGAGGCGGTGTACAGGGACGTCAACAACGCCGTCTACGAGGCCGGGTTCGCCGGCACCCAGGAGGCGTACGCCGACGCGTACGGGCGGCTTTTCGACCGGCTCGACCGCCTGTCCGCCCAGCTCGAACGGTCCCGCTACCTCGTCGGCGACACCATCACCGAAGCGGACGTACGGCTGTTCACCACACTCGTACGCTTCGACGCCGTCTACCACGGGCACTTCAAATGCAACCGCCACAAGCTGACCGAGATGCCGGTGCTGTGGGCGTACGCGCGGGACCTGTTCCAGACCCCTGGCTTCGGCGACACCGTCGACTTCGACCACATCAAGCGGCACTACTACCTGGTGCACGACGACATCAACCCGACGGGGATCGTGCCGGCCGGCCCCGACACGGCGGGCTGGCTCGCGCCGCACGACCGCGCCGCCCTGGGCGGACGCCCCTTCGGCGACGGCACCGCGCCCGGGCCGGTCGTTCCCGGGGAAGAGGTACCGGCCGACCACACCCCGCTCTCCTGAACGGCCGCCGGGCTCCGGGCTCCGGCTCCGGCTGCCGGGGGATGCGCTCAAGGCTGAGGCCCGGCGGCGGTTCAGGACGGCGGAAGGTCAGGTGTGGAGGCGGCTGTTGGGGCCGTCCTGATCGCCGGCAGCGTCGTCGTTGAACCAGTAGTCCCCGGAGGCCAGATAACGGAACGAGTAGGTGCGCTCGCCGGCCAGCTCCACGGTGACCGCCCGTTTGCCGTCCCTGCGCGGCTTCAAGGTGTGGACGCCGGGCTGCCAGTCGTTGAAGTCGCCGACCACGCTGACCGGCCCGGGCGGGTTGTCGGCGGGCAGGATGAAGGTGACCTCGGTGCGGTCCTTGCGCAGCGTGCGCTCCAGCATGGGGTGCTCCTGACAGCGGCAGCGGGCGGGTACGCCGTCCATCGTTGGCGTGCCACGGCCCGGCCGCACGCCGACGCCCCCACCCGCCCGCCACGGTCACCCGCCCGCCACAACGCCTTGTGACGCAAATGGTGCACCCTGTTACTCCGCGTGCCGAGTGGGGCGGCACGAAGCCGCGTCAGGGGCCGGGCTGACACGCGGTTCGAGCAGGAGCCGGGTGGGATGGCCTCACTTCGGCAGCCCCGGCAGCCCGCGCAGCCGGCCCCGCATCCGGCCCGTGCGCCGCGTGCGGGCGTGGCGGTCGAGTTCCTCCAGCAGGCGGTGGGACCGCTTGTCGACGTCCAGCTCGTCGAGGACCCGGTCGATCTCGGCGAGCAGCGCGCCGAGCAGCTGCCAGTGCGCCGGATCCTCGCGGGCGGAGGCCCGCAGCAGGTCTGCGAGCCGGTCGCGGTGCGCCCGGGCCACGGCCAGCTCCCCGGTCAGGCGGGCCTCCGCCTCTTCCGCGTTGGCGCTGACCTGCGCGGTGATCAGCTGGGCGAAGCTCTCCACGGCGATCGCCGTGTGGCGCAGCACCTGCCGCAGCGCAGCCGCGGTCCCGGCCTCGAAGAGCGGACCGTCGGGGCGGGCCTTGGCCAGGTCGGCCAGAGTCCGGCAGGCCACGCGGAGCACGACCGCGCAGATCTCCAGGGTGTCCAGGCCGGTGCGCAGCACCATCCGGAAGAGGAGGCCCTCCTTGACCCGCGGATTGAGCCGGAGGCTGTCCTCGGCCTGCCGGAGGGCGGTGTCGACCTGCGCGATGTCGTTGTCGAGCCGCCGTGCCTCGTACAGCCGGGCCGCGGCCTGTTCGACCTTGGCCGGTCCGAGCGGTTCCTCGCCGAGGTGGTCGAGCAGCCGGCTCATGCGGAGCGCGAGGTCGGTGATCGCGGTGCCCGCCGGGCCCACCCAGAGGGGTGGTGCCAACAGCAGGTTGACCAGCAGCCCGACCACCGCGCCGATGACCGTTTCCAGGACCCGGTCCCAGGCGGTGTTCGCGACCTGGGTGACACCGAGGACGAGCATGGCGCTGATCGCGACCTCGGGGACGAACTCGTCCACGCGCACCAGGTGGCCCACCACCAGGGAGGCCAGGATCAGCAGGCCGAGGCTCCACCACGTGAGGCCCACCAGCACGCTGAAACCGATCGCGATCAGGACGCCGACGACCACGGAGTTCACTCTGCGGATGCTGGTGGTCAGCGTGGAGTAGAGGGTGACCTGGACGACGAGCAAGGCGGTCAGCGGGGCGGTCAGCGGGTTCGGCTCACTGCTCAGGCGGAGGGCGACGACGTAGCTGATGACGGCCGCCGCGGTGGACCGCAGGGCCTGGACGGCGACCGGCTCGCGGCGGCGCTGCGCGACACGGGTGGCGAGGCTGGTGATCATTTCCGGCATGCCGGGGCGCCTTCCCACGCCGGTGCCGGATGACGCACGGCGGGGCGGTACTTTTTCCGTCCGCTCGGCGGGGCTACGGCGCCCGCCTCCCGGCCCGGGCGGCTGCCGGCACCGAGCAGCGCCGCCCCGCACCGGGGCGGAGGAGGGGACGAGCCGTGGAGCCCGGGCCGAACGGCGGGGGACGGAAGCCCGACGTATCCGGACCGACTGGCCCGGCGGGGACGGGGTAGGCGGGAGAGGACCTGGAGTCCGTGTCGAGGAGAGCTGCGAGGGAGCGGAAGCCATGAAGGACAAGGGCAACAAGCGTCAGGAACAGGAAAAGGGCCGCGAGGAGCAGGTGCAGGAGCACCCCGGTCCGGACCCGGTACACCCGGAGGCCAGCAAGCCGGTAGCCGGCAAGAGCCCCGAGGAAGTGAGGAAGATGCAGGAGCGGAAGATGGCCCACGGGCAGGACGACGCAGGCTGACCGCCCCCCTCCGGTTCCCGCTCGTGCAACTGCGCAACCGTGAGGGCCCGCGGAGAGTTCCTACGGGCCCTCGTCGTAAGTGCCTGCCTCGACCTCGAGGGCGAGTTCCTGGAGCACCTCGATCGCGGAGATGTCCGTCCGCCCACTGTCGTGCGCGATCGCGAGGCTGGTGAACGCCAGGCTGAAGCCGGAGACCATCGTGTGCAGGGCCGGGCCGAGGGCCTCCGCCACCAGCGTTGCCACCTGCTGCGGAGAGGCGTCGGCCGGCACACGGATCGACGGCAGCATCTCGTTCAGGAGTGTCGTGACCACTCCGGCCGTTGCCGCCGGGTAGTCGTCGTTGCCGTCTCCGTTGCCGGTGTCCTCCAGTCCGCCCTCGGCTGCCCGGCGGATTTCCTGGGCTTCGGTGAGGATGCCGATCACTCGCTTGAGTACCTCTGCGCGTTCCATTGTGCGGAGCGTAGTCCGACACCCCGTCGCACGTACCGAAGGACGAGCCGGCCTCGGCCTGTGCGCGGCGCGCGGGTTCAGCGGCTCGAGACCCCGGACGGCCCCCTCGGCGCGATCCACGGAGGTGCGCTCCTGCACAGCCTGGCCGCCCCCCGGCCACACCGTCGGGCACGCCGAGTACGTCATCACCGGTGGCGGACGGCGTCTGATCGCTTTCGGCGATGCCGTGCACGCGCCGATCCAGATCGACCACCCCGAATGGTCCTCGGCCTTCGACCACGACCCGGCCCGGACCGCCGACCACCGCCGCCGCCTCGTCGCCGAGTTGGCAGAGCCCGGCACGGTCGGCTTCGGCGTCCACTTCGCCGACGTGGTGTTCGGACACGTCCGGCAGGAGGGAGACGGCCCGGCTTGGCGGCCCCTGGACGCCTGATCCGCCGGGGCCGGGTGCCAACGGCGGATCGGACGGCGAGACGATGCGGCTGCCGATGCTGATCGCGGGCACCCGCGAGCGGCCGCCGAACCCGGAGACCGCCCTGCCCCGCGCGGGCGGGAAGAACTCGGTTTCCCTGTACTGGCCGTGGCCTGGGGTGACCCACTCAAGACAGAAGGGTCACCCCGCTCCACCGGCGCAGGGAAACGCCGCCCGGACGCCGTCCGGGGCCCCTTGATCAGAAGATGCGCTGGCCGGGAGTGAGGATGCCGTCGGGGTCGTAACGGTGGCGTGCTGCCTTGAACTCGTCCCAGAAGGGGCCGAAGTGGCGCGCCCAGTCGTCCTGGGTGAGCGGCACCGAGCCGATCGGGTACCAGTGGCCGCCTGCCTCGAGTGTGGCGTCGTACTGGCTGCGGTTTGCGGCCACCATCGCCTCGGGGGAATCCGCCCCGGGTGAAGCGGTTTTGAGGAGGGAGAAGAGGTAGGCGAGCTCTCCGTCCGGCATGACGGGGAGCGGGGTCCTGCACTTGGCGGTGAGGATGGGGTACAGCAGGATGACCGCGCTCAAGCCGAGCGCGCCGGCCTTGAGGTTAGCGAGCGTCTTCGTGGCGACGTCGTCTACGGCGGAGGCGGGGAGCAGGCTGTCGTACCAGGGGTGGGGCCGCTGCCACTCGCCGATGGATTTGAACGTCTCCACCAGCGGGGCGATCCGGTTGAGGAAGTCGAAGTAGTCCAGGTCCTGGACCTCGACTGCGGTGTGGTCCAGGTCACTTGTGAGCCGGGCGTCGTCAGCGGGTGTCGCGTCGTAGGCCGCAGCCTCGATCATGTAGGTCCAGCCGTCCGGGGAAGGCGAGTGGACCTGGCCGATGAGGTAGTCGAAACGTCCGTCCCCGATCAGCTTGGCCTGCTGTGCGGTGAGCGCGGCAACGCTCGGGCAGATCAGTGTGTAGAGCCGTACGGAGCGGGGCGCGGGAACCAGCGGGATGGTGGCGCGGGTGATGATCGCGCACTGTCCGAGGCCGCCGAGGGCAGCCCGGAAAAGGTCGGGGCGCAGGGTGGGGGAGCAGGTCGTCATCTCGCCTTCGCCGGTGACGACCTGGAGTTCGAGCACGTTGTCGACCTGCGTGCCGTAGTGGCCGATCTGCCCGCCCAGGCCTCCGGCCGACAGCGTGCCGCCTACGGACAGCTCCAGGTAGTCGGTGAAGGCCGGTGGGGTGAGACCCTTGGACAGGGAAGCCCGGACCAGAGTGCTCCACCGGACCCCGCCCTGGACTATGGCGGTGTCGTTGCGGATCTTGACGGAGTCCAGGGTGCTCATGTCGATGACGAGCCCGGACGGCACCTGGGCCTGCCCGTTGGTGGAGTGCCCCTGGCCCCGCGGGGCCACCTTCAGTCCGCGCTCGCGGCAGTAGCGGACCATCGTGGCGACGTCCTCGGCCGAGCCGGGCCTGAGGACCGCGGCGGGCAGCTGGTGGACGAGGCCGCCGAAGTCGGTGGACGCCGCGTCGAGAGCGGCCTGGTCGAAGCACAACTCTCCGTCCAGCTTGGGGATCTCGTCGAAAGGACCACCAGCGCGGGGGGTGGCAGCCGGTTCCGGCTGCGGGGCAGGGACGTGGGAAGAGGTCACGCTTACTCCAGATCGGCTCGAGAACGGGGAACACCACCGATCCTCGGCCGAGTTGGTGACGGTGATCGGCGGTGTGCGTGATCCACAGTACGCAAGGCCACTCCGGGCCAAGGCCGCCGGGCCGGAGACCGCCGCCAGGCCCGGGCCGGGGCCGGCGGCAGGCCGGCTGGGGGTTCGGCGGGCGGCGTGGCGGCCGGCGCTGCACGCCGGGTCGCCGGCGCGGGGACCATCACCAGTCCAGGCCTGCGGGGCCCGTGCCCGCACGGGCAGCAGGCGACCCGGCTCCGCCGGAGTCCGTAGCCAGTAGCCCACAGGGTGATGACCTCGGCGGTTCTTCGGCGTGGCTGCTTGCCTCGATGCGGATGCCGGACGTGTCATGTGTCTGGTCCTGTGAACGTCTGTGAACGCCCGCCCGCCTGAGGAAAACAGCCCCGGCTACAAGCATCGCCTGCTCGCACACCCGGCACGCGCGGCGGATGGCCGAGACGAACATCCGGTACCGACGGTGAGGGAACCATGGTGAAACTCCCCGCGCGCCGTTCCCTGCTCACGGCCGGGGCCGGCGGATCGGTCGCGGCCGTCATCTCCGCGGCCTTCCTGCTGCGGGGCGGCCCCGCGCCAGGACAGGCGCCGTCCCCCTCCCCGCCCGCCCCGTCCGCCTCCGGAACCGCCTCGCTGCGCACCGACCTGACCCTGCGCAGCCGACTGCTCGGCCGGGACGTCCAGTACAGCCTCTACCTGCCCGCCGGGGTGAGATCCGCGCCCCGGGGCGGCGGGGCGGACGGCGGGATCCCGGTCATCTTCCTGCTGCACGGTGCGAGCGGGAAGCACACCGACTGGGTCGCCAAGGGCGGCATCGTGCCGACCCTGGAACGGGCCATCGCGGCGGGCCGGATCCCGCCGTGCGCCCTCGTCATGCCCGACGCCCGGCGCGACCCCGCCAAGGGCGGAGGTCAGGACGAGACGTTCTACATCAACGACGCCGGATCCGGCGTCGACGCCCTGCGCTACGAGGACATGTTCATCGAGGAGTTCGTTCCGTCCGTCGAACAGGCCCACGGGCTGGGCGGCCGGGCCGAGACGAGGGCCGTCGCCGGGCTCTCCATGGGCGGCTACGGCGCGCTGATGTACGCCCTGCGGTACCCGGGCCTGTTCGGTTCCGCCGCCGGGCTGAGCACGGCACACTTCACCGTCGAGGGCTACCGCGCGATGCCGATGCAGGAGTGGAACCGCTTCTTCGGCCACGCCTTCGGCCGGGACCTGGCCGGAACCGCCCGGCTGACGGACCGCTCCCGGGAGTACAACCTGGCCGACGTCATCCGGCGCACCGCCCCCGACCGGCTCCGGCGCACCCGCTACCACCTCGCCTGCGGCACCCAGGACACCAACCACCTGCCGGGGACCGCGGAGCTCCACACCGCCTTCGCGGCCCGCGACGTGGACGCCGAGGTGGTCTTCCAGTCGGGCGGCCACGGCTGGGCCTACTGGAGCGTCGCGGCGGAGCCGATGCTGGACTTCTTCGGCCGGCAGCTCGGCCCACCCCGGCCAGAGGCTCCTTCTTCCGACGCGTCGTAGTCCGGAAGCAGGCTCTGGGCTTGCCGTTCGACCTCATGGACAGTTCGCGCTTGATGGGGATCTCTGGAATCGGCTCTGACCGGAGTTCCGTGAATGATCTACTCGCGTGCTTCCCGACCGGACCGATCGGTAGGCTCTGCGGGCCCGGCCCGCCTTCGCGTCCCGGGCCAGCAGCCGGTGCGGCTCGGGAAGTCTTCGGACGATCAGGGGCTTCACCGTCAGCAAGGAGACCATCGCGATCCAGGCGCACAGCGGAAGCGCGAGAAGGACCACAACGGCGATGTCGACCTCGAGGTAGGCGGCGTGGCGGAACACCGCCCAGGGAGCTACCGCAACCAGCAGCATGCCCGCCAGCAGGTACCAGTCGACAGGGTTGCGGGGCAGTACGGACGGCAGCGCCTCCATCGGCTCGGGGGCGGGCACCGGCGGGCCGGGCGGGGGGGCCTGATGGGTCATCATGGCCCACGCACCGATGCAGACCGCCCCCGCGGCGAGAGCGGCCAGGACGTCCCAGCGTGCTCCATCGGCCCGGTCGTACACAAAGCAGAGGACGACGGCGACGGCGGCGCTGCCGAGTGAGGCGGCGCGCAAGGATTCGGTGACGGTGTGTCTCACAGGAGTCCCGGGGTCCGACCTGACAGGAACAAGGAGCAGCGATCCGAAGATCGGCTCAACGTACCTGGACCGGCGGGGCGGCTGGAAGGTTGTGTTCCCAAGGCCGGAGACGACCACCCGGGACAGCTCGACCCGCCCCTGGACCTGGCCGGCTATCGGCCGACCCCTTCGCTGTGGCAGATCCACGGCAACGGAACGGGCTTGCGCAGCACCCGGTCCGACCGGAGCCGGCCCAGCACCTCGACCGGCAGGGCAGGTCAGCCAGGACACGGGCGATGCGGGGAGCGTCTTAGCCGGCCTCGAGCACGACCACTCGACCTCCCACCGGGGTACTTGATCAGTGGTGGACCGTCGTGGTGAGGCGTTGCAGTGCGGCGTGGGCGGGTGGGCCCCAAGTGGGCTTGCCTCCGGGGCGGCCGTGGACGCCGGCGTGTCCGATGTGGATGCCGGCGAGGGCGCGCAGCACCGCCCAGCCGCGGGCGCGGCGCAAGGTCGCGGCGTCCGGGCTTGGCTGGTAACTCTCGTGGAAGCGGTCGATGGCGCCGTCCGGCAGCAGGATCCAGGCGGCGGCGAGGTCGCAGGCCGGGTCGCCGGCGAAGAGGTCGCCGAAGTCGATCACGCCGGAGAAGGTGCCGTCCGTGGTCAGGATGTTGGCCGGGTGCAGGTCGCCGTGGAGCCAGAGGCGTGGGCCTGCCCAGTCGGGCGCGGCGGCGGCGTCTTCCCAGACCGCGCGGACCGCGTCCGGGTCGCGGACCAGCCCCAGTTCGGTGGCCGAGGCGAGCCCTCGGGTGAAGTGTTCTGCGGTGTCGGCCAGCGGGCCACCGCGGTCTCGGCCTGCCGGCGCCCCGTCGGGGGCGGGGCGGTGGAGGGCGGTCAGGAAGGCGGCCAGGGTGACTGCCGCCTCCGCGGGGCGCGTTGCGGGGGCGCGGTCGGCGGGCTCGCCCGGGACCCAGGTGGTGACGAGCCAGGGCCGCGGGAACCGTTCGGAGGGCTCACCAAGGCGCTGCGGGACGGGAATCTGGAGAGGGAGGTTCGGGGCGAGGAGGGGCAGCCAGGCATGTTCCTTGCGCAGCAGTGCGTCCGCGGACTGCGTCGCCCAGGGCAACCGGACGGCGAGGTCGTCGCCGAGCCGCCACAGTTGGTTGTCCCAGCCCAGCGCTCCGAGCTTCAGAGGGAGATCAGCCAGGTCGGAGTGCTGCTCGCGCAGCAGATCCCGGATCAGGTCCTCGGTGATGTCCATCTCGGTGGCCGTCATATGGAGCAGCGGTAGTCGGGTATTGCGGCCTGCCCGGGTTCCGGGCGAATCGTCCTGCCGGAGCTGTAGGGGTGTCTGACCGAGCGCGGCGACGCGTTGTTGGAGTTGTGCGACGCTGACCGGCATCCGTGCAGTGGATCCGCCCCTGCGCCGACGAGGACCGCCACCTCGTCTACCTCGACACCCGGGCGTTCTCGGCCTTCCACCCCCAGGCCGTGAGCATCCCCGGCGACAATCCGGTGCACCGGGGGGAGTCCAGGTAGCGCACGGCTTCGTCGAGCTGGGTGTCGTCGACCAGCCCCGTCGCCAGCATGGCGGCCCGCGCCCGCTCCCAGGTGTCCGCCCAGAACCGGCTGATCGCGCTCCCCGGCAGGAGCGGCGGTACGTGGATCTCGGCCGCCACCGGTTCCAGCCCGGCCGCCCGCAGCAGCTCGGTACGGTGGGTCACCTGGGAGACGTCGGTTCCGATGCCGTCGCGCAGCCCCTGCCACATGGCCCGCATCGCGCGGGTGTACGGGGTCACGGGCGCCGAGTCCGTGGTCAGGTCGACCGCGTCGCTGACCACCAGGACCCCGCCCGGGGCGAGCAGCCCGGCGAGCTTGGCGACCATCTGCTGGGGGGAAGGCAGGTGCATGAGCAGGAACCGGGCGTGGACCAGCCGGAACAGCCCGGGGGAGAAGTCCTCGGAGGTGATGTCCGCCTGCAGAGTGGTCAGTCCCGGCACGGGGTGCGCCGCGAGGAACCGTACGTCGCGGTCCACCGCGAGGACCTGCGCCACTCCCGCCTCGCCGAGCAGCCGCCGCGCCACCGTGCCCGTTCCCGCGCCCACCTCCAGGCACGTCCAGCCGGGTCCCACTCCCAGCTGCCGCAGCCGGGCCATGGTCGTCTCGTCGTAGGTGAGGGCCCCGAGGTCGATACGGTCGTCCTCGCCCCAGTCCTCGGGACGGAAGACCCGCTCACCGTAACGGCCCTCGCTCGCGGGCCCTGCACCGGCCATGTGGCCATTGTGGCAACGGGGAGCCGATGCCACATGTCGTGCGGCCCCGGCCGCCGGCCGGAAAACCGCGCCCGAGCCCCGGGTACCGGCCCGGGGCGGGGGCACCCAGGGCCGACGCCGGCCCGGTACGGGCCCACCTCGGGCTTGACCACGCCGAGCGCTCCGCCCCCCGGCGGGCTGGGCGGTTTCGCCGAGCGCTCCGCCCCCGGCGGGATGGGTGGTCAAGGGGAATCCGGCCGCGTCGGCGTCCGGACACCGGCCGAGCGGGTCCGCCCGGGTGAATCTCCGGCCGCGTTGCGATGAGTACGGGCTCCGCCTCCGGTCTACCCTTCACACCCATCGTCCCGGAGGAGCGGCAGATGACCGATACGACGACCCTCGACCTCGGACCACAAGCCAGGATCGTGGCCCGTCTCGCTGAGGGAATCCCGGACGCCCGGCTCGCCGACCCGACGCCCTGCCCCGAGTACGCGGTCCGCGACCTGCTGGGCCACCTCGCGGGCCTCGCCGTCGCCTTCCGCGACGCCGCCCGCAAGGACCTGGGCCCCACGACGGACACGGCCCCCGACTCGGCCGCGCTCTCCCTGCCCGACCGCTGGCGCGAGGAACTGCCCCGGGTCCTCGGCGAACTGGCCGAAGCCTGGAGGGACCCGGCCGCCTGGACCGGCATGACCCGCGCGGGCAGCGTGGACCTGCCCGGCGAAATCGCGGGTGCGGTGGCCGTCGACGAACTGGTGATCCACGGCTGGGACCTGGCCCGGGCCACCGGCCAGGAGTACGCACCCGATCAGGGAGCGCTGCGCGCCTCGCATGCGTTCCTGCTGGCAGCCGCCGAGGACGAGGACCGCGGCGGCATCTACGGGGCCGTCGTGCCCGTCCCGGACGACGCCCCGCTGCTGGACCGGGCAGTCGGGCTGAGCGGACGCGATCCGGGCTGGACGCCGCCGACCGCCCCGTGACGCAGGCCACCAGTCGCCCCCCGTCGGCCACCCGCGCCCGATCGACTCACCGAATGTGCGCGGTTTCTCGGTGACCCGGCCACACGTTGTACGGCCCCCCGCAGGGAGGACTGGAGGCCGGGCCGGGAGTCGGCGAAGATGTGACCGTCAAACCCATGCCCTTCTTCTACACCGAGCCGCAGGACCGGCTCGGCCACCTGGACGCCCAGATGATGCGGGCGCTACGGGTCGTGGTCGACCTCGGCATGCACCTGTGGTGCGAGATCCCGGCGCGCTCGCCCTTCGCCGCCGGTCAGCGCTGGACCCCGGCCCTGGCCCGGGAGTTCCTCGGCCGCTGCTCCGGCCGCCCGCCCGCCTACCCGGACAGCGAGATCGTCCGCTACCCGGGCCGGCCGGCACAGGCGATCACGTACAAGCGGGGCCAACGGGCCTGGTTGCAGGGCCGGGAGGCGGCACGGGCGAAGCAGAGCGCGGACTTCGACCTCCGGCCGGGCAGCGGGGCGGCCGATGGCCGGTCGGGCCAGCCTGAAGAGGCCGGTCGGTCATCGCACCCGGACATCCGCGGCTCGGCCGGAAAGCCCCGTAGGAGGTGGGACATCTGCTCGCGGGAGGGGTGCGCCCTGGCCGGAGGCTTCCCGGGGACACCACGCCTGGTGCGGCGTACGCTCGTGAGCAGGGGCTGGTGGTCGACACCGTTGCGGCGCCCGGACGAGACCGCGGGAGGATCCATGACCGCGCTCGGTGACCTGATCGAGATCGACGACAGGACCGTGCTGGCCCTCGGGCAGGGACTGGATGTCGAGCACGATCAGCCGGACGTCGCCAACGCCCTCGTACACCGTGCCGGCGATACCCTGGTGCTGGTCGACACCGGCGTCACGGCGGCCTTCCGCGCGGCACTGCGGGAGGCGGCCGACCGGGTCGGGCACTGGTCCCGGGCACTGCTGCTGACCACGCACGGCCATCTTGACCACGTCGGCAACAACGACCTGGCCGACGAGCTGGGCGTGCCGGTCGAGCACTACGTCCCCGCCCTCGACCTCGACCAGATGCGGGACCCGGCCTCGTACTGGGTGCGGTCCTTCGACCGCATCGCCGGGTTGGCGCCGCTGCCCGCGCCGCCCGCACCGGCCGGCAAACTGGTGTCGCTCTTCGAGCCGATGCGGCCTTTCGGCGCGACGACCCGGACCTACGAGGAGCGGCCGCTGCAGCGGATTCGGATCGGCTCGCAGCGATTCACCGGCTGGACCTTCGCCGACGGCGCGGTCCGCGTGCTGCGCAGCCAGGGACACTGCGCCGGGCATGTGATCGTGCACCTGAGGGACTGCGGCGTCCTACACCTCTCCGACGAGGGCAACGGACCCTGCGGTGCGATGGCCGACGCCGACCAGCTCAAGATCCAGACCGTGCTCGGCGCCGTTGCTCTCCTCTTCGAGGAGGGAGAAGCCGCACTCCTCACCGACGGCCACACCTTCGCCCTGCGCCGTGGCGCTGAGGTGCCGTCCTACCTGGACGGGCTGCTGGAGCAGGCCACCGCCCTTCAGGAGGCGGCACTCAGGCTGACCAGCGAGAGCAAGCAGGTTCGGCCAAGCACGTTCATGACCCGCTACGCGGAAACCATCGCTGAACTGGGGGTCGGCGGCGCCAACCCGAACGCGATGTTCACCGCCATGACGGTGGTCAACCAGCTCCGCGAGCTCGGTCTACGCCCGGCGTCCGACAGCGTCGACGCACCCTGGTCCCGGCCCGAGCTCCCAAACCCCGCGCCCACCACCGAGCCTAGGTGATCAGACCTTGCGGACCCTGCCTGTTGAGGCGTCTCAGATCCGCTTGTGGATCAGACGGCAGCGTGGGCCGAGGTGATCGCCGAGCTCGAGGATGAAGGCGTCGCTGAGCGGCGGCCAATTGTCGAAGCGCACAGCGAGGTTGGCGATGTGGACGGCCCAGGGGCCGGTCCAGTCGCCCAAGAGCGCGGCGGCGGCGCAGTTCTCGCAGGTCACGATGGGTTCGGCCTGCTCAAGCCAGGGCTTGACCAGCGTGATGTGTGCGTCTTCGTCGAGCGGGGTGGTGCAGTTCGGGCAGGCCGGCGGGGTGTAGTTGCCGCCGGGGTCATGGATCTGACGTTCGTCGAGGATGTCAATGCCGTCTCCGACGAGACCGGTGTTCCGGTGGAAATCGCGAAGTGCTGCTGCTGCGGCGGGGCCGGGCAGGTACTGACTAGGCCGCCAGAGCGGGTCAGGCTGATCGTTCGGCTCGATGATCTGCTGCTCAAGAAGCCAGGCGGCGGCGGCCGCCGCCCGCGCGGGGGCCTCCTGGGCCGAGACGGTCAGCTCGGCGATGATGATCGCACTGTCGCTCATGGCCGTGATCGTATCGTCGGGATTTCGGGGTCGGCCGTCCGGTGAGGCTGCGGCCGACGGAGGCCTTCGACTTCGCCGAGCCGCCCTTGACCGCTCGGCCTGGGCGATCGGAGCGACCAGGTTGTCGCGGATCCCGCCCAGCCGTGGCCCCGTTGGGCCGGGTCCGAACGCAGGAGCGAGACAACGGCCGGTCCGCGGACTGCCGCGAGACCCTCACGCTGTACCCGCAGCCGGCCGGCCCCGCGGGCCGGTGACTCCGCCGTCGGCGGCCGGCGGTGCGCCGCGAGATCGTCCTGGTGCATTGGAGCGAAATCCGTTGCCGAAGCCCGAGCCGTGACGTCCGACCCGGCATGCCTTGTGCTCATCTGTCTCCGGCGCCACCGGCGCCTGTCAAGGGAGGCCGCGCCGTCATGCGGCCCCGTCTGTACTCAGCAGCGAAAGGTGTTTGTTCGTGAGTCGAGGTACAAACGGATCGGACCGGAAGCGGCTGCGCGCGCTTTCCACGCTGGGCGCAATGGGTCTCATCGCCGGGCTCGCTTCGGGCATGCTGGCCCCACCGGCCGGGGCCGACCAGGCCCCCGCGGCGACTGCCGCGAAGTCGCCGCCCGGTGGGGGCCCCGTTGCGTGCAAGGGGCAGGTCTACGTCTCGTTCGGCGACCCGAACCAGCTCTACACCGCCGACAGAGGGCCCGGAACGGTCCGGTTCACGCCGCTGGGCGGCCCGACGCCGTTCCTCTACAACGCCATCGGAGTGAACCCCGACGATCGCTTCCTCTACGGAATCACGTTCGGCGGCCCGGACAACGAGCTGGTCCGGTTCGACCGCAAGGGGGACTTCACCAATTTCGGCGCCATCGCCGGTCTGCCGCCCGCCCTCTACATCTCGGGAACGTTCGACGACGCGGGCAACTACTACGTCCTGGCCGACGACACCGGGCAGATCTACCGGATCGGAATCGCTGACGACGGCACCGGCTCGGTGACCGGGGTCATCGAGGTACCGGAGCTCGCCGACCCGGAGCTCGACGTCTTCGACATCGCGTTCCGTGACGGATTCCTCTGGGGCTCGACCGACTCGGGCGCCATCACGCGGATCGACATCGCCGACGAGAGCGTGGACTTCTTCCCGGGTGTTCTTCCGGGGGGTGAGGACTTCGGCGGCGTCTTCGTCTACGGCAACGGCGACCTCGGATTCTTCCGCAATTCCGGACAGCTCTTCCGGGTGCGCGTGGAGGACGCGAGCGGCTCCGACCCCGAGTTCACCGTGCTGTCGGTGCAGACCACCACCCCGGCGACCAACCTCGACGCCACGTCCTGCTTCCTCGACTCGTCCGCCGACCTGTCGGTGCACAAGCGCGGCCCCAAGAGCGTCACGGCGGGCGCAGCAGTCACCTACCGGATCACCGTACGGAACGGCGGGAAGGGTGACTCCTCCGGCTGGTCGCTGACCGACACCCTCCCGTCGCAGATCCTGGAGCCCACCACGGCGACCGAGGGGTGCGAGATCACCGACGGCGTCCTCTCCTGCACGGGTGGTCCGCTGCCGGAGCGCCGGCACGTGGAGATCACGGTGACGGGTACCGCCGCGGACGTCTCGGAGCCCACGACCGTGTCGAACACCGCAACGGTGTTCGGCGACGACAGGGACCCGGACAACGCCAACAACGAGAGCACCGCGACCACCGAGATCAACCCGGAGGACGCGAACGACGAGAAGCACGAGAACGAGGGGACGCCGCGCCCGTAGTCGGCAGGTGCAGTGGAGGATCCGGATGCCGGTTGGGCATCCGGGTCCTCCCTGGGAATCCAGAACGCCGGGGACCCGAGCCAGGGCGCCGGCATCAACCTCCGCAACTGCACGGGCGCCGCCTGGCAGCGCTGGGACGTCCCCCTCCCGCCGGCCCGGCTCTTTGAGTTGCCGCGGCGACGCATGGTCCGGCGTTACGGGAGTTCGTAGGCTCGGGCGAGTATCTCCACGGTGGCGGCCATGGCCCGGCGCAGTTCGGGCGGTGCAATGACCTGGACGTCTCCGCCGAGGCGGAGCAGCTCGCCACGGGCGTGCTCGATGCTCTCGGTAGGGATGACCGCTTCGACCCATCCGCCGTCGCCGATGGGGGTGGCGGTGGAGTCGACAGCCCGCACCACCTCCGGGGGGACGTTGTCGGGCAGGCGCCGGCGTCCCCCCGGGGACAGGCGGATGGTGGCCGTGCCGGTGTAGCGGCGCGCGTGGAAGTCTTTGAGGTACGAGGCCCAGTACGCGCCCAGGTCGAAGTCCTCCGGTCGGTCGAACCGCTCTTCGCCCGGTACCGCGTCGAGGACCCGGGTGACACGGTAGGTCGCGGTAGTGCCCTGCTCCGTGGCGGCCACGACGTACCAGGTCCCGGACTTGAGGACCAGGCCATAGGGGCGGAGGCGGCGGTCCACCTCCTGCGGGGCGCGCCAGCGGCGGTACCGCACGTGCACCACACGCCGCGCGAGTACCGCATCGACGAACAAGGGGAGATGCGGCGGCTGTTCAGGTTCTCGGTACCAACCGGGTGCGTCCAGGTGGAACACCGTCGCGACCCGTGACGCCTCCTCGCGTAGTCCCGTCGGCAACGCGGCGAGCAGCTTCAGCCGGGCGGCCGTCACCTCGGCCTCCAGCCCCAAGTCGGCGGCGGGCCCGGGCAGTCCGGCGAAGAACAGTGCCCGTGCCTCGCCCTCGCTCATCCCGGTCAGGCGGGTGCGGTAGCCGTCGAGCAGCTGGTAGCCGCCCCCGCGGCCGGGCTCGGCGTAGACCGGAACCCCTGCGGACTGCAGGCGCGCCAGGTCACGGTAGGCGGTGCGCACGGACACGTTCAGCTCGTCGGCGATGGCCCGCGCGGAGACACGGCCCCGCGATTGCAGCAGCAGAAGAACCGAGAGCAGTCGACTGGCAGACATGCGCGCATTCTCCTCGGAAACCCTGACAGAACCTGTCACACGGTTCTCCTATCGTCGCTGCACGCCCGGATCCGCAACCGAACGAGCCGGATCCGCATCCGCAAAGCACCGAACTGGAGTCCCGCTGTGCCCACCGACACCGTCGGCCCGCCACCTGCCGTGATCGAGCTCCGCCAGTACACGCTGCGTCGCCGCCGGCGCGACGAACTCATCGAACTGTTCGACCGGGAGTTCATCGAAACCCAGGAAGAGGCGGGAATGAGCGTGCTCGGCCAGTTCCGGGACCTCGACGATCCGGACCGCTTCGTCTGGCTGCGCGGCTTTCGCGACATGGCGGCGCGTCATCGCGCGCTCACGGCCTTCTACGGAGGGCCCGCCTGGTCCGAGCACGGGCCCCACGCGAACGACACCATGATCGACTCGGACGACGTCCTCCTGCTGCGCCCCGTGCCGGCCGGAAGCGGCTTCACGGTGTCCCCGGCCGCTCGTCCCCCGGCCGCTCGTCCCCCGGTCGGTGCTCCGCCACCGGACCGGTTCGTGGCCGCCACCGTGTGGTCCTTCCCTCCCGGACGACAGGACGGCATCGCACTGATCCGGGACGGCCTCCTCCCCGTACTCAAGGAGACGGGGCCCGCGCCACTTGCCTTCCTGGCCACCGAGCCCGCGCACAACACGTTCTCCAGGCTGCCGGTCCGCACCGGCGAGAACGTCGCCGCGGTCTTCACCTCGTACCCCGACGAGAATGCGCACCGTCGACACCTCGACGACCTGCAGGCCCATCCCTTGACACGGGGCGAAATCCTGCCGGCCATCGAACGAGAACAGACATCGGCACCCCGAACTCTCCGGCTGACACCCACCGGCCGCTCGCTCATCTCCTGACACCTGAGCCGACGAGCCGGATGAAGGTGGAGCGCCGCCTCCCGCATCATCGCCGGGTTCCCGGGCGGCTGGAGCGCGCTCGCTCGAGGGATGGCGGGTCATGCGGGCACCCGCCTCCCGCCCCAGGGCATCATGGCCTGGTGAACATGCCTCCGACGGCAGACGGCGGCCGCGGCGTCGCAGGGTTCCTCGACGTCGACCCCACGCCACGCACGGCCGTCGTGTGGATGCCTCCGCCCCACTTGTGGCCCCCCATCCAGAGCATCCGCGCCGAACACGACCCGCAGATCCGCCGCTGGCCGCCGCACGTCAACCTGATCTTCGGCTTCGTACCGGAGTCCGACTTCCCGGCCGCGGCTCCGCTGCTCGCCGCCGCGGCCGCCGGTGCCGAGCCGTTCGACGTGCGCCTCAGCGGAGTGCACTCCTTCCGCCATCGCGCGTACTCCACCGTGTGGCTCGACCCCGCCGCGGCCGGCCTGCCCCCCTGGACGGCCCTTCGGCTCGACCTGGCAGAGCCCTTCCCCCGCTGTAGCGAACGCTTCCCGCGCTTCACGCCGCACCTGTCACTGGGGCGTACGCGCGACCCGCGCAGCCTGACCGCAGAGTGCGAGGCCCGCCTGAGCAGCATGTCGGCGCGAGTGTCCGAGGTGGTCCTGCTCTCCCGCCGTGGCGATGGACCCATGCGGCCTCGCGCCACTGTCGGCCTCGGCACGGGCGCGCTGCGTTGGCTCCCGGACTCCGAACCCGACGAGGCGACCGAGTAGCCACCGCCGCAGTAAGACTCGTGGTCGAAGCCCCGGACGTAGGCCCCGGTGGACGAGAACACGATGGCGTACTCACCGCCGATCCCGTCCCGCATCGCCGTCACCGGAGTGCCCGGCCACGTTCGGCGTGAGGCGTCCCGGCAGACCCCGCAGGGCGCAGTCAGTGGCTGGGGCTAGTGTGCTGCCGTATGAAGATCGAATCCCTTCTCGAAGACCTGGACAGCGACGACGCCGCGCGGGCGGCGGCCGCTGCCGAACGGTTGGCGGAGCAGGCCGACAGCGTGGTGCCGATGCTGCTGCGGGGTGTGGCCGATGTGCAGCGGACCGTTGATCTGAAGCCGGTCATGCGGGTGTTGAAGCGCATCGGGCCGCCGGCCTTCGACGCCCTGCTGGCGGCCTGGCGCCGGAAGGAACTGTCGGACTGGCAGGCGGGCCGGCTCCTCGGGGTGTTCGACGAGCGCTCCGCCGACCAGTACGCGGCCCTGGCGGCCGATCCGGACTTCGGGAAGTCGGAGGACGGCTTCCAGGGGCTCGTCAGGCTGCGGGTGGACTCCGAGGCCGGACTGACGGCCCTGGTGGGCTGCTTCGCCCGCGGCCGCCGCATCCCCTACAAGGCCCCCGACTACGCCCGCGAGCTGCACGACTCCTTCCGACCGCGGCTGCGGTCCCTGCGCCGCGACCCGGCCGCGTCCCCGAGGATCCGGCGGGGCGCGATGGCGGCGCTGGTGGCGGGCGGCGGCGCCGACGCGCTCGACGACCGCGATCGGGCGGCGGTCGAGCGGCTGATACGGGTGAAGATCCTGGACGAGGTCCCGAGCCTCCCCTCGACGACGCTCAGCGCCTGGTGGATGGCCGTGCCCGGGGCGTCGTACGAGGGGGTCTTCGAGGCCCTGGGCCTGCACGACCGGCGGCCCGTCACGGTCGCCGCCGGCGTCCAGGCCTCGGAGAGCCGGGAGATCCAGGTACCCGGGCCGGACGGCGCCGTCCGTACCGTGGGGCGGGCCTTCATCACCCCGGAGCTGAACGGCTGGCGCCTCATCTTCGGTTCCTTCGACCTGCTCGTCGGCGACCCCTGGGACGGCATGATCGAGACGGTCGAGCGGGTCAGCCTCCACTGCGGCCAGGCCCAGTTCTTCTTCCTGGACGATGCCGGCGGCTCCGACGTGTGGATCGTCGCCGAGAACGGCCGGGTGATCCGTCAGTACGCCGCCGAGGGCGACCCCGAATGGGAGGGCGACCCGCTGCCGTGGGAGACCCTCGCGGTCGACGAACCGAACTTCAACCCCGAGTACGACGAGGCCAACGCGGGCACCACGGGCGCCCGGTCCGCCTGCGGCTACCTCTCGGTCGACCCCGGCGAGGTCGGCCCGCACACCGAGGTGCGCGGTCACGGCTGGCTGGCCCTCACCGCACCGGGCGTCGGCCACGGCGCGTTCCCCGGGACGCTCCGCATCTGAGGCGCACCGTAGACGGGAGCCTCTTGGCATTGCGGTGCGGCAAGGCCGCCACGCGAACGGCCGAGCGGCTCGGCGTCAGGACGCAGGCGGTCAGAGGGGCTGGAGCCGGGCGCGCAGCAGGCAGAATTCGTTGCCTTCCGGGTCGGCCAGGACGTGCCAGTTCTCGGTGCCGGTCTGGCCCACGTCGACGGGCTTGGCGCCGAGCGCGAGCAGCCGCTCCAGCTCGGCGTCTTGGTCGCGGTCGGTGGGGTTGACGTCGATGTGGAGTCGGAGCTTGCCGGTCCGCGGTTCGCTGCTGGGGCTGAGGATGAGAGTGGGCTGCGGGCCGCCGAAGCCGGCGTCGGGCGGCCCGACCTCGATGCTTCCGTCGTCGTCCCGGCCGAGTTCGACGTAGCCGAGGACCTCGCTCCAGAATGCGGCGAGCCGGTCGGGGTCGGCCGTGTCGATGACGAGCTCACTGATGCGGCATGCCATGCCCGTCAGTGTACGTCGACGACCCGGGAGTCGAGGAGCAAAGGCAAGGCTGACGGCTGCTGGTCGAGCGGGGCTTCCCGGTGCCCGGTCACCTGCATGCCCGTGGCCTACCGGTCCGGGCCCGGTGCGCCCTGCGCCTACCTGTCAAGTCCCGCGTCTCGAACCGTTGTTGTGTGACTGCTGCTGATGGCGATGGTGGCGGCGGCTGCCTTTCCGACCGTCCACACGTGCCGCGGCGGGCAACGCCTTGAGCGTTCAGCGCGTGGCGGGAAGGGCGATGAAGGTCGGTGATCGAGCGGGCCGCACGCAGGCCCCAGGCGGCGGATGGGCGGCCGGAACGGCGGCGGGAGTTCGGACAGTCGGCGCCTTGGCTAGTCTGCACGGGTGACCACCGACCTGACCCTGCTGCCGCGTGTCGCCTACCGTGGGCACGAGGTCACCGCGCCCCGGCTCCGCGGCCTCCTCGCGCTGCTCGCGGGCGACCTGCGCACCGGCTGCAGCACCGAGCGGCTGGTGGCAGGGCTGTGGCCGGACGAGTTGCCGGAGCGGCCGGGGAAGGCGGTGCAGGTCCTCGTGTCCCGGGCGCGGGCGCAGCTGGGCGCAGACGTCCTGGCGAGCACGCCGACCGGATACCGGCTCGCGCTCGCCGAGGACCAGGTCGACAGCTCCGCCCTGCTGCTGCACGCGGCCGCCAGCGCGGACCGGGCCAGGGCCGGGGACCACGCCGGATCGCTGGCCGCGGCCGAGGCCGGGCTCGCGCTGTGGCTGGGCACTCCTGAAGGGGCAGGCGCCGGCAACGATCCCGTGGCCGCGTTGCGCACCGAGCGCGCCCCCGTCCGCCGCGCGCTCGTACGCGCGCAGGCGCTCGCGCTCGCCCGCCTCGGACGGCACACGGAGGCCGCCGGGCCGCTGGCCGCGGCCGCCGCCGAGCATCCGCGCGACGAGGAACTGCTCGCCGAGCTGCTGCGCGGCCATGCGGCGACGGCGGGCCCGTCCGCCGCGCTGACGCGGTACGAGGCGTACCGCCGTGAGCTGCGCGACGAGCTCGGCACGGATCCGGGCGCCGGGCTCAAGGCCGTACAGCAGGAGCTGCTGCGCGGCGAGGCGCCTGTGGTCAGGCACGGCGTGCCGCACGAGCCGAACCCGCTCCTCGGCCGGGACGAGGACATCGCGGCGGTGCAGCGGCTGCTGCGCGCCTCCCGCGCAGTCACCGTGGTCGGCCCCGGCGGCCTCGGCAAGACCCGGCTCGCCCACGCCGTCAGCCGCCGGGCCGAACAGCGCGTGGTGTATTTCGTGCCGCTCGCCGGCGTCACCGCGGACGCGGACGTGGCCGCGGAGGTGGCCTCCGCACTCGGCGCAGGCGAGGGGCGGCCCGGAGCCATGAGCGGCCACGCCCCGGCCGACCCGGTGTCCGGCATCCTCGGCGTGCTCGGCTCGGGGCCCGCCCTGCTGGTCCTCGACAACTGCGAGCAGGTCATCCGGGGCGCCGCCGACCTCGTACGGGCTCTGGTCTCGTCCTCGAGGGACCTGCGGGTGCTCGCCACCAGCCGGGCCCCGCTGGACCTCACATCGGAGGCCGTGTACGCGCTGCCGGAGCTCGGTCCCCGCACCTCGGTCGAGCTGTTCACGCAGCGGGCCCGGGCCGCCCGGCCCGGCGTGCAGCTGCCGCAGGACGCGGTGGCCGAGCTGTGCCGCCACCTCGACGGGCTGCCGCTCGCCGTGGAGCTGGCCGCGGCGAGGGTGCGGGTGCTTTCGGTGCCGGAGATCGCCCGCCGCCTCGCCGACCGGTTCGCGCTGCTGCGCGGCGGGGTGCGGGACGTGCCGGAGCGCCACCGCACGCTGCACGCGGTCGTGGAGTGGAGCTGGAACCTGCTCGCGGAGGACGCCAGGGCGGCGCTGCGCACGCTGTCCGTCTTCCCCGGCGGCTTCTCGGGCGAAGCGGCGGAGCAGGTGCTCGGCGAGGACGCGCTGACCCTGCTCGAGCAGTTGGCCGGTCAGTCGTTGCTCACCCTCGCCGACACCCCGGTCGGCGTGCGGTTCCGGATGCTGGAGACCGTACGGGAGTTCAGCGCGGCCCGGCGCGCGGAGGCGGGCGAGGAGGACGAGGCCGTCGGCCGGTTCCTCGACTGGGCGCGGGCTTTCGGGGTCGAGTACCACGACGTGTTCTTCGGCTCGGAACCGCGGGCCGCCTGGGGCCGCATCAAGGCCGAGCAGGACAACCTCGTGGCTGCCCTGCGGCACGCCCTGGCCCGTACGGACGGCCCCACCATCGCCGCCCTCACCGCCGTCCTCGCCGCTTTGTGGTCCACCGACTCCAACTTTCCCCGCCTCGCCGCCCTCGCCGCGGACACCGGCCCGCCGCTGTCGCACTACTACCCCGAACCCGAATACGTCGAAGTCGCCCGCGCCGCCGCGGTGTTCGGCGCGGCGAGCCTGTTCCTGGGCTACGGCCCGCACGCCGTACGCCAGCTCGTCACCCTCCGGCGGCTGCCCCCGGCCCCGCCCGACACGCTGCTGCGCGCCATCGCGGCAGTGCTGAGCGCGGTCCCCGAGATGCTGCCCCCCGACTACGAAGTGCTGCACGAGCTCTGCGGCAGCGGCAGCAGCCCTGGCGTTGGCACTGGCCCTGGCACCGGCATCGACGGTCAGCAGCCGCTGGTCGCCGGCATCGCCGAGTGCTTCGCCACCTATGTCTGGGAGTACGAGCACGACATCGACCGCGCGCTCGCCTCGGCCCGCCGGATGATCGCCGAACTGGCTCCGGTCGACAATCCGTCCGTCCGGCTCATGGCGCATTCCCGGCTGGGCGAGCTCTGCATGCGGACGGGACAGGGCGAGGAAGCGTACGGGCACCTCAAGGCGGCGCTCGAAGTGCTGCCGCGGCTCGGAGACGGGCACGACTACATCGGCATCCGCACCTCCCTGGTCCTCGCCTGCCTGCAGCGCGGCGAGCCCGACGAGGCCGAGTACTGGGCGCGGCAGGCGGAGAGCGACAACCCCCCGCAGCAGGACGACTTCTACGGCCCCGACTTCGGCGGGCGCGCCGAGATCGCGCTCGCCCGCGGGCTGACGGAGGTCGGGCTCGGCCTGTGGCGCAGCGCCGTGAAGAGGATGGCCGCGGCCGCCGCGTCGCACGGCGGCGAGCCCTGGATCGACCCGTGGGCGCTGCAGATCCAGTCGGCAGCGGTGACGGCGCACGCCCACGCCGGCCGTCTCGAACTCGTCGCGGAGTCGGTGGACCGGCTGCGGCAGCGGCTGCGGACCCTGCTCTCCGGACCGCCCGGGTCGCCCATGGAGCTCCCGGTGCTCGGGACGGTGCTGCACGCCCTGGGCACGGCGGGGCTCGCGTCCGGCGACGCCTCCGCCGCAAGGATGATCGCGCTGGCCGAACGACTGCGGGTGCTGCGCGATTTCCAGCCGACGATGTCGGCGGCCCGCGCTCGGCGGGCGGCCGAGGACGCCGACAGGGCGGCGTACACCGACGCGGTGTCGGAGTACGCCGCCCTGAACCGGGACGAGCTGTGGGAGGCGGCCCGCGCTGTCATGGCGGTTACTTCGGGTCGCGGTTGAACAACGCCGTCGACCAGCGGTAGCCGAGCGCGGACAGGCCGACGCACCAGACGATCGCGATCCACCAGTTGTTGCCGATCTCGCTGCCGAGGAGGAGTCCGCGCAGGGTTTCGATGGCGGGAGTGAAGGGCTGGTATTCGGCGATCGGCTGGAACCAGCCCGGCATAGTGTCGGCCGGGATGAAGGCGCTGGAGATGAGCGGGAGGAGGATCAGCGGCATGGCCATGTTGCCGGCCGCCTCGGCGTTCGGGCTGGCCATGCCCATGCCGACTGCGATCCAGGTGAGCGCCAGGGAGAACAGCGCGAGCAGCCCGAACGCCGCCAGCCACTCCAGGGCGGTGGCGTCCGTGGACCTGAAGCCGATGGCCACGGCGACGGCACCGACGAGGACCAGGCTGGCGAGCACCTGCAGCACGCTGCCGACGACGTGCCCGATGAGCACGGAGCCGCGGTGGATCGCCATCGTACGGAAGCGGGCGATGAGGCCCTCGGCCATGTCGGTGGAGACGGACACCGCGGCGCCGATCACGGTGCTGCCGATGGTCATCATCAGGATGCCCGGGACGAGGTAGGCGATGTACTCGGAGCGGTCCGCGCTGCCGCCGCCGATGCCGGCGCTCATCACGTCTCCGAAGATGTAGACGAAGAGCAGCAGCAGCATGATCGGGGTGAGCAGCAGGTTCAGGGTGAGGGACGGGTAGCGGCGCGCGTGCAGCAGGTTGCGGCGCAGCATCGTGTTCGAGTTGCGTACGGCGAGGGTCAGGGCGCTCATCGGGCCGTCTCCTTGGGCTGGTTGGGGACGCTGGTGCCGCCGGTGAGGGCGAAGAACACGTCGTCCAGGTCGGGGGTGTGCACGGTCAGCTCGTCCGCTTCGATGCCGGCCGAGTCCAGCCAGTCGAGGATGGAGCGCAGTTCGCGCTGGCTGCCGTCGCTGGGGATCTGCAGCGACAGCGCCTCGTCGTCCCTGGTGACCTCGCGCAGGGCGACGGCGGCGGACTGGTACGCGCCCGGGTCGGTGAAGCGGAGCCGGACGTGCCCGCCCGGGATGAGCCGCTTCAGCTCGTCGGCGCTCCCCTCGGCCGCGATCCTGCCGTCGCTCAGCACCGCGATGCGGTCGGCGAGCTGGTCGGCCTCCTCCAGGTACTGGGTGGTGAGGAAAACGGTGACGCCGCCGGAGACCAGCTCGCGGATGATCCCCCACATGTTGTGACGGGCACGCGGGTCGAGGCCGGTGGTCGGCTCGTCGAGGAAGATGATCCGCGGATCGCCGACCAGGGTCATGGCGATGTCCAAGCGGCGCTTCATGCCGCCGGAGTAGGTGGAGACGGGCTTCTTCGCAGCCTCGGTGAGGTCGAACCGCTCCAGCAGCTCGGCGGCGGTACGGCGGCCCTCGCTGCGGGACAGCAGGTGCAAGTCCGCCATGAGGAGCATGTTCTCCTCGCCGGTGATCAGGCCGTCGACGGCGGAGAACTGCCCGGTGACGCCGATCGCGGCCCGCACCGCCTGCGGGTCGGCGGCCAGGTCGTGGCCGGCGACGTGCAGGTCGCCGGCGTCGGCGGTGATGAGGGTGGAGAGGATCTTGACGGCGGTGGTCTTCCCGGCGCCGTTCGGGCCGAGCAGGGAGAAGACCGTGCCGGCCGGCACCGCCAGGTCGATGCCGTCGAGGACCGTCTTGTCGCCGTAGGACTTGCGCAGCCCCTCGGCCGCGATGGCGGGGGAGTGCGAGGTCGTTGTCGTCATGCCGCAGAGGTTGCGGCAGGGCGCATTCAGCGCGGTTTCACGATGGTTTCAGCCGCTGGAACCCCGGCAGGGCAGGTGCTCCACAGGGGTGGTTCAGAGGACCGGATGAATCCTGGGCGGGTGCCCCGTGCCTTCCCCCGAAGCTGGGGGCATGCCATAGCGGTTGGGGACTGTGAGCAGCGAGGATGCCCGTCATGGCTACCGATGAGGACCTTGCTCCCGTACGTTCGAGGCACTCGATGCCGGTGGTGTTCGGTGCGGGGGCGGCCATCGGCGTTCTGGGCGGGATGATCGGTTTGGGCGGCGCGGAGTTCCGCCTGCCGCTGCTGATCGGCCTCTTCGCCTTCGCCGCGCTCTCGGCGGTCATCCTGAACAAGGCGATGAGCCTGGTCGTGGTCCTGGTCGCGCTGCCCGCCCGGCTGGCGGCGGTCCCGGCCGCCGAGGTGGCCGCACGCTGGCCCGTCGCGGTGAACCTGCTGGCCGGAAGCCTGCTGGGTGCCTGGGCCGGAGCGTCCTGGGCGGTGCGTATGCGCTCCTCCACCCTCTACAAGGTGCTGGCTGCTCTGATGGTGCTCATGGCGGCCGCCCTGCTGGTCACGCACACCACCACCCTGGGGGCACTCGCGTTGCCGCTGTGGGCTCAGGTGCCCTGCGGAGTCGTGGCCGGGTTCGGCATCGGGGTGGTCGCGGCGATCATGGGTGTGGCCGGGGGCGAGCTCCTGATCCCCACGATCGTGCTGCTCTTCGCGGTGGACATCAAGACCGCCGGCAGCCTCTCCCTGCTGGTGTCACTGCCCACCATGCTGGTGGCCTTCGCCCGCTACAGCCGTGACGGCAGCTTCGCCGTCCTCGGCGCCAACCTCCGCTTCACCACGGTGATGGCGGTGGGCTCGATCACCGGTGCCGTGCTGGGCGGGCTGCTCCTCGGTGTGTTCTCGGACCTGGTGCTCATCCCCGTGCTGGCCGCGATCCTGCTCGTCTCGGCGGTCAAGCTCGCCCGGCATGACTGAGTCCGCGACCGGTTCCGCCGTATGGAGGGCCGGGCGTTAAGGACGCGTCAAAGTTGTTGGGGGGCGGGGGTCCGTCTCGAGGCCCTGCCACGTCCGTCGGGTACGGGGGCACGTACGCCGGTGGCGGGGTCCCCGGCCGGTGCTCTGCCCGCTCTACGTGGGCAGTTGTGGTCGGGACCGATAGTCCGGGGGCGCTGGGCGATGCGCGGCGTACCAGGCAGGCCGGGTACCGGGAGCCGGTCCGTCCGGTGCGGTCCACCTCGGCGGCAGGCCCATACTTGGTGATCGTTGCGAGGCCCTGGGCAAGTGGCCGCCGGGTGCGGGTGCGGGTGCGGGCGCGGGTGTGCTGGGCAGGTCGGGAAGGATGACGGGGGACTTGAGCGAAGCGAACGACCCGATGATGCCGGCGGTGGTGGACAGTGCCGCTCTGCGGGCAGAGCCGTCCGGCAGGGTGGCGCGGTGGTTGTTGCGGCACCAAGTACAGCCGGTGGGCCCGGCCGCCGACGAGGGCCACTCGAAGCCGCACGCGTGGTGGAAGGTGATGTGCCTGACCGGCGTCGACTACTTCTCCAGCCTGGCCTACGTCCCCGCGATCGCCGCCCTCGCAGCCGGGGCCGTCTCGCCGTTGGCGACGCTGCTGATCGTGGCACTGACCCTGCTGGGAATGCTGCCGATGTACCGGCGGGTGGCGAAGGAGAGCCCGCACGGCGCCGGGTCGGTGGCGATGCTGGAGGACCTGCTGCCGTTCTGGTGGGGCAAGTTGTTCGTACTGATCCTCCTCGGCTTCGTGGCCACGTCATGGATCATCACGATCACCCTCTCCACTGCGGACGCCTCCGTCCACGTGGTGGAGAACCCGTTCTTCCCCGCAGTGCTGCACGGCCACGAGGTCGCCCTCACGGTGGCGCTGCTGCTGGTGCTGGGAGGGGTGTTCCTGCTGGGGTTCAGCGAGGCGGTCAGTGTGGCCATCCCCCTGGTGGCGGTCTTCCTGGTGCTGAACGCGGTCGTCATCGCGGTGGGCCTGACCCATGTCTTCACCACCCCGGGGGCCTGGTCGGCGTGGATCGATGCCCTCGGCGAGGGCGGAGGCGGCTTCGGTGACCTGGTGGGCCCGGCGCTGCTGGCGTTCCCACTGCTGGTGCTGGGCCTGTCGGGCTTCGAGACCGGTGTGAGCATGATGCCGTTGGTGGCGGCCGAGGGCGCCGACGAGGAGCAGCGGCTGCGCGCGCGGATCCGCAACACCCGAAGGCTGCTGACCACCGCCGCTCTCATCATGAGCGTCTACCTGCTGTCCGCGAGCTTCGTCACCACCCTCCTCATCCCGCACGAGCAGTTCGAGCCGGGTGGCGCCGCCAACGGCCGTGCTCTGGCGTGGCTGGCCCATGAGCACGTCGGGGAGGCGTTCGGCACCGTCTACGACATCAGCACCATCCTGATCCTGTGGTTCGCCGGCGCGTCCGCCATGGCGGGACTGGTCAACATCGTCCCCCGCTACCTGCCCGACTACGGCATGGCACCCGAGTGGGGGCGGGCCGTCCGCCCGGTCGTGATCGTCTACACCGTCCTGTGCATCCTCATCACCATCGCCTTCGACGCCGACGTCGACGCCCAGGCCGGCGCCTACGCCACCGGCATCCTCGCCATGATGGTGTCCGGTGCCTTCGCCGTCACCGTCTCCGTCGCACGCCACCGGCGGCGCGCGACCACCGTCGGCTTCGCCCTGCTCACCGCGGTCCTGCTCTACGCCCTGGTCGCCAACATCGTCGACAAGCCCGACGGCATCGTCATCTCCGGGTTCTTCATCGCCGGGATCGTCATCGTGTCGCTGGTCTCCCGCGTCTCACGCACGACCGAGCTGCGCGCCGACCGCATCGTCTTCGACAGCGATGCCCGCCGCTTCATCGACGACACCCTCGCCCACGACAACGCCATCAACATCATCGCGAACCGCCGTCAAGCCGGTGACGTCGCCGAGTACAGCGCGAAGGAACGCGAGCAGCGCGGCGTCAACCCGGTCCCCGGCCCGGCCGACGTGCTGTTCCTCGAGATCGACGTCGTCGACCCCTCGGACTTCAGCGACACCCTCACCGTCCACGGCGTCGAAGTCGACGGGTACCGCGTCCTGCGCGCCGAGGCCCCGGCCGCCCCGAACGCCATCGCCGCCGTCCTCCTCGCCCTGCGCGACGCCACCGGCGTCCAGCCGCACTGCTACTTCGCCTGGGCGGAAGGCAGCCCGCTGGTGCACATGGTCCGCTACTTCCTCCTGGGGCGTGGCGACACCGCACCGGTCACCCGCGAGATCATCCGCAGCCACGAACCCGACCCGGACCGCCGCCCCGGCATCCACGTCGGCGGCTGACCGTCACGGCCGCGTGCGGTCGCGTGCAGCCGTGTGCGGTCGTGTGCGGTCGTGTGCAGCCGTCCAAGGACGGACTCGAGGAGGGCCGGGAAGACCGAGAGGACCGGCCGGAACATGACGCCGGGCCCTGGCTGCCGAGCGAACCGGCGAGACGGCGGAACGGGGCGGCCGGTGACGGAGAATCAGGAACCGGAGGCGCGGACGGAGCCGGTGCTCGTGCCCTCGGCGGTGCCCAGGAAGCAGGTGACCTCGCGGTCACCGAGGCTCCAACTGCTGGACTGCGGGTAGTAGTAGAACACCTCCAGCGTCTTCGGCAGCTTCGCGGCGTCGCCCGTGTAGTCGGTCAGCGCCCTGCCGCCGCACTTCTCCTCGGCGGTCGCGACGACCTTGTCCGTACCCGGGTAGGGGCCGCCCTCCAGGTTGAAGACGGCGTACGCCTCGCCCTCGTGGGGCTGGTGGCAGGGCACGGTCCGCACCGTGAAGCGGGCCTGGGTGTTGTCCCCCTCCTGGGTCTTGGCCAGGTCGTCCTCGGTGTTGAAGCAGTCTCCCTTGCGGATGTCCTCCACGTCGCTGGAGCCCGGCGTGGTGACTTGGCCGCTGGTGTCACGCCGCGGCGGGGGGCCGTCGTCCAGCGCTCCGGACAGCCCGAGGATC
Source organism: Streptomyces sp. NPDC051211 (assembly GCF_040689505.1). Classification (NCBI taxonomy): domain Bacteria; kingdom Bacillati; phylum Actinomycetota; class Actinomycetes; order Kitasatosporales; family Streptomycetaceae; genus Streptomyces; species Streptomyces sp. NPDC051211. Next base: position 170,514 of record NZ_JBFBAV010000016.1, read on the forward strand.
ACCAGGATCGCGTAGAACGCGATGGTGACGCCGTGGATGACGACGGCCGCGATGGCCAGCCCCTTGCCCTTCTCGCCGCCCTTGCGGATCTGGGAGAGGGCGATGAGGCCGAGGACCAGCGGGATGAACGGCACCGCGCAGACGATCGACATCACGAACGCCACGACAGCCAGCGCGTTGGTCTTCTGCGGCGGCGGGTACCAGCCCTGCGGTCCGCCGTAGGGCGCCGCCTGCCCGGGCAGTCCGGGGTGTCCCGCCTGACCGGGTTGCCCGTACGGCCCCGGCTGCGGGTACGGCTGTGGGGACGACGGCGGCTGCGGGGGTATCGACATGCGCGTGGTGCTCCTCGGGGAGGGTGGGACATGACCAACAGCCGGGCGGTGAAGCCGCCGGGTGGGGGACTGATGGGCGGATGATGTTCGAACCAGCCGCGCCCCAGTATCCCCCGGAGACGACGGTGGTCCCTTCCCGCCGACGCACTGCTCCAGGGCCCCCAACCTCGCCACGGAGGGTGCCCGATCGCGCGTCCCCGCGCCGGACATAGAGTGGCCGCGTGCTGGAAGACCCGTGGTTCGTGAGCGATGACCCGGAGACCGAATCCGAGTTGGACCGGACGGAGCGCGCCTTCGTGGCGGCGCTGCGCGAACGTGCCGAAGCGTGGAAGGTCCCACCTGCCGTCAGCTGGGTAGGGCGGCCCGAGGACGACTCCTCGCTGGTGATGTGCGTGGGCCTCGGCGACGGGTCGCTCGGGTGGCCCCTGCGCATCGGCCTGCACCTGACCGGGCCCACGGTCCGCGGAGACCGCCTCATCCATCAGGACTTCTACTGGCTCCCGCAGCCGCGAACCAGGCTGGCACTGGACGTCACCGGCACTCCCCAAGCGCTTGCGGCGCTGGCGGCCGACTGGTTCGAGCACATCCTTCGGATGCCCGTGGTGCGACACGAGTGGTATCACGACGGCCGGCTCTACGCGTACAGATGTCTCTTCGCGGACGACAGCGACGGCTGGTGCGACGGATACAACGACGAACTGGCCCCGCCGGGCCGGCGTGAGCACCTGAGGGCCACCGGCGCGGAGCAGGCCGGGTACTGGATCCGCTCGACGGCCCTTGGCCGACCCGATCGCGTCGTCCTCCTGCGGGGCGCGTCGGACTGACATCTCGACCAGAGTTGCCGAGGCTCGAGCGGAGCGACTGCCGGCGGGGCGGGCCGTGTTCGTCGGCGTTACGCCGGCCCGCCCGCTGCGCTCAGCGCCAGATCGTCTGGACGGAATCGAACTGGACCCAGGTGATCGGGTTTCCGCCGTTTCCGCCGTAGATGGTCAGGGAGCCGGCGGTGTTGACCTCGAAACGGCAGGCATTGATGCCCTGGCTGTTGTTGCGCGGGGCGGTGGCGCGGACCACGGCGGTGGGGCGGAGCCCGGCCGGCAGGGTGGCGATCTTCGAGTCGACGGCGAGGTTGCAGGTCACCGAGCCGCGCGCCTGGAGGAAGACCGTACCGGCGATGGTGATCAGCCGGACCTGCGGAGTCGCTCCCGCCTGGGCGGTGACACCCGGCTCGAGGAGGAGGTCGGTCCACGGCTGTGCCTCGACACCACCCGCGGCGACGGCGGGGGTGGCGGCCACCAGGTTCGTCGCGGCCAGCGTGGCGGGCAGGGCGAGAGCGGCACCGAGGATACGGCGGCGGTTGTGGGACATGGGGGTCGGTCTCCTTGGCCTTGGTTGGCGGAAGGGTTGGCGAGCGGGGAGAGGGAGGAACGGGGAAGGGCGGAAGGGGGACGTCAGCGCCAGACGGCGCTGAAGTTGTCCAACTGGGCCCATGTGACGGGGTTCGTGGAGCGCCCGCCGTAGAGCCAGAGCTCCCGGACGGAGTCCGCCTCCGCCTGGGCGGTGCACACTCCGCCGCTGTTGTTGCGCGGCACACTGCCCTGGACCGCCATGCTCGGCGCCAGCGCGTCGGGCAGCGTACCGATCCGGGTGTCCGCCCCGAAGGTCCCCTTCACCCCGCCACTGAGCTGCAGCACCGTCGTCCCCGCGATGCTGATCAGCCGCCCCTGCGGGGCCCGGACATCGGCGGTCACGCCGCTCGCCAGCGGGATCGGCTGCCAGTCGGCCAGCACCTTCACCCCGTCGACCTCCGGCTCCCCGGACAGCGACAGAATGGTGCAGGTCCGCGGGCCGGGGTCCTCGCCGGCGAAGCCGAAGTGCACATGCTGCACCCCGTTCCGCACCGATACGGCCATCCCCTCGGGTTCGCGCAGCTCCAGGCCGGGAGCGGCGGTGACGAACTGCTGGTCCAGGATGGCGCCGGTGGCCCAGTCCACGGCGGTCAGGTACGTGTTGCCGGGCGGCTTGACCACGTCCGAGTAGCCCTGGCCGGCCAGCATGTACAGCACGCCGCCGAGGGAGGCGTACCCCTGGAAGACCCCCTTCGCGTCCGGCTGGGTGATCCGGGTCAGCGGCGTCCAGTCGCCGGCCCTGGCCTTGTCCAGGTCGTAGGCCTCGAACATCATGCTGCCGCTCCTGAAGCGGACGATCACCCGGTTCGTCGTCGGGTCGATGGTGCAGGTCACGTTGGTGGCACCGGCCACCGGCCGGTACGCCGCGGCGAGTTGCGAGGAACCGGAGTCGATGACCGCGCCGCTGCGGAACTCGAAGTGGGTGACGGCAGTGCCGTAGCCATCCTTCTCCTCCTCCGGCACGTTGGTGCCCATGGGGATGGAAGCCGTCTCCGTCCACAACCGCGAGACACCGTTGTGGTGCTCGACGCCCATGGACACGCCGTGGCCGAAGCCCCGCAGGTACATGTGCCCCGTGATGGTGCCCGCCTGGCTGAGCCGGGTCACGGCCAGGTCGCCGGCGTACGCCCGCTGCCTGCCGGTCTTGGGGCCGGACTCGCCCGCCAGGGTGAGACCGCCCTCGACGACCTGGAGGACGAAGATCTCGCCGGTGACGGGATCGATGCCGAAGGACTGCATCACCGTCGCGTTCTGCAGCCGCCGCCGGTGGAGCAGTTTGCCCACCGGACCCGTTATGTCGATTTGTCCCTCGACGCTGATGCTCAACTGCGCCTCCTGCCCCGGTCCGCTTGCTCGTGTCGCGCGTGCTGCTCGTGCCGCTCGTGTTGCTCAGCCAGCTCGTCGCCGTTCTGACCGGGGCCAGTGTTACATCCGGGGCCGGCGAGGGGTGCGGCGGCCTCTGCGGGTTCCGGGACCTCCGCCTGATGTTGGAGGCGGCGGACGGTGGCATCACCCACTACGACCCCAACGGGTGGGACCACGGGGACGGGTGGAGAGAGGCAGCCGCCTGGAAGCGGCAGGGTCAGGACACCGGCCCGCTCCCGTCCCGCAGCCGCTCGGCGAACGCCCGCGCGGCAGCCAGGTCCCCGGCGTCCGGCCGCTGCTTGTTGATGCCGCCGACGAGCTTGAAGGGCGTCCAGGTGTCGAACGCCCGGCACGAGAAGCTCCCGTTCACCTCGAAGCCCTTGCCTTCGAGGAGTTGGACCAAGGGGCGGGTGAAGGGTGCCAGCGGTAGCTCGGGGAGCCCGCTGGTGGCGAACACGAAGGCCCGGCCCCGCCTGCCGGGAAGTGCCTTGACGAAGTCGGTCAGGCGCGGGTGCAGCCTGCTGTAGAAGACGCCCGAACCGAATCCCACGAGGTCGGCCCCGGCCAGTTCCGCCAGGTCGGCCTCGTCCGGGGAGACGACCTTCGCGCTCAGTACCTGGGCCATGGTGTCGGCGACTCGACGCGTATTGCCGTGCGACACGGAGGCGCACACGATGACGGTCTTCATCCTGAGATCCCTTCTCTCGCTTCTGTAGCGAGGACAGGGCAGCGGCTCCGGATGTGACACCACGCGAGGTGACGGCGGCCACACTCAACTGCCGGGCTGCGCGGCCTAAGTGCGTACGGCGCTCAGCAGGGCTGCAGTCGATGCCATGCGGGTGGGGGGTTCCCAGGTCCAGGTGCGGACGGAGGTGAACCCGGCCGCCCGGACTGTGTTTGCGAGGGTGGGGAGGTCGGCAGGGAGCCACTTCTCGTGGGCGGCCAGGAGCATGCGGCCGCCGGGGCGCAGGACGCGGTGGAGTTCGGCGAGGCCGGCGGGAACGTCGGGCCAGAGCTGCAGGTTGTTGACGGAGATGACGACGTCGACCGACGTGTCGGCTTCGCCGGTGCGGGCGGCGGTGCCGACGGCGAGGCGGAGACGGCCCCGGGCGATCAGGGGTGCGCAGCGGCGGCGGGCCATGGCGAGCATGACGTCGGAAGGGTCGACGCCGATCACATGGGCGCAGCGTCGGGCCGCGGCTTCGAGCCCGACTCCGGGGCCGGGCCCGAGGACCAGGACGCGACCACCGGTTCCTCGGCGGGCCGGGCCGGTTCCGCGACTCCGGGATGATGGGCGTGGAGCAGAACCACCGTCCCG